>NZ_JBDGJK010000027.1:0-74119 GCF_057656935.1 Variovorax sp. Soil_C_33
ACCCGCTCTCCAAGCTGCTGCTCGACGGCAGCTTCGGGCCGAAGGACACGATCGTCGTCACCACCGACCCGATCCAGGCGCCGGGGCAGTTCAGCTTCCGCAAGGCCGGGGAACAAAGCCTGGAGGCCGTGGCCTAACCTCGATGCTCAACTTTCTTTTGCGCCTCGTTCTGTTCTTCCTGGGCCTCCTGTTCGCGGCCAGCCTCGCAGTGGCTGTGCTGTTGCTGGCGGCGGTCTGGGGCCTGCGCTACGGCTGGGCCCGCCTCACCGGGCAGCCGGTCCAGCCGTGGGTGATGCGCTTCGATCCGCGCCATGGCTTCGATCGCTTTCGGGCTGCAGCGCGCCCGGCCGAGCCCACCGCGGCCGACGTGGCCGCGGCGCGAGCGCGCGGCCAAGCCGCGGACAGCCCGGTGCGCCTGCGCGAACCGGGCCGCGTGACGGACGTGGAAGCGCGGCCCGTGTCCCGCGGCGAGTAGAAGCCCCATCGCTCGCACCGCGGGCGGTCGCCTAGACTCCGGCCATGAACGTGCGTTTTCTCGAGGCCTTCATCTGGGTTGCCAAGCTCGGCAGCTTCAAGGCGGCTGCCGACAAGATGCACACCACGCAGGCCGGCATCTCCAGCCGCATCGCGACGCTGGAGCAGCAGTTCGGCGTCAAGCTCTTCGACCGCGAGCACCGCGGCGTGATGCTCACCTACCACGGTACCGAGCTCATGCCCTACGCGGAACGGATGATCGAGATGCAGGCGCGCATGATCGGTGCCATGGGCCAGGCCGACGCCTTCTCCGGCATGCTGCGCATCGGCGTGATCGAGACGGTGGTCCACACCTGGCTGCCCGATCTGCTGTCGCGCTTTGCCGAGCGCTACCCCAATGCGACGCTCGAGCTCGATTCGGATATCACGCCGCACCTGCGCGACGACCTGCTGCGCGGCACGCTGGACTGCGCCATCCTTTCAGAAGAAATCACGCCGGGCTTCATCGACAACCGGCGCATGGTGAACTTCGCGATGCGGTGGGTCGCGAGCCCGAGCCTGGCGCTGAAGTTGCCCGCGCGCAAGCTGCTGTCTTTTGCCGACATCGCCGAGCAGCCCATCATCTCCTTCCACCGCGAGTCGGGCGTCTACCGCAACATCGCGCAGGGCGCGAGCGGCTGCGCCAACCTGCGCGTGAGCTACTTCTCGTCGCTGGGTGCGATGGTCGATCTCGCGCGCACGGGCTTCGGCACGGCGCTGCTGCCGCTCGCGGTGATCCAGGAAGACCTGCGCCTCGGGCGCCTGGTCGTGCTCGACGTCGACCCCTTGCCGATTCCGCTGCCGCTGGTGGCCAGCATGCGGCTGGAACCTGCGTCGCCGCTGGCCGAGGCGCTGGTCAACATGGCCCAGGCGGCCTGCGACCAGTTCGTCGCCAACAGCCGCGAGGACGTGCTCGCGCCCTGATCCGGCACACCAAGCGCCCATTGCTGGGGCAGAGGCATGCGCCAGGGTCGTGCATCAGAAAATCCTATAGCCCTCCAAAAAAATTTCCCGTTTGACCCGGCCGGGGTGCGCGACAACACTGCGCGCCATGCACAAGGTCATGACAGGCAAATTACATCGCGAGTTCTTCGCGATCCGGCCCGATGCGGCATCGACCACGTGGGCGCCGGTGGCTTCCTCCGCCGGCCGCATCGAGGAACTCGTGCTCGCCGACAACCTCGACGCGGCGGCCCGCACCGGTTCGCGCACGCGGCTCGCGCGCTGGGCCGCCGGCGCGCTGATCGATCGGCCCGTGATCCATGACTTTCACGAGGAGGTCTTCATCGTCGAAGGCGAACTCGTGGTCGGCTGCGATGCCGAAGGGCAGGGCGGCGAAGCCTTCGGCCCCTACACCTTCGCCTGCCGCCCGCCGGGCGTGTGGCACGGGCCCTTCGTGTCGCCGGCGGGCTGCGTGATGCTCGAATTCCAGTACTACGGGTGAGGCAGCCGTCCTGCCCGCCGCTCCCCCTTCCTCGTTCCATTTCTCTTTGTCTCCAGGAGTTCCCGATGAAGCGTTCCCTGCCTCCTCTTGCATGCCTTGCGACCGCCACGATGCTGGTTGCCGTGTCCGCCTTCGCCCAGGTGCCGGCCGGCCCGAAGATCGCCGTGCAGGCCATCACCCAGGTGGCGCCCAACTTGCCGCAATACACCAAGGTCGATCAGCCGATGCTGCGCGACGGCATGGCCAAGGCCACCAACGGGCGTGTCGAAGTCACGCTCTCGTCCTGGCCCGAGCGCAATGTCAACGGCCCCGAAGTGCTGCGCCTGGTGCGCTCGGGCCAGGTCGACATCGCCGCCGCGCCGCTGACCACCGTGTCGGGCGACGTGCCGATGCTCGACGGCGTGGACCTGGCCGGCATGAACGCCGACATCGCGCAGGCCCGCAAGGTGGCCGACGCGATGGTGCCGGTGGCCAACAAGGAACTCGAACGCCTGGGCATCAGGCTGGTTGCGACCTATCCCTTCTCGGGCCAGATGCTGTTCTGCCGCAAGCCGGTGACGAGCCTGGCGGACCTGAAGGGCCTGAAGGTGCGCACCAACGGCCCCTCGGCGGCCGATCTCATGAAGGGCCTCGGCGCACAGCCCGTGTCGCTGGCCTTCGGCGAGGTCTACGCCGCGCTGGAACGCGGCACGGTCGACTGCGGCATCACCGGCGCGGGTTCGGGCAACGGCGTGAAGTGGCCGGAGGTCACGACGCACCTCTACACACTGCCGCTCTCATGGTCCACCTCGGGCTACTTCGTCAACCTGGCCTGGTGGAACAAGCTCGACCCGGCCGTGCGCGCGCAGTTCGAGAAGACGATGTCCGAAGTGCAGGAGGCGCAGTGGAAGCTCGGCGTCGAAGCCACCAACGACGGCATTGCCTGCAACGTGGGCCGCGCGGCCGACTGCAAGCTGCACACGCTGGTCAAGAAGCCGATGGTCGAAGGCAAGCCGCAGGCCGACGTGGCTGCCACCCTCAAGAAACAGCTCGCCGATGAGGTGCTGCCCGGCTGGATCAAGCGCTGCGGCGAACGTTGTGCCGCGGTCTACAACGACGTGATCGCGCCGATCACCGGCATCAAGTACGCCGCGAGCCGCTGATGTTCCGCGTGCTCGAATGGGTCAGCGACAAGGCGATGACCATCGCCGGCTGGTGCTACCTGGCCATCACCGTGCTGATCTGCTTCGACATCGGGGCACGGCGCTTGCTGGGCTTCTCGACCGAGGCGACAACCGAAGTGACCGGCTACCTGATGGCCATCGGCATGAGCTGGGGCCTGGCCGGCACGCTGTTCGAGCGTGGCCATGTGCGCATCGACGTGCTGGTGCAGAAGCTGCCGCTCAAGGTGCGCGTCTGGCTGCACCTCGCTTCGCTACTCGCCCTGCTGGTCGCCACCGGCTTCTTTGCCTGGGGCGCGTTCTCGCTGGCCAAGGACTCGTGGGACTTCGGCGCCACCGACCTCTCGGCACTGCACACGCCGCTGGCGATTCCGCAGGGCTTGTGGGCCGCGGGCTTGGCACTGCTGCTGCTTGCAGGCTTGGTCATCGCCTCGCGTGCGCTGCGCCAGCTGGCCGGCGGCGATGCCGATGCGATGGACCGCATGCTGATGGCGCGCACCTACATCGACGAAGCCGCCGAAACGCTCGAGGCTGTCGCTGAGGCGCAGCAGGGCATGCAGCCCGTCGCCGCCGCGGGAGCCGACCGATGATCGCCATCGTCTTCATCGTCGCGATCGGCCTCCTGATCGGCGGCGCCTCCTTGTTCGGCGTGCAGGGCCATGCCGCAGCGGTGGCCTCGGCCGGCGTGCCCTGGTGGGCGCTGGCCGCGGTGCTGCTCGCCTTCGTCGGCTTCTTCGCGGGCGGCATCTACGTCGGCGCCGCGCTGGCCGTGCTGTCGCTGCTGGCGGGCTTCGGCCTGTCGGACCGGCCGTTCTGGAACTTCATCGGCGAGATGATCTGGGGCCCGTCGACCAACTTCGTGCTGGTGTCGGTGCCGCTCTTCCTGCTGATGGGCGAGATCATGCTGCGCGCCGGCCTTTCGGAGCGGCTCTACCGTGCACTCAACATCTGGATGGGCCGCCTGCCCGGCGGCCTGCTGCACACCAACATCATGGCCTGCGGCGTGTTTTCGGCGGTGGCCGGCTCCAGCGTGGCGACGGCCGCGACCATGGGTTCGGTCGCGCTGCCGTACTTCGAGAAGAGCCACTACCCGCCGAAGCTGGTGCTGGGGTCGCTGGCGGCCGGCGGCGCCTTGGGCAACCTGATCCCGCCGGGCATCACCTTCATCATCTACGGACTGATCACCGAAACCTCGGTGGGTGCGCTGTACCTGGCGGCGGTGGGGCCGAGCATTCTGGTGGTGCTGCTGTTCACGGCCGTCATCCTCTACTACAGCTTCAAGCTCGAACTGCACGGCGACGCGGCTTCCAAGACCATCTCCTGGAAGCACCGCATCGCGAGCCTGTCGGACCTGGTGCCGACGGCGCTGCTGATCGCGCTCGTGCTTGGGACCATCTACGCCGGCTGGGCCACGCCCACCGAATCGGCCGCGCTGGGGGTGGCCGGCAGCGTGGTGCTGGCTCTGGCGGACCGCAAGCTCACGTGGAAGATGATGGCCGAATCGATGCGCGCCACCGCGCGCACCACCTCGATGATCGCGCTGATCCTGTTCGGCGCCTATTTCCTCAACTACATCCTTTCGTCGCTGGGCATTCCGCAGATGCTGGCGAAGTTCCTCACGGGGCTGCCCTTTCCGGGCTGGGTGATCATGCTGGTGATCATCGGGTTCTACCTCGCGCTGGGCACCTTCATGGAAGGGATGTCGATGGTGATCACGACCATTCCGCTGCTCTTTCCGGTGGTGACGGCGCTGGGCTACGACCCGGTGTGGTTCGGCGTAGTGATCACCATGCTGGTCGAGATCGCGATGATCAGCCCGCCGGACGGCACCGTGCTCTACGTGCTGCAGGGCATGCGAAGGCAGCCCGGGCCGATCACGGACGTGTTTTCCGGCGTTCTGCCCTTCATGGGCGTCTACATGCTCGCGATCGTCATGCTGATGGTGTTTCCCGCCGTCGCACTGTGGCTGCCGGGCGTGCTCATGTAATTTCTTCACGGACTTCATTCATGACATCGAAGCTTCATTTCGCCTGCGAGTCGATCGCCGGCGACGGCACGCGCTCCGCACAACTGATCGCCATCGCGCCGCAACGCCTGGTCGTCGCGGGCTGGACCGGCCGCGACGCGGCCGCCATCGCGCACCACATCGAGGAACTCGAGGCTATCGGCGTGCCGCGGCCGTCGGGCGTGCCGCTCTATTACCGTGTCGGCGCCAACCTGCTGACGCAAGCGAGCGCTATCGAGGCGCTCGGCGACGAGAGCTCCGGCGAGGCAGAGCCGGTGCTGTTCTTCGCGCGCGGTGAATGGTGGCTCAGCGTCGGCTCGGACCACACCGACCGCAAGGTGGAGGGCTACTCGGTCGCCGTTTCCAAGCAAATGTGCGCAAAGCCGGTGGCCACGGCGGCGTGGCGCTGGGCAGACGTGGCCCCCTACCAGGACGAGCTGCTGCTGCGTTCCCGCATTCTCGAAGACGGGAAGTGGGTGAGCTACCAGCAGGGTAGCTTGGCGGCCATCCGCCCGCTGGCCTCGCTGCGCGACGGCATCTTCGCGGGTGCGACAGGCGAGGAGGGATCTTTCATGACCTGTGGCACGCTGGGCGCTCTGCCGAACGCGCGCGGCGAGGGCATCCGGCCCGCGCCCGAGATGGAAATCGAGATCCACGATCCGCGCCTGAAGCGCAGCATCGTGCATCGCTATGCGGTCCAGCCGTTGCCGGTGGTGGCTTGATGAGCGGCCAGACGATCGCCGCGCTGCGCAGCCGCATGGCGCGCGACGAGATTTCGCACGAGCACCTGGTCGCACAGGCGCTGGAAGGCGCCGCGGCCGCCGGCGCGCAGCATGTGTTCACGCAGCTGTATGCCGAGGCCGCGCTGGCCGTGGCGCGCCATGCCGATGCGGCGTTGCGTGCAGGCATCGCGCTGCCTGCGCTCGCTGGCCTGCCGGTGTCGATCAAGGATCTCTACGACGTGGCCGGCGAAACCACGATGGCCGGCTCCATCGTCTGCCGTGACGAGCTGCCGGCCACGGCCGACGCGCCGGCCGTGGCGCGGCTGCGCGCGAATGGCGCCGCAATCGTGGGCAAGACCAACATGACGGAGTTTGCCTTCTCCGGCGTGGGCATCAATCCACACCACGGCACGCCGCGCAATCCGGCGGATGCCGCGGTGGCGCGCATCCCGGGCGGCTCCTCCTCGGGCGCCGCCGTGTCGGTGGCGCTGGGGCTGGCGGTCGCCGGCCTGGGTTCGGACACCGGCGGCTCGATCCGCATCCCGGCTGCGCTCTGCGGGCTGGTGGGCTTCAAGAGCACCCAGGCGCGCACGCCGCGCAGCGGCGCCCTGGAGCTGTCGCGCACACTCGACACGGTTTGCGCGATGGCGCGCAGCGTGGAGGACTGCCTGCTGGTCGATGCCGCCATCGCCGATGCGCCGCTGGCCGTGCGGCAGCGGCCGCTCGCGGGCATGCGCTTCGCCGTGCCGCAGACGCTGATGTTCGACGGCATCGAGCCTGCAGTGGGTAGTGCCTTCGAGCGCGTGCTGAATATCCTGTCTGCCGCCGGCGCGCTGATCGTCGACCTCGGGTTGCCGGAACTGGCCGAGATCGCGCAGCTCAACGCGCCCGGCGGCTTCTCGGCGGTCGAGGCGCATGCCGTGCATCGTGAACGCCTGGCGCAAGCACGGGAGCGCTTGGACCCGCGCGTGGCCGCGCGCATCGCGACCGGCGCCGCGGCCAGCGCCGCCGACTACATCGCGATGCAGGACAAGCGCTGCGCCTGGATCGCGCGTACCGAGCGCGCGCTCGAAGGCTTCGATGCGCTGCTGTGTCCGACGGTGCCCATCGTCGCGCCGACTATCGACGAACTGGTGCGCTCGGACGAGGCCTTCTTCAAGGCCAACGGGCTGCTGCTGCGCAACACCTTTGCGATCAACTACCTGGACGGCTGCGCGTTCAGCCTGCCGTGCCATCGTGCGGGCGAACTGCCGGTGGGACTCATGCTGTCCTCGGTGCAGGGCGACGATGCTCGGCTGGCCTCGGTGGCGCTGGCGGTGGAGGCGGCGCTGAAGTAACGCCTATCGCCGCTTCTCGTAGGTGCCTACCAGCTCCGCCTGCGCGAGCACGTGTCCCTTCATCGCCTTCTCGAGCGCGGCCTTGTCCGGGCGCTCGAGTTCCGGCAATACGGCATCGAGCGCGTAGAGCTTGTGGAAGTAGCGATGGCGGCCGATGGGCGGGCAAGGCCCGCCATAGCCGGTACGGCCCCAGTCGTTGACGCCCTCGCGCGTGCCCGTCGGCAATGCCGCCGGCTTGACCGCTTCGGGCAGCCCGCCGGCCTCCGCGCCGATGTTGTAGAGGACCCAGTGGACCCATGTCATCTTGGGCGCCGCGGGATCGGGCGCATCCGGGTCGTCGACGATGAGCGCGAAGCTCAGGGTCGCCGCGGGTGCGCCACTCCACGCCAGCGGTGGCGACACGTCCTTGCCTTCGCAGGTATGGAGGGCCGGTATCCCGCCGTCCGGTGCGAACGCGGTGGAAGTGAGGGTCAGGCTCATGGGGGTCTCCTTTATGACGGCAGGGATTGCGCTGCCCGCACGGGGATGCGCCGACGGCCGAAGCAGTGTTCGAAGGCGCCGAAGCGGCCGGCGATCGGCGTGCCGCAGCGCGGGCATTCGCCGCGCGCATCGAGTTCGCAGTCCAGCACGAGATACCAGTCGCGGCGCACCAGCGGCGCGCGGCAATGCGGGCAACGGGTCGTCCCGCCTTCCACGTCGTGGACATTGCCGGTGTAGACATGGTGCAGCCCGTTGGCGAGGGCGATGGCGCGGGCGCGCGTCAGCGTGGCTGGCGGCGTCGGCGGCACGTCCATCATCTTGTAGTCAGGATGGAAGGCGGTGAAGTGCAGCGGCACGTCCGGCCCGAGGTGATCGGCGATCCAGCGGCTCATCGCGTCGATCTCGGCATCGCCGTCGTTGTGGTCCGGGATCAGCAGCGTGGTGATCTCGAACCAGCAATGCGTCTCGTGGCGAAGGTACTGCAGGGTGTCGAGCACTGGCGCGAGGTGGGCGCCGGTCTGCTGGAAATAGAAGGCTTCGGTGAAGCCCTTGAGGTCGACATTGGCCGCATCCATCCTGGAATAGAACTCGCGCCGCGGCGCGGCGTGCATGTAGCCCGCGGTCACGGCGACGCTGAACAGGCCCAGCGCGTGGCAGGCATCGGCCGCGTCCATCGCGTACTCGGCGAAGATCACGGGGTCGTTGTAGGTGAAGGCCACGCTCAGGGCGCCGCGCTGGCGCGCCAGTTCGGCGATGCGTTGCGGCGATGCGGCATCCATCAGCCGGTCCATCTCGCGGCTCTTGGAGATGTCCCAGTTCTGGCAGAACTTGCATGCCAGGTTGCAGCCTGCGGTGCCGAAGGAGAGCACGCTGGAGCCGGGATGGAAATGATTCAGCGGCTTCTTCTCGATCGGATCGAGGCAGAAGCCCGAGCTGCGTCCGTAGGTCGTCAACACCATTTCGTCGCCGACGCGCTGGCGCACGAAGCACATGCCGCGCTGGCCTTCGTGCAGCCGGCAGTCGCGCGGGCACAGGTCGCACTGGATGCGCCCGTCGTCCAGCCTGTGCCACCAGCGCCCGGGACGGCTCGCGCTCATGATGCCGGCGCCTCGAATGCGATCGCCGCGTAGCCGACCACACGACGGCGGTCGCCCGCGGTATCGCCGGAATTGCGCAGGTCCAGCAGGCGCGGCTGCAGGCCGTGGCTGCGTGCCGCCTGCAGCGCGCCGTTGATCGCCAGCGCGCCGCAGGCCTCCTCGGGAACCAGGGCCCCGTCGAAGGCGAGGATGCGCTGCACCGTCGCGCGGTCGCGCGCCTGCGCCTGCGCATACGGCAGGTAGTGCGACAGGTCGGAGCTGACGACGATCAACGTTTCGTCTTCGCCCCACAGCCGATCCAGAACCTGGGCCAGCTCGGAGGGGTTCGCGCCGCCGACGAGCAGGGGGACCAGCGCGAAGCTGTCCAGCGCCATCTGCAGGAACGGCAGCTGCACCTCCAGCGAATGCTCGAAGGCGTGAGGCCAGTCGTCGTGCACGACCTGCGGCGGGCTGCCGAGCCGGGCCAGGGACGCATGTTCCAGCGCGATCCGGCCGAGCGGCGTATCGAAGGCGTCCGCTTCCGGTGCCGCCAGCGCGCGCACTGCGCAGCGATGGGCCGGACCGATCAGCACGACGCGCGTGATCCGTTCGCGCCACGGTGCGAGCAGGGCATAGGCCCGTGCGGCGACGACGCCGGAATACACGTAGCCGGCGTGCGGAACGATCAGCAGCTTCGGGGGATGCGCAGATCCTTCGACCGCGCTGCCAGCGGCGGCGAGGCAATCGCGGACCTCGCGCTGCAGCTGCAGCGCATCGTTGGGGTAGAAGGTCCCCGCGACGGCGGCGGGGCGAACGGCAGGCATGGCACCACACCTCCTGCATGGAATATGGACCCGTCGCGGGCCAGCGTCAAACAGCATGCGAGCCCGTTCTCTGTGTGCACTCGCAACAGGCTGTGACTCGTTGTAAGCGCTTCGCCGACCGCGCAGATTGATCTGCGCCTACGCGGCGGCCGCTTGCCTGCGCATTCAATCCAGCCACCATCCGCCGATCAAAGCGGGCAAGGAGCGAGACATGCGCAAAGCCCATGGCACCGAGGCCTTCGAACACGCGGCGGATTCGCAGCGCATGCTGCCCGAGCCTTCGCGCCGCTCCTTCATCCGCAGCGCTGTGCTCTATGCCATGTTCGTGGGCAGCGGCGTCAGCGTGTCCGGTTGCGGTGGGGGCGGCGGCGGCGGTGGGGGCGGCGGTGGCTTGCCTCCTCCCGGCGACACCGGCGGGCTGTTCTCGCACGGTGTCGCAAGCGGCGACCCCTTGTCCGACCGTGTCATCCTGTGGACGCGCGTCACCTCGCCGAGCCCGGGCACGCTCAACCTGAGCTGGGAGGTGGCGAGCGATCCCAACTTCGGCGGCATCGTCGCCCGCGGCACGGCGAGCACCGGCGCGGAGCAGGACTACACCGTCAAGGTGGATGCCGCCGGATTGCAGCCTGCGAGCGTCTACTATTACCGCTTCTATGTCGGCTCGGAGCCGTCGCCCACGGGGCGCACGAAGACCTTGCCGGTCGGCAATGTGTCGCAGCTGAAGCTGGCCGTGGTCTCGTGCTCGAACTTTCCGGCCGGCTACTTCAATGTCTATGCCGAGCTGGCCAAGCGCACGGACATCGATGCGGCCCTGCACCTGGGCGACTACATCTACGAGTTCGGGCTGCTGGGGTTCGGAGCGGAACTGGCCTTCACGATCGATCGCGAAGCGAAGCCGCCCCACGAACTCATCACCCTCGACGACTACCGCCGCCGCCATGCGCAGTACCGCACCGACCCGGACCTGATCGCATTCCACGCCAAGCTGCCGGTGATCGCGGTGTGGGACGACCACGACGTGGCCGACAACGCATGGTCCGGCGGCGCGGTCAATCACGATCCGGCCACGGAAGGCAGCTTCGTCGCGCGCCGCGCAGCGGCGGTGCAGGCCTATCGCGAATGGCTTCCGGTCCGCATGCCCGACCCGTCGAATCCGCTGAAGATCTACCGCTCCTTCGACTTCGGCACGCTCGCGTCGCTGCACATGCTCGACACCCGGCTGATCGGGCGAGACCAGCAGGTCAA
Organism: Variovorax sp. Soil_C_33; assembly: GCF_057656935.1. Classification (NCBI taxonomy): domain Bacteria; kingdom Pseudomonadati; phylum Pseudomonadota; class Betaproteobacteria; order Burkholderiales; family Comamonadaceae; genus Variovorax; species Variovorax sp. Soil_C_33. The sequence goes on from NZ_JBDGJK010000027.1 coordinate 10,807, forward strand.
TCTCGATCAGTATCTGGCCGGCGCGGCGGCCGGCGCGTCGCGCCAGCTTCTGGGCGCCGAGCAATCGGACTGGCTGTCGGCCCGGCTGGCTGCTTCCGGCGCCACTTGGCAGCTGCTGGGGAACCAGGTGCTCATGGCGCGCATGGAAATACCGCTGTCGATCGCAAGCGCATTCACGCCCGAGACGGTGGCCGAATTCCTGGCCGCACAGGCGACGCCGGAGGCCCTGCGCAGCGACAGCCAGCGTGCCTTGCTGAACCAGCGCCGCGTGCCCTACAACCTCGATGCCTGGGACGGCTATCCCGCCGCGCGCGAGTCGGTTCTGGCCACGGCCCGCTCGCTGAACAAGAACCTCGTCTCGCTCGCCGGCGATACGCACAACGCCTGGGCCAGCAACCTGACCGATGCCGCGGGCCTGCGCGTCGGCGTGGAGTTCGCGACGGCTTCGGTCAGCTCGCCGGGTTTCGAGCGCGCGCTGCCGCTGATCTCCGGTCCGGTCCTCTCGGATGCGTTTCCCAGGTTGGTGAGGGACCTGCGCTATGCGGAGACGAGCAAGCGCGGTTACCTGGTGCTCACGCTCACGCCGGCAGAAGCCCGGGGCGACTGGACGGAAGTCAGCACCGTACTCAGCCGCTCCTATTCCGCACGGCTCGCGGCGAGCCTGCATGCCTTGCCTGGCGCTGGCCAACTGGACGTGCTGCCGGTGTAGCGGCCGGGCGGGCCAGAATAGCGGATGCCCGCGCCGCGCCCGCCCATCCTCGTCGACCCTCTTGAAGTCGAGTTCAGCGCCATCCGTGCGCAGGGCGCGGGCGGGCAGAACGTCAACAAGGTGTCGAGCGCGCTGCACCTGCGCTACGACATCCCGGCGAGCTCGCTGCCCGAGGACGTGAAGGAACGCCTGCTCGCGCTGCGCGACAGTCGCATCACGCAGGAAGGCGTGCTGGTGCTGAAGGCGCAGAAGCACCGCAGCCAGGACATGAACCGCGCCGACGCGCTGGCGCGGCTGCAGGAGCTGGTCGACGGCGTCGCCGCGCCGCCCCGCGTGCGCCGGCCGACCAAGCCCAGCTATGGCGCGAAGCAGCGGCGGCTCGAGGGCAAGAGCCAGCGCTCGGAGATCAAGAGCCTGCGCGGGCCGGTGAAGGATTGAGCACCGGCGCGCTGCCGACCTCGACCGTGAGCAGCGGATCGAACAGCGCGTTCTCGTTGACCCCGTCGCGCGCATAGCCGCGCGGGTTGCACAGCACGCGGGTGCCGTTCACCTGGTAGTCGAAGCTGTCGTGCGTGTGGCCGTGAATCCAGAATTCGGGCCCGCCGCCGGGCATCAACGCCTCCAGGTCGGACACGAAGGAGGCATTGATCGGCGAGCCGGCAAAGCGCGGATGGATGCTCTTCGGCGAAGGTGCGTGGTGCGTGACGACCACGGTCGGCTCTGCATGCGGCTCGGCCAGCCGGTCGGCCAGCCAGGCCGCGTGGCGCCGGAACAATGCGGCAGCGTCTGCCGGCGTGAAGAGGCCGGGCGAGTCCTCGTTCAACCGGATGCGGCTGAAGTCGCGCATGAATTGGGCGGCCATGGCCATCGCCGACGTGCGCGCCTCGCCGGCGCCGAACAGCAGGTAGTCGGTCCACAGCGTGCTGCCGAGGAAGCGCACGCCGTCGATCACGACCTCCTCGTCGTCGAGCACGCGGATGCGCGTTCCGGCTGCGCGTGCCTTCAGCTCGCGCATCGTGCCGTCGATGCTGCTGCCGTAGAACTCGTGGTTGCCGGCCACATAGAGCACCGGCTTGTCGAAGCCCGCGGCCCAGGCCAGCGCTTCGGCCGGGCGCGCGATGTCGCCGGCCAGGATGACCAGGTCGGCCTCGGTCTGCGGGTGCGGCAGCACACCGCGGCTCAGGTGCAGGTCGGAGAGGATGTGGAGCTTCATGCGACGCTCTCCTGCTGCAGGATGGATGCATCGGCCAGCGCGGCCAGCGCGTCGCCGTCGGTCCGGTAGACGAACAGCATCGGCCCGGGGCTCAGCAGCCCGGCGCGTTCCAGCACCTGCTGCGCCGGCAGCTTGAGGCCGCTCAGGTGCAGCCGCACGCCCTTGGATTCCACGAGCCGGCGGATCGCGCCGAACACCTCGGCGCCGGTCACGTCGATGCGGTTGATCGGCTGCGCGAACAGGCAGATGTCGGTCAGCTCGGGCCGCATCGCCAACGTGACGGTGATGGCGCGCTCCAGCGTGCTCGCGGTGGCGAAGTCGAGCTCGGCGTCCATGCGCATCGCGTGCAGCTGCGGCGCCAGCGGCGGCAGGTTCCACAGGTGGCGGTCGCGCAGGCTGCCGTCGGGATGCAGGCCGACTTCGATGATGCGCGGATGCAGGTGCCGGTACATGTAATGGCTGAGGCTCATCAAGAGGCCGGCCAGCACGCCCCAGTAGATCGAGGGCGAGGTCGCGATCGTGAGCACGAAGGTGACCAGCGCCGTGACTGCTTCGACGCGCGAGATGCGCCACAGCGCGATGAACTGCCCCGGCCGCACCAGGCCCAGCATGGCGACCACCACGATCGCCGCGAGCACCGCCTGCGGCACGTGATAGAGCAGCGGCATCGCCCACAGCAGCGCGGCGCCGATCAGCAGCACGCAGAACACCGTGGCCCAGCCGCTCTGCGCACCGGCAAAAAGATTGATGGCCGAGCGCGAGAAAGAGGAACTGGTGGGGAAGGCGCCCGAGAGGCCGGAGGCGATCTTGGCCAGGCCCTGGCCGATCAGGTCCTGGTTCTCGTTCCAGAGCTTGCCGGCGCGCGCGTTGTCGACCTTGGCGCTCGAAGCGGTTTCGAGAAAGCTCACCAACGTGATCATCAAGGCCGGCAGCAGCAACGCGCCGAAGGTGCCGAGCGGCAGCGGGCCGGGCCAGTAGAAGGAAGGCAGGCCCGAGGGCAGGGTGCCGACCACCGCGCCGCCGCGCAGCGCATAGCCGATGGCCGCGCTGATGGCCGCACACGCGCCCACCACCACCATGGCAGCCGGAAAGCGCGGCCAGCGCTCCTTGGCGAGCCACAGCGCCGCGATGCTGCCGAGCCCGAAGGCAATGGCCAGGAAATCGGGCGGCGCGCCGTGCAGCAGCTGGCCGATGCTGCGGCCGGTGAAACCGAAGAGCGCCGGCAGCTGCGACAGGATGATCAGCACCGAGGCCGCCTGCGTGAAGCCCATCAGCACCGGCGAGTTGACCAGCCGCAGCACCCAGCCGAAGCCGCCGAGCCCGAGCAGCAGCTGGATCCCGCCCGACATGAGGCACAACCACACCGCGAGCGACACCCACTCGGCACTGCCCGGAATGGCCAGCGGGCCGAGCGAGGCCGCGACCAGCAGGCTAGACAAGGCGGTCGGTCCGACCGACAGCCGCGTCGACGCGCTGAACAGCACACCGATCAAGGCCGGCAGCAGCGAAGCGTAGATGCCGGTGACCAGCGGCATGCCGGCCAGCGCCGCATAGGCCACGCCCTGCGGGATCACCATCAATGCGACGGTGATGCCGGCCAGCGCTTCGCCGGTGAGCAGCGCGCGGCTCGGGCGGGGCCAGCCGAGGAAGGGAAGCCAGCGCACGAGCTGGTCGCGATGGAGGGCCATGCCTTCAGCGCGCGGGATGTGGTTCGGGGTGCACCTGCCGATGATACGAAAGCACGACCCCGTGCCCGCGGACAGCTACTTCTTCTTGTGCTGGAACGCCGTTGGCGATTTCCCCGTCGCGGCCTTGAACATCGCGCAGAAGGCGCTGTCGGTCGCGTAGCCGCTCGCCGACGCCACCTGGCTCACGGCCATGCCGCGCGCGAGCAGGGGAAGCGCATGCGCGAGCACGGCCTGCTGGCGCCATTGCTGCCAGCTCATGCCGAGCTGGTCGCGGAACAGCCGTGCCACGGTGCGCTCGCTGGCGCCGATGGCTTCGGCGCGTTCGGCCAGCGTGGCGCGGCTGGCCGGGTTGCGCAGCAGCGTCTCGCACAGCTGGCGCAGGCGCTTGTCGGCCGGCAGCGGCACGTCGATGCGGATCTGCGTCGCGCGCTCGAGCTCGTCGACCAGAAGCGGCGCGATCCAGCGCTCGCGCTGCGCCGCATGCGGGTCGGCCGGCGGCAGGCCGTCGGGCGTGGTGTCGAGCGCGAGCATCAGCGCACGCAGCAAGGGGCTGATCTCAAGCACCTCGCATTTCTCCCAGGCGGGCCCGAGCCAGCTGTGCAGGTAGACGGTGCGCAGCTCGGCGTCCTCGATCAGCGTGACGCTGTGCGGCATGTCGGCCGGCACCCAGAGTGCGCGCGAGGGCGGCACGATGTAGCTGCCGTCCTCGGTGCTGAGGCGGATCACGCCGCGCGTCGAGAAGGTCAGCTGCGGCCACGGGTGGGAGTGCAGCTCGACGAAGGTGTCGGCCTTGAGAAAGTGTTCCTTGGCGCGCAGCGGGCGCAGCGCGTCGGGCGCATAGAGGTGGGGCGTGAGCGAGGCGACGCTGTAGATCGGCGTGGCGGCAAGAGGCGGCATGATTTCGACAAATGTTGTCTCTGTATCGGCATTCTGCCGCCACCTCCGGGAATACGATCGGTGCCCGCTCCGGTTTCTTGTTGCAATTCATGTCTTCATCCCCCGCTTCCGCCGCCACGCCCACCCTGCGCTCCGACGCCAAGCTGATCGGCCTGGTCGGCTTGGCGCATGCCATCAGCCATTTCGCCCAGCTCGTGCTGCCGCCGCTGTTTCCGTGGCTGAAGGACGCCTTCGCAGTGAGCTACACCGAGCTCGGCGCGGTACTGACCGTGTTCTTCGTCGTCTCTTGCGTGGTGCAGGCGGCCTCCGGCTTCCTGGTCGACAAGCTGGGTCCGCGGCCGGTGCTGTTCGTGGGGCTCGGGTTGCTGGCCCTCGCGGCTTTTGGCTATGCGCTGGCGCAGAGCTACTGGATGCTGCTCGCCAGCGCGGTGGTCGCGGGCGTCGGCAACGGCGTGTTCCATCCGGTCGACTACACGCTGTTCAATCGCAAGGTGGCGCCCACGCGCTTGGGCCATGCCTACAGCGTGCACGGCATCACCGGCAGCCTGGGCTGGGCGGTGGCGCCGGCCTTCGTGGTGCCGCTGGCCATCGCGTTCTCGTGGCGCGTGGCGCTGGCGTCCGCCGGCGCGCTGGCGCTGGTGGTGCTGGCGGTGTTGTGGTGGAACCGCAGCGTGCTCGCGCTCGACGTGAAGGCGGTGCACAAGGCGACCGGCTCGGACACGGCCGCGGGCGGCGAGTTCGCCTTCCTCAGGATCCCGGCGGTGTGGATGTGCTTCGGCTTTTTCTTCTTCTATGCGATGGCGCTGAGCGTGGTGCAGACCTTCGCGCCGGCCGCGGCCGGCCATCTGCACGCGGTGCCGGTGGCGCTGATCGCGGTGTGTCTCACGATCTACATGGTGGCCAGCGCGGCCGGCATGGTGGTGGGCGGCTTCCTGGCGTCCGACCCCTCGCGCTGCGAGCGTGTGGTGGGCGCCGCCTTCGGCATGGCCGCGGTGCTGGCGCTGGTGCTCGCGCTGGCCGACTTCCCGCCCATCGTGGTGCCGGTGATGTTCGGCGCGATGGGCTTCGCCTCCGGTATCGCGGGGCCTTCGCGCGACCTGCTGGTCAAGCGTTCGACGCCGGCCAATGCGACCGGCCGGGTCTACGGCGTGGTCTATGCGGGCCTGGACATCGGCCAGGCGGTGGCGCCTCTGATCTTCGGCCGCTTGATGGACCATGGCCAGTACACGAGCGTGATCGTCGGCCTGGCGGTGGTGCAGGCGGTGCTGATCGCCAGTGCGTTCAACGTGCGGCGGGTGCGGCGCGAGGCTCTGGTTCCTGCCTCTGCATGACGAGGCCCCACGCTCGGCACCGCGTGTCTTCGCCCTGGGTCGGCCGATTCCCTTGTCTCTCTATCTGATCGTCGCGCTCGGCGCCGTCGTGGCCGGCTTCGTGCAGGGCCTGTCGGGCTTCGCCTTCGGGCTGGTCGCGATGTCCTTCTGGGCCTGGACGGTGGACCCGAAGCTGGCCGCGGTGCTCGCGACCTTCGGCGCGCTCACCGGCCAGGTGATCGCGGCCGTCACGGTGCGCCGCGGCTTCGACTGGGCGTTGTTGCTGCCCTTCGTCCTCGGCGGCCTCGTCGGCGTGCCGCTCGGCGTCTGGCTGTTGCCGCGGCTCGACGTGCCGCTGTTCAAGGCCTGCCTTGGCGGCCTGCTGGTGCTCTGGTGCCCGGCCATGCTGATGGCGCGCAATCTGCCGCGCGTCAGCGCAGGCGGCCGGCCGGCCGATGCGGTGATCGGATTGATCGGCGGCGTCTGCGGCGGCCTCGGCGGCTTCACCGGCGCAATTCCCACGCTCTGGTGCACGCTGCGCGGCCTCGAGAAGGACGTGCAGCGGGCCGTGATCCAGAACTTCAATCTCTCGATGCTGGTGGTGGCCTTCTCGTTCTATCTGGGCGCGGGCCTGGTCGGCGTCCGGACGCTGCCCTTCCTCGGCATCGTTGCAGTCGCGGTGCTGGTACCGGTGCTGCTGGGCGCGCGGCTCTACATCGGGATCAGCGAGGCGAGCTTCCGCAAGGTCGTGCTGGGACTGCTCACGCTGTCGGGCGTGGCGCTGCTGGCGTCCTCGCTGCCGGTGCTGCTGGCGCGGACCGGCTAGTTCATTCCAGGTAATCGGTGAACTGCGGGATCACCTCGCGCAGGAAGGCGATTTCTTCCGCCTGAATGCTGCGCGGCTCGAGATCGAAATGGATGAAGGTGCCATAGGGCGTGCCGTCGGCGCGCGTCAGCAACTGGCCATAGTAGGACTCGACGAAGCCGGCGTAGGGGCGGTTCGTCAGGCGCTGGTCGACGGAGGCATGGCTGGTCACGAACTCGCCGTGCTCGATCGCATACTGGCAGAAGCTCCTGCCGAGCGGCACCACCTTGAGCCAGGTGCGGTATTCGGAAATGCGGTCGAAAGCGTGCGCCGCATGCATCACCTCGCCGCTCAGCTTGTAGATCGCCGTGAACCGATAGAGCGTCCGGTCGTTGAGCAAGGCCAGCGCCGGGACGATCCCGTGGTTGGCAAGAAGGCTGCGAACCGCCGCAGCAGGCACGGGCAAATCGATGTCGAGCATGTGGATCCTGGTTGGCGTGGGCGCGAATCTTACGCAATCCTTACAGGACTTGGGAACAGGGTTTGACGCCGATCTTGTCAGCGCAAACCCTTGGATGACCCCACGGGGGGCTCAGGCCTCCACGGCCTCCCAGCCGGGCGTGAAGGGATAGCGCGCGGCCCAGAATTCGGCCAGGCGCGGCTCGGCATCGACGCGGCGAACCACCTCGGCCATGCGTGGCGCCTCGCGATAGAAGCGCAGGCGCCGCGGCGTCCAGCGCGAGACCACCGTCACGTAGAGATCGAGCATGCCGATGGCGTCGCCCAGCAGGTAGGGCGTGCCGCGCGGCATCTTCGCATCCATGAGGCGCCAGCATTCCGCGATGCGTTCTTCCGTGCGCTCGAGGATCACTTTTTCGGCCGCCGCGTCGGCGGCGAGGCGCGAGGGCACATCGCGCACCCAGAACAAGGAATAGATCGCGGCGGAGACGAAGCTCATCCAGCGCAGGTACTGCGCGCGCCGTGGATCGTCGACGGCAGGCGCAAGGCCCGCCTCGGGATGGCGCTCGCCGAGCCAGACCAGGATCGCGGCGCTTTCGGTCATGAGCTCGCCCGAAGGCAGCGCCAGCACGGGCGCTTGCCGCATCGCGTTGACGGGCAGCAGCTTGTTGCGTTCAGCGTCGCTCTTCCAGGGCGCGACGTCGACGATGGTGCAGGGGGCGCCGATGAGCGTGAGCGCGGCATGCACCGGCGTCGCGCCGGAACCGGGCGCGCCGTAGAGGGTGTAGGGCTTGGCGACGGCATTCATCGCGACAGCCTAGCTCAGGCGGCGAGCGGCGCGTCGATCCGCCGCAATCCCTCCAGGGTCTTCACGCAGGCCTCGGCCACTTCCGTGCCCTTGACCGCGAAGTGGCGGTGGAAGTACTTGCGGTGCTCGATGTGTTCGTGGAAGTGGTGCGGCGTGAGCACGGCCGAGAAGACCGGCACGTCGGTCTCGAGCTGCACCTGCATCAGCGACTGCACCACCGTGCCGGCGACGAACTCGTGGCGGTAGATGCCGCCGTCGACCACCAGCGCGCAGCCGACGATGGCAGCATAGCGCCCCGAGCTAGCGAGCCGCTTCGCATGCAGCGGAATCTCGAAGGCGCCGGGGACGTCGAAGATGTCGATGCGGTCCTGCGGCACGCCCTGGCGTTGCATCTCTTCGAGGAAGGCGTCGCGCGCCTGGTGGACGATGTCCGAATGCCATTGCGCCTGCACGAAGGCGATGCGCTGGCCGCGTGGTGCATCCGACTGCGCGACGGCGGAAAGGGGAAGGTCGTTGATCTGACTCATGGTTTGCCTCTTGAACAAGGATTGCCTGAATCAGGGCGCACGAGCCCGAGGCCGGGGCACGCGCGCGAACGCGCCTGCCCGGCAACGGGTCGCGCTCTCTTTCATCCGGACTGTGAGGTCTTGTCTTGCCGCCATTGGCGCACGCGGTTCGCCGTACTTGGGCGCTTTGCGTCGTTGCCAAACGCTTGTGTGGCGTGGCCACACGGCGCGTCCGGCGCCTCGCACTGCATCCCAACACGACGACCGCCTGCGCCACTGACGGCAACACAAGCCCTGAACCGTCGGCCCCGGGATCTCACCAGGTCTGCTGACCCTGCGGCGCATGGCGCGCCGCAGGCGCTCGCGGGCTCGTGCGAACGTGTCGCCATCACCGCCGGTGGGGAATTTCACCCCGCCCTGAGAACGCTTTGCCGACGCGCTTTCGTGCGGCGGCCCGGCGATTCTAGGAGCGGCCCGGCGAGCATGTTGTCGCGCGTGCGCCAGACCTCGCGCGGCGCGGGGCCTTCGCTGGAAATGCAATGAAATGGTTGCGTTTGGCGTTGGCACTGCCTAATATGCAGCCAGGAGGTTGCATATGAACGCATCCACGGACCGTATCGAAAGAAGGATCCTGCTCAAGGCGCCGCGCTCGCGAGTCTGGCGCGCGCTGTCGAATGCCGAGGAGTTCGGCGTATGGTTCGGCGTGGCGCTGAAGGGCCAAGCCTTCGTCGCCGGCCAGCACGCGCGCGGGAACATCACCTATCCGGGTTACGAACATCTGGTCTTCGATGTGCTGGTCGAGCGCATCGAGCCGGAGCGCCTGCTGGCCCTGCGCTGGCATCCCGCGGCGATCGACCCCGCTGTCGACTACTCGAAGGAGCCGACTACGCTGGTCCAGTTCGAGCTGACCGACGTCGAGGGCGGCACCCTGCTGACGCTGGTCGAATCCGGCTTCGACAAGATCCCGCCGGAACGCCGGATGGAAGCTTTCCGCATGAACAGCGGCGGCTGGGACGAGCAGATGAAGAACATCGAGAAGCATGTCGCCACGCCCTAGCGTGCCTGCGAAGCGCTCGCCGCTGAAGAAGCCGGCGCTCAGGAGTTCGGCGTCGATCTTCGCGGCGCTGGGTGACGAGACGCGCCTGCGCCTGGTCACCGTGCTGTGCGCCGGCGGCGCGATGTCGATCGCTCAGCTCACCGCCGGCACCGAGATCACGCGGCAGGCAGTCACCAAGCACCTGCAGGTGCTGGCCGGCGCGGGCCTGGTGCATGACCTGAAGGTCGGCCGCGAGCGGCTGTGGGAGCTGGAGCGGGCGCGGCTGGAAGAAGGCCGACGCTCGCTCGATGCCATCGCCCGGCAGTGGGATCAGGCACTCATGCGGCTGAAGCTGGCCGTCGAGGCTTGAGCGCTGGCCTCCGGGCCAGGAATTCGGTCATGCGTTGCAGCTCATCGTCGAGCGCCGCGCGAAAGGCCGCATCGCGCGGCTTCGCGCCGGCGTAGCCGAAGGCCGGCTGCAGCCGGCCTTCGCGCGCCGTGACGTTGGCCCAGCCGATCACGCGGTCGTGCCGCAGCAGGGGCAGCGCGTAGTAGCCGAACTGGCGTTTCTCAGGCGGCGTGTAGGCCTCGAACTTGTATGTCCAGCCCCACAGCAGCACGAAGCGGCGGCGGTCCCACACCACCGGATCGAAGGGCGCGAGCAGGCGCACCGCCTCGTCGGGGGCGTGGCGGCGCGAGGCGGGGTTCTCGTCGGCCGGCCAGTACCAGGTGGTGCCTTCGATGCGGCAGCTGGCGAGCGTTTCGCGCGCTTCGCGCAAGGCCGCCTGGGTGTGCGCCGACAGGTGCGGGGCGCCGTAGCCCAGCAGGCGAACGAGGTAGGTGAGGCTCGCGCCCGGCAGCGGCGCGTACTTGCGCACCACGAGATCGATCAGCGCGGCGGCGCGCTGTGCCCGGCCGGCGGGGCTGTCGTCGCCGGGCGCGTGGGCTGCCGCTTCGTAGACGCGGGTACCGCTGTCGCGCCGCGCCACGCGCAGCATGCCGCGGTAGTGCATGCCATCGAGCAGGTGGGTTGTGGCGTTGCTCGAGCCGCCCCAGTAGTTCTTCACGCGTCCATGCGCGAAATGCTGTTCGACCTGGCGCGGATGCACTTGCCCGTGCTCGCGCACGAAGGCCAGCACCTCGGCCGCCTTGCGGCGGGTCTCGGCGTCCCATGCGCGCTTGGCCTCGCGCGGATGCATCAGGGCCAGGTGCTCGCGCGGCAGGAAGCCGTAGTTGACGAGGCAGTCTTCGTCGATCGCCAGCCTGGCGTACCGGCTTTCGAGATCGCCCGCGCGGTAGTCCTCGACGCGGTGGCGCAGCGTCAGGTCCTGCGCGCGCGCCGGCGCGCGGATCGGATCGGCCTGCACGAAGCCAAGGCGCCGGATCGCGCGCGGGAGCGTCGTGGCCTTGAAGAGGGTGCGCGCCACGGCATAGCGGCGCAGGTCGTCGAGGGTCGGGGGAGCCATGCGGCGGATTGCAGCACAACCGCCCGCCGCGTGCAGCAGGGCCTGTTCAGGCCTAGACCGCGCTGCTGTGGCGCTCGATGCAGGTGTCTAGCACTTCCTCGCCGGGGCGCTGCCACCAGTCGAGCGCCGAGAAGATCTCGACCTCGCTGAAGCCGTCGAAGCCGGCGGCCTCGACCCAGCCGCGGATCTTCTTGAGCTCGACCACGCCGTCGCCCATCATTCCGCGGTCGCTCAGCAGGTCGCGCGTGGGCGTGAGCCAGTCGCAGACGTGGTAGGCGAGCAGGCGCTCCTTGCCGGCGCGCGCGATCTGCTGCTCGAGCTTCGGGTCCCACCACACGTGGTAGATGTCGAGCGCGACGCCGAGCATGCCCGAGCGCTGCGGATCGAGTTCGTCGCACAGGTCCAAGGCGTGCTCGAGCGTGTTGATGCAGGCGCGGTCGGCCGCCTGCATCGGGTGCAGGGGCTCGATGGCAAGCGGCAGGCCGACCTCGCGCGCGTAGTCGAGCGAGGCGGCGATGCCGTCGTGCACTTCGGCGCGCGCGCGGGCGAGATCCTTGTAGAGCGCCTTGCCCTCGAGCGCGCCGGGAAGCGAGCCGACCACCAGCACGAGGCAGGGCGCACCCAGCAGCTTGGCTTCGTCGATGGCGCGGCGGTTGTCCTCGAGCGCGGCCGCGAGGCCGGCCGCATCGGGCGCCGGGAAGAAGCCGCCGCGGCAGTAGCCTGAGAGGCCGATGCCGTGCGCCTTGAGCTGCTTCGCGATCTTGTCGATGCCGGCGGCGGCGACCTGGTCGCGCCAGGGGCTGATGGCGCGGATGCCGCGCGCGGCGCACTGGTCGATGATGCGGTCGAGCGGCACTTCGGCGCCGCGTTGCTTGCGCACGGTGGCGGTATTGATGGAGAGCCATTCGTGGTCGTGAGAGAAATCGCGCATGGGGAAAGTTGGAAGCGAAGGGTTAGTGAGGAAATCAGGTGGCGAGCGCCGTCATGGCGTCGAATTCGGGCATCGCGGAACTCGCGAAACCGGGGCAATCCAGCGAGCCGAGGGCGATGCGGCCGTTCGCGATGCGCAGGCGCACCGCACCGTGCGAGCGCTCGTAGAGATCGCCGTGCGCGTCGAGAAAGGCCTGCTGCTCTTCGCCCGGCAATGCGGCCATGCCGTTGACGTAGTGGTGGCCGTTGCGCTCCACGTGCGCGATGCCCAGCAGGTTGACCAGGGCCAGGTCCTGCTGCACGGCCAGGCCGGCCTGCGTGGTCAGGTCCTCGGCCGACATGAAGTAGCGGATCTGCGAGGCCTCGGCATTCCACGCCGCGCAGCGCGCCGCGTTGAGCAGCGACTTGTAGAAGCCCTTGCAGGTTTTCGATGACACGCCGGCATAGCCGCGCGCCCGGGCCCGGACGAAGCTGTCGAGCTCGCCGTCGGACTCGTCGATGATCACCGGCTTGCCGATGCTCGCGCTGCGCAGGTCGCGAAGGTCGCGTTCCAGCGCCAGCTTGCGCACGATCGGCTGCTCGATGAACAGGATCGAGGCGTAGAGGCGCGCCAGCGCAGGCGTCTCGCGCATGCGCGCCATCAGCTCGGCGATGCCGGCCGCATCGCTGTATTGCTCGTTGCCATCGAGCGAGACGAAGTAGGGATCGCCGATGCGGTCCAGCACGGCTTCGATCGCGCGCAGGCGCGCGAGGTCGGCATCGATGTCGCCGCCCACCTTGAGCTTGAAATAGCGGTGGCCGTAGGCGCGCACGACGTCCTCGAGCGTTTCCGGCAGGCCGTCGGCCACGGGCGCCTTCAGCTCGGCCGCGGTGATGGCATCGAGCATGCCGACGGTGTGGCGTGCCTCGATGTGCGCTGCGGGCGCGAGGCTGGCGAGGAAGGCGTCCATCTCCAACCCGTCGAACTCCGGGCGTGCCCGACCGATGCCCGCGGCATTGCTGCGCACTGCCGCGTAGAAGGACATCTGCAATGCCCGGCACAGCGCATCGAGCACAGCGCGGTCGAGCAGCGCAGGCCCGTAGCTGGCGAGGAGCGGATTGAAGCCGAGCCGCCCGGCCGCCAGGCGGTGCGCATCGTGGTGGCGCGCGAAATGGCCGAAGGCGCTCGCGCGCGTGCCGTCGCTCAGGTAGGCCTCGCGCGCGAGCGCGGTGACGCGGCGCAGCTGGTCGAAGTTGTCCTCGTTGCTGAGCGCGAGGTCCTTGTCGAACCACTTGGGCGCCATCAGTTCGGCGGCAGCGCCCCAGGCGCTCTGCCCATCGACGAACTCGATGCGCACGCGCGCGAAGGCCTGGGGACATTCGGTCAGCGTCACCACGCCGAAGCGGAAGGGCAGGCGCAGCACCACCGGGCGCTCGTACAGCGCAATCTCGCGGATCACGAAGCGCGGTGCCTCAACCACGGCCGACTCCGGCTGCTTCTTCGAGCCCGCGCAAATAGCCGATGGCGCGCGCGGCCGAGCCCATGCCGTCGGGCACGTAGTCGAAGGGTTCGACCGCGACGATGCCCTCGTAATGGCCGGCCTGCCGCATCTCGCGCAGCGCCGCGAGGATGGGCGCGAAGCGCATCTCGCCTTGCCCCGGCCCGCGGCGATTCGGGTCGTTCACCTGCACGTGGGCGATGTGGCCGGTGGGCATCCAGCGACGCATCAGCCCGGGCACGTCTTCGGCCTCGACCTGGCCTGCGGCACTGCAATCGATCATGGTCTTGAAGGCGGGCGAGGCGATAGCTTGGACCAGCTCGACCGCCTGGGCCACGGTGTTCAGCAGGTCGGTCTCGGCGGCGGACAGCGGCTCGATGCAATAGACCACGCCGCATTGCTGCGCGGACCGTGCGGCGGCCGCCAGGCATTCGCGCGCGCGTTCGAGCGCCGCCGCAGGCGTATCGCTCGGCGGCACCGAGCGCTGCTTGGGCGAGCCGTGCACCAGGTAGCGCCCGCCCATCAGCGCGCAGAGCTCGACCAGGCGCTGCATGACGGCGGTGGTCTTCCGGCGCAAGCCGGCGTCGGCGCTCACGATCGACAGGCCCGCGGGCGCCACCAGCAGCCAGTGCAGCCCGCTGATCTCGATGCCGTGGTCTCGCGCCATGCGGCCGAAGGCGCGCGCCTGCGCATCGCCGATGGCCATCGGGTCGGCCGCGAGCGTGAAAGGCGCCACCTCCAGCGCGTCGTAGCCCAGCGCCGTCGCGGCGCGGCACTGCGCCTCGAAGGGCAACTCCTTCAGGACCTCGTTGCAGAGAGAAAACTTCATGGATGGCCGACCTCAGGCGCTGCGGCGAAACACGAAGCGCTTGGCGCCGCCCCAGGCGCGGCGCAGGCGAACGTTCACGGCCGGGATGTACATCAGCATGGTGAGGATGGTGACGGCCGCCAGCGCCGCGCAGATGGGCCGCGTGAAAAAGGGCGCGACGCTGCCGTCGGACAGCACCAGGCCGCGTCGCAGGCTCTTGTCCAGCAGTTCGCCCAGCACCAGGCCCAGCACGAAGGGCGCCATCTCGTAGCCGCGGCGGCGCAGGAAGAAGGCGCCCACGCCGATGGCCAGCATGCAGTAGACGTCGAACAGGCGCGAGGCGATCGCGAAGGCGCCCACCGTGCACAGCACGAAGATCACCGGCATCAGCACCGAACGCCGCACGCGCAGCACGTGCAGCAGCGGCCGCACGAGGAAGAGCCCGAAGATCAGGATGCTGAAGGTGGCCAGCGTGGTCATCGCCACCACGTCGTAGACGAACTGCGGCGTCTTGATCATCAGCATCGGGCCGGGCTGGATGCCGTGGATGATCATCGCCGCCATCAGCACCGCCGCCGGCGCCGACCCCGGGATGCCGAGCGCCAGCGCCGGGATGATGCCGCCGGGGATGGCCGACATGTCGCCGGTCTCGGCCGCCATCAGGCCGTCGATCGAGCCCTTGCCGAACTGCTCGCGCTCGGGGCTCACGGTCTTGGCGGCCGCGTAGGACATCCAGGCGCCCGAGTCCTCGCCGATGCCGGGCAGGATGCCGGTCACCACGCCGATCACGCCGGAGCGGATCACGGTGCGCCAGTACTTCACCACCTCGCGAAAGCGCGGCAGCACCGAGTCCTTCATCTCGACGATCTTGCGCTCGATCGGGTCGGCCAGCGAGGTCAGCACCTCGGCGAAGCCGAAGGCGCCGATCAATGCCGGGATCAGTGCGATGCCGCCGGAGAGCTCGTCCCACCCGAAGGTGAAGCGGTCGTAGGCGTAGAGGCCCTCCTGCCCGATCTGCGCGATCAGGAGGCCCAGGCAGCCCATGATCCAGCCCTTGATTGGGTCTTCGCCGACGATGCTGCCCGACATTGCCACGCCGAAGAGCGCGAGCCAGAAGAACTCGAAGGCGCCGAAGGACAGCGCGATCTCGGCCAGCGCGGGCGTGAACATCGCCAGGCACAGCACGCCGAACAAGGTGCCGGTGAAGGCGCCCGAGGTCGCGATGCCGATCGCACGGCCGGCCTCGCCCTTGCGCGCGAGCGCATAGCCGTCGGCGCACGACGCGGCATTGGCCGCGGTGCCCGGGATGTTGAGCAGGATCGCACTGCGGCTGCCGCCGTAGAGCGTGCCGACGTAGGCGCAGATCAGGATCAGGATGGCGTCGTTGGGCGCCATCTTGATCGTGAGCGTGGTCAGGAGCGCGATGCACAGCGTGGCCGACAGGCCCGGCATGCAGCCCACCAGGATGCCCAGCAGCGCCCCGCCCAGGCCGTAGGTGATGGACCAGAAGTTCAGGAAGCTGAGGTACGAATGCCCCAGCATCTGCAAGCCTTCGAACATGTATGTTCCCCGCGCTCAGGGCAGGCGCACCAGGAAGAATTCCTGGAACACGAGCGTGATGATGACGCCGGCGCCGAGGCCCACGGCCAGTGCGAAGGCCAGGCCGCGCAGGCGCTGGTTGTTTGCCGTGCGCTGCGCGAACTGCAGCAGGCCGATGGTGACGGTGACGAAGATGGCGGCGGCGAGCCAGAAGGGCAGGCCGTGGCCGACCAGGCCGCCCGCGAAGCCGATGCACAACGCGAGCACGGTCCACATGCGGCGCATCTCGGCGCGGTCTTCCTCGGTGCGCGCGTGCGGCACGTGCGGCGCCTTGGCGAGGCGGCGCCATGAGCGGTAGAGCATCAAGAGGCCGAAGAACACGATTGCCGCGCCGAGCAGGCCCGGCAGCAGGCCCGGCACGGTGTAGGGGTTGATGTCCTGCCGCTCGAGCCGGTCCATGCGCAGCGAGCCGATGGTGGTCGCGATGCCGAGCGCGATCCAGCCCAGGGATTGCCAGAGGTCCGCGCGCGGCGAGGTCTTGCGCTCGTGCGCCGCGGCCTCCGCCTCTGCCGCGGCGCGCTCGGCGCCGGCGCTGTGGGCGGTATCGGTGGTCACGGCCGCGCGATGCCGAGCGTCTCGGGCGAGACTTTGGCCTTGCCGCTGTCGAAGAGCAGCCAGGCATTGGCCTGGATCGCCGGCGTCACGGCCGTCTGCGCCTCAGCGCCGTGGAGCGGCGCGAAGAGGGCGCCCCGGCTGGTGGCGTATTTTTTCAGCACCTCGCTCTTGGAAATGTTGTCGACCCAGATCTTCTCGACCGTCTTGACCACCTCGTCGGGCACGCCCTTGGGAATGAAGATGCCGAAGTAGTTGGCCGGCGCCTTGAAGCCCGGCAGCGTCTTCGAGAGCGGCTCGATGGGTCCGAAGCCTTCCAGCTCCAGCGCCTTGTCGCTCACCGTGGCCAGCGGGCGGATGCGCTTGCCGCGGATCATGTCGGCCTGCTCGACCGCGAGCTGCGTCGTGACCTCGGTCTCGCCGGCCACCGTGGCCACCACCGCCGGGTTGCCGCCGTCGTAGGTCACATGGCGGTACTTGACGCCGGTGCTCTTCGCGATGAGCTCCATCGCGTTGTGGCCGGCCGAGGTCACGCCGGCCGTGGCCACGCTGATCTGGCCGGGCTTGGCCTTCATCGCGTCCAGCAGCTCCTTGGCGTTCTTGTACGGCGCGGCTGCGTTCACGCCGATGACCTGCACGTTGGCGACGTTGAGGAACAGGTGCCAGTCGGCGATCTTGGTCTTGAGCATGCCCAGCGTTTCGTAGGAGCCCAGGTCCTGCGCCGCGCCGGCGGTCCAGGTGTAGCCATCCTTGGGTGCATCGAGCGCGCTCTTGCTGCCGATGGAGCCGGAGGCGCCGGGCTGGTTGACGATCACCACCTTCTGGCCCAAGGTCTTTTCGATCTCCGCCGCGGTGACGCGCGTCACCTGGTCGGTGGAGCCGCCAGCGGCCCACGGCACGATGATGGTGATGGGCCGCTCGGGCTTCCACTGCTGGGCCAGGGCAGACCCGCCGAGCGCGGCGAGTGCCGCGGCGACGGCGATGCTTCGGATCAAGGTGCGCTTCTGCATGGTGTCTCCTGGTGATGAGTTGGACTGGGGAAACGGGATGCGAAAACCTTTGAAAATGAAGCGGCCCTCAGCCGAGCCAGCGCTCCAGATGTTCGGCGACGAAGCCGTCGTCGTGCAGTTCGGGGTAGGCGTCGTGCACGCGCGTGAGCTCGGCCGCCTGGCCCGGGCTCAAGCCTTCCTGCGGGTCGAGGCACCAGGTGCCCGCCAGCAGGCCCTGGCGCCTGAGCACCTCGTGGCAGCCGGCGATGCAGCCGCGGAATTCGTTGGCGACGTCGAACAGGGCGGCGTTGCAGTCGGTCACCTGCGCGTCGAGCGTCAGCAACTCCGCGGGCACCGATGGGGCTGAAGCGATGTCGTGGATGCGCGCGAGCAGCTGCACGGCGCGGCGCGTGCCCACGCTCCAGTGCCCGAGCAGGCCGCCCTTGATGCGCACCGGAACTTCCTTGCCGTCGCGCATGAAGCGGTAGGGCGTGAGCAGGTCCAGCACGATGTGGTCGTCGTTGCCGGTGTAGAGCGTGACGCGCGCCTCGGCGCCGGCCTCGACCACGCCGCGCAGCACGTCCAGCGTGCGGTAGCGGCTGAAGGGCGCCATCTTGATGGCCACCACGTTGTCGATGGCGGCGAAGCGGCGCCAGAAGCTGGCGGGCAGGTGGATGCCGCCCACCGCGGGCTGGAGATAGAAGCCCACCAGCGGCATGAGCTCGGCGATGGCGTGGCAGTGGTCGACGAGCGCGTCTTCGCCCGCGCCCTTCATCGCGGCCAGGCTCAGCAGGCCGGCGTGATAGCCCAGCCCGCGCGCGGTGATCGCTTCGGCGGCGGCTTGCGCGGTCGAGCCGGCCAGGCCGGCGACCATGAAGAGCGGGCGCTTGCCGTCCAGCGTTTCCCACGTGAGCGCTTCCTGCATCGCGAGTTCGAGCACCGGCTCGTAGAGGCCCGCCTCGCGGATCGCGAACTGGGTCGAATGCACGCCCACCGCCAGGCCGCCGGCGCCGGCGTCGAGGTAGTAGCGGCTCATCGCACGCTGGCGGCGTTCGTCGAGCTTGCGGTCGGCATCGAGTGCGAGCAGGTGCGCAGGAATCACTGCGCCGCGCTTCAGCAGCGCGAACGAGGCGGGCGGGATCTCGGAGTAGTGCATGGTCAGTACTTGCCGTCGCGCGCTTCGAAGTGCGTGGGCTTGCGGAGGCTCGTCATGCCGCGTCGCGTCCAGTCGGCCGCCCAGTCCATCATGCGCGCGAGCGAGACCTGCTGCGGGCCGAACAATGCGAAGGCGCGGCTGCAGTCGATCAACCAGGCGGTGCCGGCCTCGCGGCCGGCGAAGATGGCTTCGACGCCGAGGCGCTGCGCGAGCCCTTCCGCCGCTTCGCGAATCGAGATGGCCGGCCCGCTCAGGTTGAGCGGCGAGGTCGGCGTGTCGCAGTGGGCCAGGGCGCGCAGCGTCCAGTCGTTGGCTTCGCCCTGCCAGATGATGTTGGCGTGGCCCATGGTCAGATCGATCGGCTCGCGCGCGATGAGCTTCTGCGCCAGGTCGTGCAGCACGCCGTAGCGCATGTCGATCGCATACGAAAGCCGGATCAGCCGCCCTGGCGTGCCGTGCAGGTGGGAGAAATGCTGGAACATCCGCTCGCGCGCGACGCAGGAGTTCGCGTACTCGCCGGGCGGCGGCGTCGGCGGCACGTCTTCGCGTGCGCCCGGTCCGCGCACGTCGGCGAAGGGGTACACGCAGGCAGTCGAGAAGGCCACGATGCGCGAATTGCGCCAGCGCTCCGCCACCAGCGCCGGCACATGGGCGTTCATCGCCCAGGTCAGCCATTCGCTGCCGGAGGAGCCGAACTTGCGCCCGGCCATGAAGACCACATTCGGCGCGTCGGGCAGGGCGGCCAGCGCCTCGCGCGAGAGCAGGTCGGCTTCGATGCAGTCGATGCCCTGGCTTTCGAGCCGTTCGCGCAGGCCGGGTTGGGAAAAACGCGCCACGCCGATCACGCGCCGTCGGGGCGTCGCGCGCTTGGCCATGCGCGCCAGCGTCGGGCCCATCTTGCCGCCCACGCCAAGCACCAGGATGTCGCCGTCGACCTTCTGAAGCGTCTGCATGAGCGCCGCGGAAGGCTGCGACATGACGTCCTCGAGCTGTTCGAGGTCTTCGAAGCGGTCGGGCAATGGCATGTGGCGATCCCCGTGTGGCGTGTGCGATCAGCCGTCCACGCCGTGCATCGCGAGCAGCGTTTTCATGCGCGTGACAGCCAGTTCCGGCTGCTCCAGCAGATTGGCCGCATCGGCCAGCCGGAACAGCTCCGCGAAGTGCGGCAGCGAGCGCGTGCTCTGCTGGCCGCCGACCATCGCGAAGTGCTTCTGATGGCCGTTGAGCCAGGCCATGAACACCACGCCGGTCTTGTAGAAGCGCGTGGGCGCCGCGAAGATGTGGCGCGACAGCGGCACCGTGGGGCCGAGGATCGCGTGGAACTGCTCGGTGTTCCCTTGCGCCAGCTCACCCAGCGCTGCGCTCGCGGCCGGCGCGATGGCGTCGAAGATGCCCAGGAGCGCATCGCTCTGCCCGTGCATCGGCTCGCTGCCGTGGCCATCGCCCTCGATCAGCTCGGCATAGTTGAAGTCGTCGCCGGTGTACATGCGCACGCCCGAAGGCAGGCGGCGGCGCATCGCGATCTCCTTGTCTTTGTCGAGCAGCGAGATCTTGATGCCGTCGACCTTGCGCGGATGGGCGGCGATGATGCCGAGTGCGGTCTCCATCGCGGCGTCGATGTTCTTCGTCCCCCAGTAGCCCGCGAGCGCCGGGTCGAACATGTCGCCGAGCCAGTGCAGCACCACCGGCTGCCTCGCCTGCGAGAGGATGCGGTCGTACACGCGCTCGTAGTCGGCCGGGCTCTTCGCGACATGGGCCAGCGCGCGGCTGGCCATCACGATCAGCTTGCCGCCGAGCGCCTCGATGGCTTCCATCTGGTCTTCGTAGGCGCGGATCACATCGTCGACGTTCTTGACGTCGATCAGGCTCAGGTGGTCGGTGCCGCAGCCGGAGGCGACCAGTGCGCCCGGCACGTCCTTCGCCGCGTCGAGCGAGCGGCGAATCAGCTCGAGCGAGGTCGGCCAGTCCAGGCCCATGCCGCGCTGCGCGGTGTCCATCGCCTCGGCCACACCCAGGCCCAGCGACCACAGATGGCGGCGGTAGGCGATGGTGGCGTCCCAGTTGACGGCACATTCGAGCCAGGGGTCGATCGCGGCCAGCGGATCGGCCACTACGTGCGCGGCCGAGTAGGCGATGCGGTCGAACTTGACGCCCGCGGGCGGCTTGACGGGCGTGCTGCCGCGCAGCGTATAGGGTGCAAGCGCGCCGCTTGCGGTGGGAAGCGTCAGGGAGAGAGCCATCGGACCATCCTCAGATCTTCAGCGCCGGCACGTCGATCCAGCGCCGGTCCTTCCACGATTCGAGCGCAGCCTCGACCAGCTGCACGCCCTTGGCGCCTTCGGGCAGCGTCCACTTGTAGGGCGCGTTCTCCACCACGTGGCGAATGAAGTGTTCCCACTGGATCTTGAAGCCGTTGTCGTAGGCCTGCGAGTCGGGAATCTCCTGCCACTGGTCGAAGAAGTTCATGTTCTGCTTCTCGTCCGGGTTCCACACCGGCCGCGGCGTGGCGACGCGCGATTGCGCCCGGCACGACGAGAGCCCGGCGACGGCAGAGCCGTCGGTGCCGTCGACATGGAAGGTCACGAGGTCGTCGCGGCGCACGCGCGTGGCCCAGCTCATGTTGAGTTGCGCGATCACCGGCTCGCCGTTGTGTCCCTTAAGTTCGCAAGTGGCGTATGCGGCGTCGTCGGCGGTGGCTTCGTAGGGCTTGCCGTCCTCGTCCCAGCGCTTCGGGATGTGCGTCGCGCCGAGGCAGGACACCGATTGCACCTCGCCAAACAGGTTGTCCAGCACATAGCGCCAGTGGCACATCATGTCCAGGATCATGCCGCCGCCGTCTTCCTTGCGGTAGTTCCACGAAGGGCGCTGGATCGGCTGCAGGTCGCCCTCGAATACCCAGTAGCCGAACTCCAGGCGCACCGACAGCATGCGGCCGAAGAAGCCGGCGCGGCGCAGCATATCGAGCTTGCGCAGGCCGGGCAGGAAAAGCTTGTCCTGCACCGCGCCGTGCTTGAGGCCCGAGCCCTCGGCCAGGCGTGCGATCTCCACCGCCTCGTTGAGGTTGGTCGCGATCGGCTTCTCGCAATAGACATGCTTGCCGGCGCGGATCGCCTTCGCGAGCAAGGTGGGGCGCATCTGCGTGGTGCCGGCATCGAAGAAGATCGAGTCGTCCCTGTTCTCGAGCGCGCGGTCGAGATCGGTGCCCCAGCGCTGGATGCCGTGCGCCTTGGCCAGCGCCTCGATCTTCTCGGCATTGCGGCCGATCAGGATCGGGTCGGGCATGACCCGGTCGCCGTTGGAGAGCGTGACGCCGCCCTGGGCGCGGATCGCGACGATGGAGCGAATCAGATGCTGGTTCATGCCCATGCGTCCGGTGACGCCGTGCATGATGATTCCGAGTCGTTGCTGTGCCATGTATGTGTTTCCTTCCTTGGGTCCTTACTGCGTCGGCGTGAGGCCTGCAGCCTTTACGAGCTTGGCGTTGCTGGCGATTTCTTCCTTGATGTAGGCGTCGAACTGCTCGGGCTTGAGCGTCCAGGCGTCGGCACCGAGCTTCAGGAAGCGTTCCTTGACTTCCGGGCTGGCGAGCGCCTTCGCGACCTCGTCGTGGAGCCGGTTCACGATCTCGCGCGGCGTCTTGGCGGGCGCCATCATTCCGATCCAGAAATTGAACTCGGAGCCGGGCACGCCGGCCTCGGACGTGGTCGGCACGTCGGGCAGCGCCGCCGCGCGCTTGGGCGAGCCCACGGCCAGCGCGAGCAGCTGGCCATCCTTGATCTGGCCGATGACGGGCGCGATCGGCGAGAAGTAGTAGTCGACGCGGCCGGCCAGCACTTCGGTCACGGCCTCGGCCGAACCCTTGAACGGGATGTTGGTGGCATCGATGTTGGCCGCCAGCTTGAACTTCTCGGCGTTCAAGTGCGTGGCGCTGCCCTGGCCGGCGGAGGCGAAGTTGATGCTGCCGGGCTTGGCCTTGGCGGCGGCGATCAGCTCCTTCAGCGTCTTGATGTTCTTCGAGGGCGAGATCACCAGCGCGTTCGGCAGCGAGGCGATCGGCGTCACGCCGGTGAAGTCGCCCACCGTGTCGAAAGGCAGCTTGGCGAAGGTCGAGGGGCTGACCGTGTGCGAGGACGAGTGGATCATGATCGTGTAGCCGTCCGGCGCGGCCGTCGCCACGGCCTGCTGGCCGATGGTGCCGCTGGCGCCGCCGCGGTTGTCGATCACCAGCGTCTGGCCCATGCTGGCTCCCATCTTGTCGGCGATGGCGCGCGCAATGATGTCGGTGGTGCTGCCGGCCGCGAAGGGCACGATCACGCGGATCGGCTTGTTGGGATAGGCGCCCTGCGCCGCGGCGCCGAACGAGGTGCAAAGCGCCAGCGCGGCGATGAGGGCGGTGCGTCGGGTGGTGGGTCGCATGGGGAGTCTCCTTGTGTGCAATTCACCAAAAAGTGAATTAGAGATTCTAGGAAGGCACTCGCCGGCCCGTCAACGGCCGGACCCTAGGAGATACCCCTATCAGCGCAGCACGTAGCCCAGCACCAGGTCGGTCATGTGCGACAGCCGCTGCGCCATGGCCTTGGGCGCGCGCAGGTCGCGGCCGAAGACGGCCGACAGCGTGTCGTTGTTCGAGAGGTAGAAGTAGCAGAGCGAGGCGATGGAGATATAGAGCTGCACCGGGTCGACGCCGGCGCGAAAGAGGTTGTCCCGGCGCCCGCGCTCGAGCACCGTGTCGAGCAGCTGGACCAGCGGCGAGTTCATTTCCTGGATGCGGTCCGAGCGCTTGAGATGCGCCGCGCGGTGCAGGTTCTCACTATTGAGAAGCGTGATGAACTCGGGGTGCTCGAGGTAGTAGTGCCAAGTGAAGGAGATCAATCGGCGGATCGCTTCGACCGGCTCGATCTCGTCGAGGTGGAGCATCTGCTCTGCCTCGCGGATATCGGTGTAGGTGCGTTCGAGCACGGCCAGGAACAGGTCGTCCTTGCTGCCGAAGTAGTAGTAGATCAGGCGCTTGTTGAGCCCGGCGCGCGCCGCGATGCTGTCCATGCGCGCACCGGCGAGGCCGCGCTGCGCGAACTCGTCCCGGGCCGAGGCGAGGATCGCGAGTTGCGAGCGATCGGCATCGCGCGAGCGCGGTTCGGCGGGCGTGGGGGATGGAGCCTTCATGGACGAAATTTAACCAGTTAGTGAATTAAGGCAAGGGATTTCGGCGCACGCAGATAATCCGCGCACCGATATTGCAACAGAGGCATCACGTCCATGAGTTCATCGCAACCCGCAGGCCATTTGATCGTCGAGTGCCTGGTCGAGCAAGGCGTGGAACTGGCCTTCGGCGTCCCGGGCGAGAGTTTCCTGGCGGTGCTCGACGGCTTCCATGCCTACGGCGAGCGCATCCGCTTCATCGTCAATCGCCAGGAAGGCGGGGCCGCCTTCATGGCCGAGGCGCACGGCAAGCTCACGGGCCGGCCGGGCATCTGCTTCGTCACGCGCGGTCCTGGTGCCACCAATGCCTCGATCGGCGTGCACAACGCTTTCCAGGATTCGACGCCGATGATTCTTTTCGTGGGCGACGTCGGCAGCGACTTCCGCGATCGCGAGGCCTTCCAGGAGGTCGACTACGGCAGCTTCTTCGGTCCCAGCACCAAGGGTTTTGCCAAGCGCGTGGAGCGCATCGACGATGCGAACCGCATCCCCGAGTACATCGCACGCGCCTTCGCCACGGCGATGAACGGCCGTCCCGGGCCGGTGGTGCTCGTGCTGCCCGAAGACATGCTGCGCACCATGACCTCGGCGCGGCCGCTCGCCCGCGTGGAGGCCGTGCAGCCCTGGAGCGACCCCGGCGCCTTGCGTACGCTGCGCGAGCTGCTGATGAAGGCCGAGCGTCCGCTGGTGATCGCCGGCGGCGGCGGCTGGACTGTGCAGGCGGCCCAGGCGCTGCAACGCTTCGCGGAGAACTGGCGGCTGCCGGTCGCCAATGCCTTCCGCTTCCAGGACACCTTCGACAACCATCATCCGCTCTATGCCGGCGACGTCGGCATCGCGATCAATCCGAAGCTGGCCGAGCGCGTGAAGCAGAGCGACCTGATCCTCGCGATCGGCCCGCGCCTCGGCGAGATGACCACCGGCGGCTATACGCTGCTCGAAGCGCCGAAGGCAAGGCAGACGCTGGTGCACATCCATGCGAGCGTCGAAGAGCTCAACCGCGTCTACCAGGCCGACCTGGCCATCAATGCAGGCATGAGCGCAGCCGCACGCAGCCTTGAGGTGCTGAGCGCGCCGGCCGAACTGCCGTGGGAAGCGTGGACCGCGCAGGCCAACGCGGACTACCTCGCGAACCTCGAGCCCCAGGCCCTCGCAGGCCTGCCGGCGGAGGCGCCGCGCGGCGCGGTCGACATGGCGGCGGTGGTTCGCCTGCTGCAGCAGCACCTGCCCGAGGACGCAGCCATCACCAACGGCGCGGGCAACTTCGCCGGCTGGGTGCATCGCTACTTTCGTTATCACGGCCTCGTGAAGGGCCACAAGACGCAGCTCGCGCCGACCAGCGGTGCGATGGGCTACGGCGTGCCTGCAGGCATCGCGGCCAACCTCGCGACCGGGCGCATCGCCTTCACCATTGCCGGCGACGGCGACTTCCTGATGAACGGCCACGAGCTCGCCACCGCTTCGCAGCATGGCGGCAAGAGCATCATCGTGCTGCTCAACAACGGCATGTTCGGCACCATCCGCATGCACCAGGAGCGCGAGTACCCGACGAAGGTGAGCGGCACGGCTCTGCGCAATCCGGACTTCTGCGCGCTGGCCCGCGCCTACGGCTATGCGGCCGAACGCGTGACAGAGACCGGCCAGTTCGAAGCGGCGCTGCTGCGCGCGCTGGCGGCCGATACGGGGACGCTGATCGAGATTCCGCTGGACCCCGAGGTGATCACCACGCGCGGCACGCTGTCGTCCATCACCCAGGCCGCGCAGGCGCGGCCGGCCGCGTAGGCGAAAAAAAGCCGGCTTGCGCCGGCTTCTTTCATTCGGGCGCCGATGGCGCCCGAGGCTCACTTGACGTGCTTGCCGATCAAGGAGGCGAGCTCGAACATCGACACTTGCGGCTTGCCGAAGATTTCCTTCAGCTTGGCATCGGCGTTGATGTTGCGCTTGTTGGCCTTGTCTTGAAGGTTGTTCTTCTTGATGTAGTCCCACAGCTTGCTCACGACAGCGGTGCGCGGCAGAGGCGTCGAGCCGACCACGGCAGCGAGTGCCGGGCTGGGGGTCAAGGCCTTCATGAACGCGGCGTTGGGCGTGCGCTTCTTTGCGGGAGCTGCCTTCTTCGCAGGAGCCTTCTTGGCGGGAGCGGCCTTCTTAGCGGGTGCTGCCTTCTTCGCCGCAGCCTTCTTGGCAGGCGCCGCCTTCTTGGCCGGAGCGGCCTTCTTCGCAGGAGCTTTCTTGGCCGGAGCCTTCTTTGCAGTTGCCATGGTTGATTTCCTTTTTTGGATTGGACACTTTCACCAATGAAAAGCGGTGTCTCCACTGGCATTGCGGATGCTAAAGGAGAAAAAACGCGTTTCCAAGGGAAAAAGCGCTTTTTTCATTGGGAGCTGTTGTTTTTTCAGAGGAGAGAAGCGCTCGTTTTCCCTCTGAGCGACGCGCGAGCTGTCTCAGGGGCGGCGCGAAGGCCACGTCGCGAGCACCACGCCGAGCAGCGCAAGCGCGAACGCACAGACCTGCAGCAGCGACAAGCTCTCGCCGAGAACGAGCACGCCGACGACGGCCGCGCTGACAGGTAGCATCACGGTGAACACGCCGGCCTGCGAGGCGGGCACCCCCTTCAAGCCGGTCATCCAGAGCCACACGGTCCAGATGCTCGCGGCCAGCGCATAGACGATCAGGAGGCCCCAGAGGCCGAGCGACACCGCGCCGAAATCGAAGCGAAGCGCGAACCAGATGCCCAGCGGCGTCGAAAGCACGAAGCCCCAGAGGTTGATCAGCGAAGAGATGCGCTTGGGTCCGAGCCGCCCGGTGAGCGACTTGCCGATCACCGCGTACGCGGACTCGCAGAGCACGGCGCAGAAGACCAGCAGGTTGCCGAGCCAGGGCATCGATGCCGACGCGCCGCTGCCTGGATGGGCTTGCGCATGTGCCGGCGCGAACGCGAGCAGGCCGATGCCGAGCGCCGCGCAGGCGATCGCGATCCAGATGCGCAGCGTGATGCGCTCGCGCAGGAACAGCCAGCTCGTGAGCGCGACGACGGCGGGGATCGACGCCATGATCACGCCGGCCGACACCGCGCTGGTCAGGCTCACGCCGAACAGCATGCAGATCGAGAACATGAAATTGCCGAGGAAGGACTCGAGAAAGACCAGGCCGCGCGTGCGCGCCGTCATCGCGGGCTCGTCGCTCGGACGGCGCAGCCAATGCGGCATCGCCAGCGCCGCGATGCCGAAGCGCAGCCAGGCGAGCAGCAGCACCGGGAAGGCAACCACCAGGGGCTTGGAGAGCGCGACGTAGCTGCCGACGAGCGACATGCTCAAAGCCAGGCAACCGTAGGCCACGAAGCGGCCGGGTGCGGGGAGGGCGGTGTTCAATAGACTGGGGCGCGTTGCGCTGCAAGGATTGATTCGATGATGCCCCATTCCGCAGGCCGGGCAGGCCCGACCCGCCACGTGTTCGTCTACGGCACCCTGCGCGCGGGCGGGCGCAACGACATCGCGCGCTTCTCGCCCGCGCCCGAGCATGTGGCCGACACTTCCGTCGCCGGCACGCTGTACGACCTGGGCAGCTATCCGGGCGCCGTGCTCGGCGGGACTGCGCGGGTGGTCGGCGAGGTCTATGCCATCACATCGGCACTCGAAGCACAGCTCGATCTGCTCGAGGAAGTGAAGCCTGACGACAGCGGCGAATACATCAAGCGCGAAGTGAAAGTGCAAGCCGGCGCGGAGGAACTCGTGTGCCTGGTCTACGAGATCCATCCGAAGCGCATCGTCGGCAGGCCGGTGATCGCAAGCGGCGACTGGCTGGCGCACAGGCCCTCGATTTCATGAATGAAGAGTTCATTGCGTATTGTGAAATCCGCGCATGCTGCATCGCAATATTTTTTCTCAATACAAGAAAATTTATTCCGCATTGAGAAAATCATGCGTAAGTGATTGATTTTTAAGGGTGAAATATATGTCTTCTATAAGACATAAGAGTAGAGGCTTGTCGTACAGTCATTCCACGGCCGCAACGCCCAACTCTCAACCAACCCTCGGAGTAACCATGCCCCAAACCATCACTGAACAAATGAGCCGCGAACAGCAAATCGCTGCCCTCGAAAAAGACTGGGCCACCAACCCGCGCTGGAAGGGCATCAAGCGCGGCTACAGCGCAGCCGACGTGGTGCGCCTGCGCGGTTCCTTCCCGATCGAGTACACCCTCGCGCGCCGCGGCGCCGAGAAGCTCTGGGATCTCGTGAACAACGAGCCTTACGTCAACTGTCTGGGCGCACTCACCGGTGGCCAAGCCATGCAGCAGGTCAAGGCCGGCGTCAAGGCGATCTATCTGTCCGGCTGGCAAGTCGCTGCCGACAACAACAGCTACGCCTCGATGTACCCCGACCAGTCGCTCTACCCGGTCGACTCGGTGCCGACGGTGGTCGAGCGCATCAACAACACCTTCCGCCGCGCCGACGAGATCCAGTGGTCCAAGGGCAGCAACCCCGGTGACAAGGACTATGTCGACTACTTTGCGCCGATCGTGGCGGATGCCGAAGCAGGCTTCGGCGGCGTGCTCAACGGCTTCGAGCTGATGAAGGCGATGATCAAGGCCGGCGCCGGCGGCGTGCACTTCGAAGACCAGCTCGCTTCGGTCAAGAAGTGCGGCCACATGGGCGGCAAGGTGCTGGTACCGACCACCGAAGCAGTGCAGAAGCTGATCGCGGCGCGCATGGCGGCCGACGTCTGCGGCACGCCGACGCTCGTGATTGCCCGCACCGATGCCGAAGCGGCCGACCTGCTGACCAGCGACTACGACGAGAACGACAAGCCCTTCCTCACGGGCGAGCGCACCGCCGAAGGCTTCTACAAGACCAAGAAGGGCATCGACCAGGCCATCTCGCGCGCCGTCGCCTACGCCCACTACGCCGACCTGGTGTGGTGCGAGACCGGCACGCCCGACCTCGAGTTCGCGCGCAAGTTCGCCGAAGCGGTGCACAAGGTGCATCCCGGCAAGATGCTGGCGTACAACTGCTCGCCCTCGTTCAACTGGAAGAAGAACCTCGACGACGCGACCATCGCCAAGTTCCAGAAGGAGCTGGGCGCCATGGGCTACAAGTACCAGTTCATCACGCTGGCCGGCATCCACTCGATGTGGTTCAACATGTTCGACCTGGCGCAGGACTACGTGAAGCGCGGCATGTCGGCATACGTCGAGAAGGTGCAGGAGCCCGAGTTCGCGGCGCGCGACCGCGGCTACACCTTCGTGTCGCACCAGCAGGAAGTCGGCACCGGCTATTTCGATGAAGTGACCACCGTGATCCAGGGCGGCAAGTCGAGCGTGACGGCGCTCACCGGTTCGACCGAGGAAGAGCAGTTCCACTGATCTCTGATCTCATCGACGCTTGAGTTTTGTCCCCGCGCGAGCAATCCGCGGGGTTTTTTTCGCCTCGCCTCGCCTCAGTCGACCGTGCGCAGCTCTCGCACGCCGCGGCCTAGGCGCTGGCGCAGCAGGGCGCGCAGCGTCACGCCCTCGGCGTAGCCCACCAGCGTCGCGATCTGTTCCAGGCTCTTGTCGCTGGTCTTGAGCAGATGGACGGCGCGTTCCACGCGCAAGTCCTGGAAATAGGACAGAGGCGTCTTGCCGAGCACCTGCTGCATGCGGCGGGCCAGGGTGCGCTTGCTGGTGCCGGCGGCCGCAGCCGCCTCGTCGAGTGAAAAGCCGTTTGCCAGCCGGCCGCGGGCCCAGCGCTCGAAGCGCTCCACGGTCGGGTCCGAGTGGCTTAGGTGAGCGGTGATCACGTAGGCGGACTGGGAAGGCCGCGAGTCGACGATCAGGTATTTCGCCACCAGCGCTGCGAGTTCGGGGCTGGCTTGGCGCACTAGCAGCAAAGCCATGTCGATGTGGCTCAGCGCCGCGCCTGCCGTGACGAAGGCGCCGGAGCTCACCAGCATGCGCGATTCGTCGAGCTTCACTGTCGGATAGCGCTGGCGAAACAACGAGGCCAGCCACCAGGTTGTGGTGGCGTGTTGCTGGTCGAGCAGCCCTGACTCCGCCAACACGAAGGTGCCGATGCAGGCTGCGGCGATCCGGACACCCCGGCCGGCTTGCGTGCGCAACGCGTCGCCGGTCTCCGCGACGTCGCGTCGTTGCAGCGCGGTCTGAAGGCCGTCGGGCATCTTCTCGCCGATTGCGGGCACGACGATCCAATCCGGCTTGCCGGCGTCGGGCGATGAGGCCACGGGCACGCTCAGGCCCTGCGAGGTGCGGATCCTCTTTCTCACACCGGTGAGCTTCGTCTCGAAAGGAGCGACGTCCAGACCGAGCATGTCGGCCAATTCGTTGGCTGTGGTGAACACGTCCTGGACCGTGGCCAGGCCGGTGTCGAACACGCCGTCGAGTGCGAGGATGTTGACTTTCATGGCAACAACGATATCAAAGATGTCAAAAATGCCAATGGATCCTGTGCCACTGGAGGCCTAGAGTCACCGCCATGGACGCGCAATCCCGCGCTTCCGTATCTACCGGAGACCTTCATGATCAAGTTCGCACTGTTCGCCCGCCTCGAAGCCAAGCCTGGCAGGGAAGCCGAAGTCCAGCAGTTCCTCGAAGCGGGGCTTTCGATGGCGCGCGACGAGAAGACCACGCCGATCTGGTGTGCCCTTCGCATCTCGCCGACGACCTTCGGCATCTTCGACGCATTCGAGGACGAGGCCGGTCGCCAGGCGCATCTGGCCGGCCCGATCGCCCAGGCCTTGATGGCCAAGGCGCCGGAGCTGTTCGCCAAGCCGCCGGCCATCGAACCCATTGATGTGCTCGGGCTCAAGAACGCGGCACCTGCGTCCTGAGCAGCCTGCGGATAGAATGCGCAGCTCCGTCTCAGCAGCAACAAGAGCGAGAAAGGCACCCTGGTTATGACACCGCGAACTACACCGCAGGCAACGAGCGGTCTTTTCCTTGAAGGAAGAGGCCGGTAGTCCGCGCACGCTGGAAGCATCCAGCACATGATCAAGCCAAAGCGCGGTCCCAGACCGCGCTTTTTTGTTTTCTCGCGAGGTTTTCTTCTCATGATCCAGATCACGCTCCCCGACAACTCGCGCCGCGAGTTTCCCGGCCCGGTTTCGGTGGCCGACGTTGCCAAGTCCATCGGCCCCGGCCTTGCCAAGATGACCGTGGCCGGCAAGCTCGACGGCCAACTGGTCGATGCGAGTGACCTGATCGACCGCGACGCGAAGCTGCAGATCATCACGCCGAAGGACGATGAGGGCCTGGAGATCATTCGCCACTCAACGGCCCACTTGGTCGGCCATGCCGTGAAGCAGCTCTACCCGACGGCGAAGATGGTGATCGGCCCGGTGATCGACGAAGGCTTCTACTACGACATCTCCTACGAGCGCCCCTTCACCCCCGAGGACATGGAGGCGATCGAGGCGCGCATGCGCGAGCTGATCGCGCAGGACTACGACGTGGTCAAGAAGATGACACCACGCGACGAGGTCATCGAAGTGTTCAAGTCGCGCGGCGAGGACTACAAGCTGCGGCTGGTGGAGGACATGCCCGACGAGAAGGCGATGGGCCTGTACTACCACCAGGAATATGTCGACATGTGCCGCGGCCCCCACGTGCCGAACACGCGCTTTCTCAAGGTCTTCAAGCTCACGAAGCTGGCCGGCGCGTATTGGCGCGGCGATGCCAAGAACGAGCAGCTGCAGCGCATCTACGGCACGGCCTGGGCCGACAAGAAGCAGTTGGACCAATACATCCAGCGCATCGAGGAAGCCGAAAAGCGCGACCACCGCCGGCTGGGCAAGGAGCTGGACCTGTTCCATATCGACGAGGTGGCGCCCGGCGTGGTGTTCTGGCATCCCAAGGGCTGGGCGATCTGGCAGCAGGTCGAGCAATACATGCGCCGTGTTTACCGCGACACGGGCTACCAGGAAGTCAAGGGGCCGCAGATCCTCGACAAGAGCCTGTGGGAGAAAACGGGCCACTGGCAGAACTACCGCGAAAACATGTTCACGACGGAATCGGAGAAGCGCGACTACGCGCTCAAGCCGATGAACTGCCCGGGCCACGTGCTGATCTTCAAGTCCGACCTGCGCAGCTACCGCGACCTGCCGCTGCGCTACGGCGAGTTCGGCCAGTGCCACCGCAACGAGCCCTCCGGCGGCTTGCACGGGATCATGCGGGTGCGCGGCTTCACGCAGGATGACGGCCACGTCTTCTGCACCGAAGACCAGATCCTCGAGGAGTGCGTGGCCTACACGGGGCAATTGCTCAAGGTGTATGCCGATTTCGGCTTCACCGAGATCCTCTACAAGGTGGCGACGCGGCCCGACAACCGCATCGGCTCCGACGATCTCTGGGACAAGGCCGAGCACGCGCTGATGGAGGCGCTGCGCCGATCGGGCGTGGAATTCGTGATCTCGCCCGGCGAAGGCGCCTTCTATGGGCCGAAGATCGAATACACGCTGCGCGACGCCATCGGGCGCCAGTGGCAGTGCGGCACGATGCAGGTGGACTTCAACATGGCCGAGCGCCTGGGCGCGGAGTACGTCACCGAGTCCAGTGGCCGTGCACATCCGGTAATGCTGCATCGCGCGATCGTGGGCAGCCTCGAGCGCTTCATCGGCATGCTGATCGAACATCATGCTGGCGCGCTGCCCGCCTGGCTGGCCCCGGTGCAGGTCGCAGTGCTCAATATCAGCGAAGGGCAGGCAGATTACGCATCTCAAGTTGCGAAATCGCTGCAAAATCAAGGGCTTAGAGTTTTGCTCGATCTGCACAACGAGAAGATTACGTATAAAATACGGAAGCATTCGTTGCAAAAGCTTCCCTACATCCTCGTCGTGGGCGACAAGGAGAAGGAAGCAGGTGCCGTCGCAGTGCGCGCCCGGGGCAATCTTGATCTCGGTGCCATGTCGGTGGAGGCGTTCTCCCAAAAGATCGCCGACGACATCCAACACAAGCTTTGAATTTGAACTGGTTCAAAGGCTGATTTTGAGCAATCAGGCTGCTTGTGGGCGTGGACTAGACGGCGTTCGCTACAGTTTTTGTAGCAAATTGATTGAAGGATCCTGACCATCGCTACTGCATTTCGCGACCGCCGCCACCGCGAGGAACGCCAACACCGCCTGAACCGGGAAATCATGGCCCCGGAAGTCCGCCTGATCGGGCCCGATAACGAGCAATTGGGTGTCGTGAGTCTTGCCGAGGCCCTGCGGCTGGCCGGTGAGCAAGACGTGGATCTGGTGGAAGTCGTCGCGGCGGCCAATCCGCCAGTCTGCCGCCTGATCGAGTACGGCAAGTTCAAGTACCACGAGCAGAAGAAGGCCGCCGAAGCGAAATCGAAGCAGAAGGTCATCGAGGTCAAGGAAATCAAGTTCCGGCCGGGTACCGACGAAGGCGACTACAACATCAAGATGCGCAACATCCGGCGTTTTCTTGACGAGGGCGACAAGTGCAAGATCACGCTGCGCTTCCGGGGGCGCGAGATCACGCACCAGGAACTCGGTCTGGCGCTGTTGCAGCGCATTCGCGAGGATCTCGGCGACGCGATCGTGGTCGAGCAGTTTCCGAAGCTCGAGGGCCGGCAGATGATCATGATGATCGCACCGGGCCGCAAGAAGGCGGGTGGCGCGGCCAAACCGGCGGCTGAGTCGACAGCCGCACCCGCCGCGGCCTGAGCTGACGAGATAGAAGGATTCGAAGGGATTTCGCCCTTGCCGGCACTCCAAGTGCAAGCAAGGGCGGGATAAAGAAGTGTCTCGGGGCCAACAAGCCCGTGGAATATCCGCGGCGCCTCACGAGCACAAACTAAAGGAGCATGCACATGCCCAAAATGAAGACCAAGAGCAGCGCGAAAAAGCGTTTCCGCGTTCGTCCCGGTGGCACCGTCAAGCGCGGTCAAGCCTTCAAGCGTCACATCCTGACCAAGAAGACCACCAAGAACAAGCGTCACCTGCGTGGTGCAACGGCAGTTCATGAGACCAATATGGTTTCGATGGCCGCCATGTTGCCCGGCAGCGGCATTTAATCCAGACGAACAAGGAGTACACACATGCCTCGCGTCAAACGTGGTGTAACGGCTCGCGCCCGCCACAAGAAGGTTCTCGCACTCGCCAAGGGTTTCCGCGGTCGCCGCGGCAATGTCTTCCGCATCGCCAAGCAGGCGGTGATGAAGGCAGGCCAATACGCCTACCGTGACCGCCGCACCAAGAAGCGCGTGTTCCGCCAACTGTGGATCGCCCGTATCAATGCGGCTTCGCGCGAACTGGGCCTGACCTACAGCCAGTTCGCCAACGGCATCCGCAAGGCCGGTATCGAGATCGACCGCAAGGTCCTGGCCGATATCGCCGTGCACGACAAGGCCGCTTTTGCCGGCATCGTGGAGCAGGTCAAGGCCAAGCTGGCTGCTTGATCCCGCACAGCAGGTTGCCGTCTTCCGGATGGCGGCCTGCGCCCACGGCACAAGGGCTGGCGCTTGAAAGGGCTCCAGCCCTTTTTTCTTTCACCTCGAAATATTCCCCATGAACGAGTTGGATTCCCTGGTCGACACCGCACGCGCTGCCTTCGCGAAGGCCAAAGCCCCGGCCGAACTCGAGAACGCCAAGGCGCAGTTCCTCGGCAAGGCTGGCCGCATCACCGAGCTGATGAAGGGCATGGCTGCGCTCTCCGTCGACGAGAAGAAGTCGCGCGGCGCGGCGATCAACGTGGCCAAGCAGGCCATCGAGGCCGCGCTCACCGAACGCCGCCAGCAGCTGGCCGACGAGGAGCTTGCCGTTCAGCTGCGTGCCGAAGCGCTCGACGTCACCTTGCCCGGCCGCCAGCGCGCGTCCGGCGGCCTGCATCCGGTGAGTCGCACGATGGAACGCATCGAGGCGATTTTCTCGAGCATGGGTTTCGATGTCGCGGACGGCCCCGAGATCGAGAGCGACTGGCACAGCTTCACCTCGCTCAACAACCCGCCGAACCATCCTGCGCGCTCGATGCAGGACACCTTCTACGTCGACATCAACGGCGAAGACGGCATCCCGTACAACCTGCGCCCGCACACCAGCCCGATGCAGGTGCGCTATGCGCATCAGCACGTCAGGAAGTACGCGGCCGAATTCGAGGCTGCGGCGTCCGACACCACCGGCGCGGTCAAGGCGCCCGAGATCCGCGTGATCGCGCCGGGCCGCACCTACCGCGTCGACAGCGATGCCACCCACTCGCCGATGTTTCATCAGTGCGAAGGCCTGTGGCTGGGCGAGAACGTGAGTTTCAAGGACCTCAAGGTCGTGTTCACCGACTTCTGCCGCACCTTCTTCGAAACCGACGACTTGGTGCTGCGCTTCCGTCCCAGCTTCTTCCCGTTCACCGAGCCGAGCGCGGAGATCGACATCCAGTTCCAGACCGGCCCGCTGGCCGGCCGCTGGCTCGAAGTCGCCGGTTCGGGCCAGGTGCATCCGAACGTGGTGCGCAATATGGGCCTGGATCCCGAGCGCTACATCGGCTTCGCTTTCGGCATGGGCCCGGACCGGCTCACGATGCTGCGCTACGGCGTGAGCGACCTGCGCCTGTTCTTCGACGGCGACCTGCGCTTCCTGAGCCAATTCCAGTAAACAGAGAACGAGAACGACGAGATGCAATTTCCAGAGTCCTGGTTGCGCGAGTTCTGCAACCCGCCGCTTTCCAGTGCAGAACTGGCGGAGACGCTCACGATGGGCGGGCTCGAGGTCGAAGAGCGCCGGCCGGCAGCTCCGCCCTTCACCAAGGTCGTGGTCGGCGAGATCAAGGAAGCGGCCCAGCATCCCAACGCCGACCGTCTGCGCGTGTGCCAGGTCGATGCGGGGCAGGGCACCCTGCTCAACATCGTGTGCGGTGCGCCCAATGCGCGCGCCGGCATCAAGGTGCCGCTGGCGCTGGTCGGCGCCGAGCTGCCGCCGGGCGACGACGGCCAGCCCTTCCTGATCAAGCTGGGCAAGCTGCGCGGCGTCGAGAGCCAGGGCATGCTGTGCTCGGCGCGCGAGCTCAAGCTGAGTGAAGACCACGGCGGTCTGCTCGAGCTGCCCGGCGATACGCCCATCGGCGCCGACGTGCGCGAGGTGCTGAAGCTCGACGATTCGTTGCTGACGCTCAAGCTCACGCCCAACCTGGCGCACGGGTTGAGCGTCTACGGCATCGCGCGCGAGCTCGCGGCGTTGACCGGTGCACCGCTCAAGACGCCGGCCATCGCCCCGGTGGCGGTGGAATTGAAGGACAAGCTGCCGATCCAGGTCGCGGCCCCCGATCTGTGCGGCCGCTTCTCGGGCCGCATCGTCCGCGGCGTCGATACGAAGGCCGCCACGCCGGCCTGGATGGTCGATCGTCTTGCGCGCTGCGGCCAGCGCAGCGTGTCGCCGTTGGTCGACATCTCGAACTACGTGATGTTCGAGTACGGCCAGCCCAGCCACATCTTCGATCTCGACAAGATCCACGGCGGCCTCACGGTGCGCTGGGGCAAGCCGGGCGAACAGCTCAAGCTGCTCAACGGCAACACGGTCACGGTCGACGAGAAGGTCGGCGTGATCGCCGACGAACGCGGCGAAGTCGAATCGCTCGCCGGCATCATGGGCGGCGATGCCACGGCGGTGTCCGACGACACCCGCAACATCTATGTCGAGGCCGCCTTCTGGTGGCCCGAGTCCATCCAGGGGCGCTCGCGCCGCTTCAACTTCAACACCGATGCGGGACACCGCTTCGAACGCGGCGTCGACCCGAGCCGCACGGTCCAGATCATCGAGCGGATCACGCAGCTGATCGTCGACATCTGCGGCGGCCAGGCCGGCGCGATCGACGACCAGACCCTGCGCCTGCCGGAAGCCAGGCCCGTCACGCTGCGCGTGGCGCGTGCGGCCCGCGTGATCGGCATGCCGCTCACCCAGGCCCAGTGCGGCGACGCGTTGCGCCGGCTCGGCCTGCCCGTGGAAGAGGGCGAAGGGACGCTGGTGGTCACGCCGCCGCCGCATCGCTTCGACCTTCAGATCGAGGAAGACCTGATCGAAGAGGTCGCCCGCCTGGTCGGCTACAACAATCTGCCGACCATGGCCCCGCTGGCGCCGATCACGGCGCGCGTGCGGCCCGAAGTCCAGCGCGGCCGCTTCGCCGTGAGCCATCGCCTCGCCGCGCTCGGCTACCAGGAAACCATCAACTTCAGCTTCGTCGAGGCGCACTGGGAGCAGGAGCTCGCCGGCAACGCCAATCCGATCCAGCTGCTGAACCCGATCGCGAGCCAGATGAGCGTGATGCGCTCGTCCCTGATCGGCTCGCTGCTCCAGGTGCTGAAGTTCAACCTCGACCGCCGCGCGCCGCGCGTGCGCGTGTTCGAACTCGGCCGCGTGTTCGTGCGCGACGACGCGGTCGCCACCACCGACAGCACCGTGAAGAGCATCCACCAACCCATGCGCGTGGCCGGCCTGGCCTGGGGCGATGCCGAAGCGGCGCGCTGGGACGGCAAGGCGCAGCGCGTCGACTTCTACGACATCAAGGGCGACGTCGAAGCGCTGCTGGCACCGCTGGTGCCCAACTTCGAGGCGACCGAGCATCCTGCGCTGCATCCCGGCCGCGCGGCGCGCGTGCTGCTCGACGGCCGTGCCATCGGCGTGGTGGGCGAGCTGCATCCGCGCTGGCGCCAGACATGGGAATTCGCCCAGGCGCCCGTGCTGTTCGAACTCGAGCTCGATGCAGTCGCCTCGCGGCCGCTGCCCGAAGCCCAACCGGTGCCCAAGCACCAGGCGGTGGAGCGCGACATCGCCGTCGTGGTGGCAGAAGCGATCACGCACGATGCGCTGATGCGCACCATCCGCGCGGCCGCAGATCCCGGCCTGCTGCGCAATGCCGTGCTGTTCGACATCTACCGGCCGCCCGTGGCGCGCGACGGCACCGTCGCCCCCGGGGGCCTGGCGCAAGGCGAAAAGAGCATGGCCGTGCGCCTCAGTTTCAACAGCGACAGCGCCACTCTGACCGACGAGCAGGTCGAAGCGGCGGTGGCCACGATCCTCGAGCAACTCAGCGCGCGGCTCGGCGCACATCTGCGGGTATGAAAGCCATGGAATTCACGCTCGAAGTCCTCGAAACGCCTGCGCTCACCAAGGCGCACCTGGCCGACCTGCTGTTCGAGCAGATCGGCCTCAACAAGCGCGAATCCAAGGACATGGTCGAAGCCTTCTTCGAGCTGATCGCGGCCAGCCTGATCGAGGGCACGGACGTCAAGATTTCGGGCTTCGGCAACTTCCAGATCCGCGTCAAGGCGCCGCGGCCCGGCCGCAACCCGCGCACCGGCGAGGCCATTCCGATCGGCGAGCGCCGCGTCGCCACCTTTCACGCCAGTGCCAAGCTGAAGGAACAAATTCACGGCAGCATCGGCGAAGAGGGGCCGCAAGAGGTGGAGTGGAGCCTCGGCGCCGAATAGTGCTTGGTCGCGCGCGGTGCGTGGAGTAATCTCTAAGGTTTCCCTCGCACCGTCTTGATTTCAATGGAGAAAACGCTCCCACCGATTCCCGTCAAACGCTACTTCACGATCGGTGAGGTCGGCGAGTTGTGCGGCGTCAAGCCGCACGTGCTGCGCTACTGGGAGCAGGAGTTCACGCAGTTGCGCCCGATGAAGCGGCGCGGCAATCGGCGCTACTACCAGCACCACGAGGTGCTGATGATTCGCCGCATCCGCGACCTGCTCTACGACCAGGGCTTCACCATCAGCGGGGCGCGCAACAAGCTGCAGGAGATGGTCCAGTCGGAGCGCGACCGTCGCAAGGCCGGCGAAGTGCCGCTCGAAGGCATGGAGGCGGTCGAGATCGATCAGGAAGAGTTCGAAGCCGCGCTCAAGGAAGGCACTGAGATGCCGCAAGGTGCAGACCGGACCATCGATTTGTCGCAGCTGCTCAATCTGCGGCGCGAACTGTACGAAATTCGCGAACTGCTGAGTCCAAGCCACTGAAAACGCACGGCTATAATCGAACGCTTCGGTGTGTGGCGCAGCCTGGTAGCGCACTTGCATGGGGTGCAAGGGGTCGAAGGTTCGAATCCTTTCACACCGACCAATATTGACGGGGTTAGCAGATAGGCATCTGCTAACCCCTTTGTCATTTCTGCGCCCAAGCGACACGCGCCGGCGGGTATCGGAACGCCGGGCGTGCTGGTCGCCAGCCAAGGAGTTCAGCGCTCTCCGTCCACCTCGATCTCGACGCGCCGGTTCGGCGCCAGGCAGGCGATGAGTTCCTCGCGCTTCTTCTGCTCGCATTCCACCTTGGGCTCGGTCTCGCCCTTGCCCAGCACCTGCATGCCCCGCGCTGGCACGCCAGCTTGCACCAGATGATCACGCACGGTCGTGGCGCGCGCGAGCGACAGCTGTTCGTTGAAGGAGGTCGAGCCCAGACGATCCGTGTGGCCGGTGATGCGCAGCCGGCCGGATTCGCGCGCGCCGCGCAGGCTGGCAGCCAGCGTATCGAGCTCTCGCCGGCCCTGCGGCAGCAGGTCCGCCGGGCCCGAGCGACCGAAAGCGAAGAGCGCATCGGCAGACAGCTCGACCCGCTGCGGCACTGCTGCCTTTTCGGTCACGCGCTCGGCGGCAGGCGAAGCCACCTTCAACAGCTCGGCGCAATCCGCCGGCAGCCAGTGGAAGCTCTGAGCCCGCAACGCGGTGTCGTAGATCACCTTGTATTGGCAGGTCTTCACGCCGCCCGGGACGCGGAAGTTGAAGATGTAGTCCCACTCGCGAACCCCGAACAGGCTTTCGCGGAAATGCGGCCGGCCCACCAGGTCATAGAGCTGGTCCTTCGTGACGCCGGGTGCGATGCGGCGCAGGTTGTCGACGTTCGGGAAGGTGCCTTCTTTCAACCAGGCATCTTTCCCGATGTCAGGGAAGACAACTTCGCCTGCGCGGCCATCGTCCGAGATGTTCTTGCTGACCGTGGACGTGCCGCAGCCCGCCAGCGACAACAGTGCCGCGATCGCCAGCGTGGCGCCAGCCGCTTTGATTTGCTTGTTCATGAATGATCTTGGAAATTGGTTGCAATCAGGTGCCTACCAGTGGAAGCCCATGCCGGCGGCGACGCCGACCTTGCCGCGAGAGTTGGCCGTGCCGCTGAACTTGACGATCCATCGGCCGTTGTCCGCGAGCTTCGACACACCGAGCGCCAGCGCAGCCTGGCCATCGAAGCC
This sequence comes from Variovorax sp. Soil_C_33, assembly GCF_057656935.1. Lineage (NCBI taxonomy): Bacteria > Pseudomonadati > Pseudomonadota > Betaproteobacteria > Burkholderiales > Comamonadaceae > Variovorax > Variovorax sp. Soil_C_33. The sequence goes on from NZ_JBDGJK010000027.1 coordinate 50,573, forward strand.
TGCGACACCCGCGGCCACCATGCTCTTGCCGGGGATGGCGGCCTGCGGCAGATTGGCCATCGCCATCGCGCCTGCCGCGGCGGCGTTGGCCTCTCTGCTCACCTTGTCGATATTGGCCTGCACCTGGCCCAGCTTGGCGTCTGTGTACTGATTGGCAGCCGCAAGGCCGGCATTCAGCTGATTCACGTTGACGGCGTCGTTGCCTGCCACGCCGTCGGCGACGTTGTGGAGGGTCACTGGCGCGTTCGTGTTCGTGCCGCCCAGGGTCACGCTGTTGTAGTTGGTGGTGCCGTCGGCGTTGGTCTCGTACTTCACAGCGGACTGGTCGATGCTGGCCACCGTGGTCTGCACCGCCTTCAGTTGCGACACGTTGACCGCGTCGCTGTCCAGCGAGCCCGCTGCCACGCCGGTGATCTGGCGGAACTGGCCGTTGGAAGCATCGCCCACCGATACCGCCGACAGCGTGCTGGTGGTCGCGTTGATGGCCGCGGTCTGCGAGGTGGATGCACCCGTGGGCACGTAGCCAGCCGCCCCTGCCGCAGTGGAGGCGACCGAGCCGGCGCCCAACGCCACGCCACCGGCCTGGGTCACGCTGGTGCCTGCGCCGATCGCAACGCCTTGGACCGCTGCCGCGGACGACTGGGTGCCGATCGCGATGGAGTCCGCCCGGTGCGAAGTCGCACCCTGGCCGACAGCCACGCCGCCCGGCGCGGTCTGCTGAACCACGGCGCCGTTGCCGATGCCCACCCCGTTGTCGCCGTTGACTACCGTCTGCGGGCCGACCGCCACCGATTCGGCACCGATGGCCAGCGAATCCATTGCGGTGGAGTTCGCATGGAAGTACTGGAGCGGCGTGACGGCGAAGGATTGCAGCGCGCCGCTGAGCTGGCGTACCGTGACCGCGTCCTGCGATTGCGTGCCATCCGCCACGTTGGTGATCTGGCGGTAGGTAGTCGCGCTGCCGACGGAGACGGCGCCCAGAAGCGCGCGGTCGGTCGTGTTGAACGGAATCAGCGAGCTACCTGCGGGAATGTCGCCCGTGCTGCCTGCGACGACCCGGTCGGAGACCGAGCCTGAACCGAGTGCAACCGAACCATCGACGGTTGCACTGGCGCCAAGGCCCTGCGCAATGCTGCTCACCCCCGTGGCGACGGCGTTGGGGCCGATGGCAACGGAATTCGTTCCCAAGGCCTGCGAGTCGGGCAGGGTCGAGTTGGCGTGGAAGTACTTGATGCCAGCACCGGTGTTGATGTCGCCGATCGTGTTGCTGAGATTAGTGATCTGGGTCGTGTTCGCGGTCACCTGCTGGTTCGTGGCGAACAGCTGTGAGCCGTTGATCGCATCGGTGGAGCTGCCGTCGAGCCGGCCCGCCGCCACGTTCGTGATGGTGCGCTCGGCGCCCAAAGAGCCCACGCTCAATGTCGCGAAGGGCGTCGCGCCCGCGAAGTTATAGGTCGTGGTGCCGATCACGGCGCTGGGCGTGCCGACCGCTGCCGCAGTCACCGAGCCGGAGCCCAGCGCCACGTCGCCTGCATTGTTGGCTACCGCATTCGGGCCAATGGCGACGGAATTCGTCCCCAGGGCTTGCGAGTCGGGCAGGGTCGAGTTGGCGTGGAAGTACTTGATGCCCGCGCCGGTGTTGATGTTGCCGACCGTGTTGTTGAGATTGGTGATCGAGGTCGTGTTCGCCGTCACCTGCTGATTCGTGGCGAACAGTTGCGAGCCGTTGATCGCATCGGTGGAGCTGCCGTCGAGCCGGCCCGCCGCCACGTTCGTGATGGTGCGCTCCGCACCTGAGGCGCCGACGCTGACTGTGCTCGTCGGGGTGGCGCCCGCGAAGTTATAGGTCGTGGTGCCGATCACGACGCTGGGCGTGCCAACCGCTGCCGCAGTCACCGAGCCGGAGCCCAGCGCCACAGCGCCGGCGTTGTTGGCGACCGCGTTCGGGCCGATGGCGACCGAATTCGCCCCCAGGGCTTGCGAGTCGGGCAGGGTCGAATTGGCGTGGAAGTACTTGATGCCCGCGCCGGTGTTGATGTCCGTGATCGTGTCACCGAGGGTGGTGATGTCGGCCGTGTTCTTCGTGACCTGCTGGTTCGTGCCGAACAACTGCGAGCCGTTGATGGCGTCCGTCGAGGTGCCGGAGATCCTGCCGGCGGCCACATTGGTGATGGTGCGCTCGGTGCCCAAAGCGCCGACGCTGACCGTGCTCGTCGGCGTGGTGCCGGCGAAGTTGTAGGTCGTGGTGCCGATCACGGCGCTGGGCGTAGGGACAGCCGCCGCAGTCACGGAGCCGGAGCCCAGTGCCACGTCGCGCGCGTTGTTGGCCACCGCTGTGTCGCCGAACGCGACCGCGCCCGCAGCCAGTGCCTTGCTGGTGCTGCCGATCGCGACGCTGCCCTGGCCGACCACCGTGTTCTGGAAACCGATGCCGACCGCGCCTTGCGCCGAGATGCCGGGCGTGCTGACCGCCTGGCCGCCGCCGCCGACCATGTTGGTATTGCCCATCGCGACCGAGCCGTTGCCGGTGGCGGTGTTGTCCATGCCCTGCGCCACCGCGCCATCGCCGGTGGCGGTGTTGGGATCGCCGATCGCGACTGCGCCATTGCCGCTGGCGACGTTGCCCGAACCGATCGAGACCGCGCGACCTCCAGTGGCGGTGGCGTTGGTGCCGATCGCCACTGCTTCGGCCGAATCGGCCCGCGCATTGCTGCCGACCGCGATGGTGTTCAAGGCCGAGGCGCTCGCCAGGCGGCCCATCGCGATCGCTTCCGTCTGTGTCGCGGACGACTCTCCGCCGATGGCGATGGCATTGGTGCCCGCCGCGTTGGCGCCCGCGGTCGCGTTGCCGCCCAGCGCCACAGCACCGGTGCCCGAGGCGCGCACGGCGGTCGCGGCGTCGGTTCCGCCCGAGCCGAGTGCGGTGGCGTTGGCCGCCGCCGCGTTGGCCCGGGATCCGACCGCTACCGCATTGGCGCCGGTTGCCCGGCTCACGATCCCCATTGCGATAGCTTGATCCTGCGATGCCGTCACATCCGTGCCGATGGCGATGGCGCCCGCCGCCGTGGCGCCCGCTCCCACAAGCGTGCGCGCACCGAGATTGATGGAATTGATCTCTGAGGCGATCGACTGGAAGCCGATTGCGATGGCGTTCCGGCCGCCCGCGTCGGCGCTGTTGCCCTGCGCGACGGCATCCAGTGCGGAAGCCTTTGCCTGGGAGCCGATGGCGATCGCCCTGTCCGCGCTCGCATTCGCGCTCAGGCCGATCGATGTCGTCGCGTTGCCCGCGACGCCGATGCCTGCGTTGGTGCCGATGGCGATATTGTCGTTGCCGCTTACCAGGCTGCCTGCCGCAGCGTCCAAGGTCCCATCGTAGGCGACCGTGCCATCGCCTGTGCCGAAGGCGACGTTGCGCGTTCCCGTGACGCCCGAACCCGCGCCCCGCATCACGCTGGCAATGCCGCCGCCGATGGCGGTGTTCAGAGCGCCGGTAACCAGCGCCCCGGATGCAATACCCAATGCGATTGAACCGGTATTGGCAGCCGTCGAGCCCGCACCGGCACCCTGGCCGACCGCAACGGTGCTGGTACCCATTGCGAGCGCTTGCGCCCCGAGCGCAAGCGAACTGTTTCCTACCGCTCGAGCGGCGTTGCCGACGGCGGTAGCTGCGTCGCTGGTTGCCTCTGCCTCATTGCCTACTGCGACGGTGCGCAGCGCGGTTGCCTGGGATAAAAAGCCTCCGGCGAACGCGAAGTTTCCGCCTGCCACAGAGTTGACACCGACTGCGGTGGAATTCCCTCCCGTAGCCTGAGAGGCGGTGCCCAACGCGCTTGCGCCAGCTCCGGTGGCATTGGCGTTAACTCCCAGCGCGACCGTATTGATATTGTTGGAGACCGCGCTGCCACCTATCGCGACTGCACCGCCCGTGCCTGAGGCTGCCGCATTCAAGCCGATGGCCACCGAGTATTGGGTCGACGAGACGGATTGACCCCCAATGGCAATGGCGTCGACGCCCGATGCAAGTGCGCCACTGGTGGCATTGCCACCGAGAGCCGTCGAACCGACGCCGGTGGCTCGTACGGCTGTTGCTGGGCTGATGCCACCGCCGCCGAGTGCTGTCGCATAGTCGACCGCGGCATTGGCTTGCGGACCCAAGGCAACGCCCCTAAGTCCCATTGCTCTCGACTGCACGCCGACAGCGGTGGCTGCCGCGCCGCCGGAGTTGACATCCGTACCGATAGCAATTGACGACTCCCCGGACGCTCCCACTCCACCGGTGCGCGCACCCACGTAAATGGAGTTGGTGGCTGAAGCAAGGGCTTGGTAGCCGAGAGTCGTGGCATTCAGCCCCGTACTGGCGGCGTTAAAACCTATAGCAGTGGCTCCGCCGAAAGTCGCTTGGGACTGAAAACCCGCGCAGGTCGAGCTGCCGTTGTAGAAGTTGTACGGCGACGCAGTGCAGTTCACCTGCGCCTGCGCCGACGACGCCCATCCCATCCCGCCCATCGCCAGCAGCGCGCTCATGATCCCCGCGCGCAGGCGGCTCGGCCCGCGCGATGCAGGCACGCCACCTGCGGCTGCCACCGCTACCCGGCTGCTGCCGCGTTTGCCGCGGGCCCGAGTGTTCTCGGGCGCAGCGACCCAGGCGCCAATGGATTCGTTCCAAACAGTGAAATAGCTCTGGTTCATGACACCTCGACGGGTAAAACAATATTATTAAATGTTACAGAAGCAACGATTTACTTCGCTGGAATGTTAAGAGAAATGGAAATGCGACAACAGCGCCGGCGGCGAATTTGTCAATGTTTGACATTCGCTATTCAATTTTGATGGTTTTGTAGTGGGAAATGCTTAAGGCCATTTGACTATTTGTAATGGCAACGTTTTATTGATTCCTAAACCCGCTCGCAGGGTATGTGCTTTATTTCCCACATGCAGCGCAAAGGGTCGCTAATGGCAATCCAGTTCATATGGGAATTAATCGCTACCTGGGGCGGGGCATTTTTTTGCGCTGCGATGGAACAGGTAGCCCACTGAGTCCCGGACATCGCAACTTCATCACGCAAGGGCCGCTTGCGGCAGCTCGCCCTTGCATGTCCGAAGACCTTCACTCGGTATGCTCTGGCACGGCTTGACCCGGCGCAGGCCATGTTCAAAGCGACGCTTCTGGTCTGCGGCTTCGAGCTGCGGCCGTTCTTACCAAGCTTCACCGATGCGCCTTCCCGTTCTTCGCCTTCCTCGCCTCGGCCTGCGCGCCCGGTTGTCCGTGGGCATGGTCGCGATCGTTCTGCTGATCGCGCTGGGGGTCACCACGGCCGCGCTCTATTTCGTCAAGCGCAACATGCAGGCGGCCATCGCGAACGAAGAGTTCGAGCGGATCTCCGCCATCGCCGAGGCGGTGGATCAGAAGTTCCTGAGCCGGCGCACCTTGCTCAGGACCTTCGGCGACAGCGTGGAGGCGCGTCATCTGGCGGACCCTGCGCTGCTGCAAGCCTTCATCATGCAGCACAAGTCGCTGAAGGAGGCCTTCGCCAACGTCGCCTTCGCCGACATGAACGGCAAGCTCGTGGCGGGCATCAACGGCGCGCCGCAGGCCGGCATCAACATCAAGGACCGCGAATATTTCCGGCAGACGGTCGCCGCCAAGGCGGGTGTTATCTCCCAGCCCTACCGCAATCGCCAGAACGGCCAGGCGCAGGTTGCCATGACCGAGCCGGTGCTCGACGAGCGGGGCGAGGTGGTCTACGTCATGTCCGGCGCGATCAACCTGAGCGAGCAGAACTTCCTCGGCGAGCTCGCCAACGTCAAGTTCGGCCAGACCGGATACATGTTCATCACGAACACCGATGGCATCGTGGTCGACCACCCCGACAAGTCCCGGATCCTGCAGCGCGCCGATGCCGCGAATGGGCGCAATCCCGCGATGGAGCGCGCGCTGGCCGGATTCGAAGGCGCGATGGAGGCGACGGACCGCACCGGCCTGCGCGGGCTCTACGCTTTCAAGCGCCTCGGCCAGACCAACTGGGTGCTCGGATGCATCTACCCGCGGGACGAGGCCTTTGCCCAGGTGGAGGACATCGAGCGCTACACATGGGCCGGCGCCTTGCTCCTCGCGGTGCTGGTGGGCGGGTTCGCCTTCACGGTCATGCGCTCGCAGCTCGCGCCCTTGTCGCGCCTGCACGAGCACATGAAGGTCTCGCGCACCGACTCGAGCTACGTACCCATGGAGCAGCTGCCGCCCGGGGACGAGATCGGCGATCTTTCGCGCACCTTCGATGCGCTGATGCTGGAGCGCCGGACCTCGCAGGAGCGGCTGAAATCGAGCGAAAGATTCCTGCGCGACGTGACCGACAACCTGCCCGCCGTGGTCGGCTACTTCGATCGCGACCAGCGCTGCCTTTTCGGCAACAAGGCCGGTCTCGCCGTGCGGGGCAAGACGCAGGCCGAGCTCGGCACCTTCACCATGAAGGAGTCGCTGCCCGACGCGGTCTACGAGCAACTCGTTCCGGAGGTTGCCAAGGTTTTGACGGGCACGGCGACGCGCCACGTCGGCACCTACGATCGCAATGGCAAGGAGGGCTTCTTCGAGTGCCATCTGGTGCCCGACATCCGCCAGGCCGGCGAGGTGGTCGGCTACTACGTGATGACCTTCGACATCACGCGCCAGAAGGTGGCCGAGCGCGAGCGGGCCGCGGGCGAGGCCCGCATCCGCACCATCACGGACAACCTGCCGGCACTGGTATCGCACGTCGACGCTTCGCTGCACTACACCTTCGTCAATGCGCACGTGCGCGCGCTGCACGACAACGCGGAACTGGTGGGCCGTCTCATGGCCGACGTGCGCGGCATCGAAGACTTCAAGCTGGTCGAACCCTATGTGCGCCGCGTGCTCGCCGGGGAAGCGGTGACCTTCGAAAAAACAGGCTACAGCACGCGCGGGGTCAGCCAGAACTGGTACCAGTCCCACTACATTCCCGATCGCGACGCGGCGGGTGTGGTGCGGGGCTTCTACGCGATGACTTTCGATGTGACCGAGCGCAAGCGGGCCGAGATCCGCAGCGCCGAGAGCGAGCAGCGCCTGCGCGGCCTGACCGACAACGTGCCGGCGCTTCTGACCGAGCTGGATCTGGACGAACGGGTGGTCTTCTGCAATGGCCGCTACCAGAGCTGGCTCGGCATCGCGCCGGAGTCGATCATGAACCGCCCGATCCGCGAGGCCGTCGGCGACGCCCATTACGAGATGCGCAAGCCGCTGCTGGCGCGGGCCTTTGCCGGAGAGGAGGTGTCCTTCGAACAGACGGCCAAGCTGCTGGTTGGCGAGCGGACCCTGCAGACGACCTATCTGCCGCAGAGGAATGCACAGGGCGAGGTCGTCGGCCTGTACGTCCTGGCGAACGACGTCAGCGACCTGAAGCAGAAGCAGATGCAGCTGGACACCCTCGCGCGCGAAGACGCGCTCACCGGCCTGCCGAACCGCCGCTCGTTCGAAGAGCACGTGCGCGAGGCGATGGCGAGGTCCCGGCGGTCCCGCATTCCGATCTGCCTCATGTTTCTGGACATCGACTACTTCAAGTCGATCAACGATTCGCTGGGCCACGCCGCCGGCGACGCGGTGCTCAGGGAATTCGGCCGCCGGCTCAAAGAGAGCGTTCGTGAGACGGATATGGCGGCGCGCTATGCCGGCGACGAGTTCGTGATCCTGCTCGAAGGAATCGCCGGCGCCGATGAGGCGCAGCTGGTTGCCGCCAAGGTGCTGGCCGCCATGCGTCCGGCCTTCGTTCTCTCCAATCGCACATTGCAGGTGACGACCAGCGTCGGCATCGCGCTGGCGGAGGAAGGCGAGGACGATTTTGCATCCTTGCTGGCATGCGCCGACTCGGCCCTCTACGCAGCCAAGAAAGACGGAAGAAACCGATTCACGATGGCGGCTTCAAGGTCTGAAACCCAGCGCGGCTCTTCATGGTCACGCCAAGAGTCCCTTGCCCGGTGAGATCCGAAAACATCAGCGACGCCGTCGCTTCCGTCATCGGCCCCGACTTCACGATCGCGTTCCAGCCGATCGTGGACCTCGAACTGCGGGAGGTATTCGCGCATGAAGCGCTGGTTCGAGGCGTTCACGGGGAAGGGGCGCTCGAGGTGCTCGGCAGGGTGGAAGCGCGTCATCGCTTTGCGTTCCACGAGGCATGCAGGGTGAAGTCGATCGAGATGGCATCGATGCTCGGCATGCAATCCAGGCTCAGCCTCAACGTGGCCCCCAACGACATCGCGGGACCGGCGGAATGCCTTCATACCGCGATTCGCACCGCCGAGCGAGTCTGCTTTCCCGTCGATCGCCTGATGTTCGAGCTCACCGAAGGCGAAGCCGTCGCCGACCTCCCGGCGCTGGCCGCGACCTTCCACAGCTTCCAACGCTTCGGATTCACCTCTGCCATCGACGACTTCGGCGCTGCCTATGCAGGCTTCGAACTGCTGGCCGCCTTTCAGCCGGACGTCGTCAAGCTCGATGTGAGCTTCATTCGCGACATCCATCGGAGCGCCGTGCGCTTCGCGATCGTGAAGGGCTTCGTCGCGATATGCGACGAGCTTCGGATCGAGGTGATTGCAGAAGGCGTGGAAGCTCCGGAAGAAGTGGACGTGCTTCGCCGGCTCGGCGTGCGGCTGTTCCAGGGCTTCCTGTTTGCACGTCCCGGCACTGGCGTGCTGCCGGACGTTGCCTGGAATGCGGCCTGACATTCACGCGAGGGGCCATGCGAGGCGGCTCGCTCACCTCGACTTCGACGCCCGCCTGAGACATTCGATGAGCTGTTCGCAGGCCGGCGTCCGCATCCGGCTGCGCATCGTGATGATGCCCACGGGCGGCAGTTCGATCGGCACCTTGACGCGCAGCGTCTCGGCAAGGCCCTCGCGCTTCAGGAACCGCGCGACGGTCCGCGCGACGAATGCGATCGCCGCGCGCTCGCGCACGAAGCTGAGCGTCACAAGAAAGGACGCAGACTCGATCAGATCCACCGGCGGGTTGAGCCCGTGCTTGTAGAACATCTGATTGAGCTTGATGCGCGATGAGGCCCACGGAGGCGGCACCACCCAGGGCACGGCTGCGAGATCCTCCCATGTCGGCCTCGGCTTGTGCGCCAGCGGGTGGTCCGGCCGGCCGATGATGCTCATCGGCTCGTCGTACAGCCGCTCGGTTTCGAGGTCCGGTGCCGCGTAGCCGGGCTCGAGGCGGCCGACGAACAGGTCCAGCTCACCCACCCGCAGGCGCGGCAGAAGCCGGGTGAGATCGCCTTCCTCGATGGCCACCGTGGTCAGCGCGGAACGCGCCTTCAGCAATTCGACGGCGCGCGACAGCAGCCCCGGCGTGGCCACCACCATCGCACCCACGCTGACGCGGCCGGCGGCCCCGCTGGCCACGGCGGCGAGCTCGTCGCGCGTGCGGCCATAGTCGGCCAGCACGGAGCGCGCAAAACGAACAACCGAGTCGCCGTACGGCGTGGGCTCGGTGCCGCGCGTCGAGCGCACGAACAGATCGAGGCCGAACATGCGCTCGATCTCGGCCAGCGTCTTGGAGACCGCCGGCTGCGTGAGCGAGAGGAACTCTGCGGCCCGGCCGAGGTGGCGGAACTGATCGAGCGCGATCAGCAGCTGCAGGTGCTTCAGCTTGAGGTTGGAGCGCAGCACGCGGTCGATGTCGCTCACGATCGGTACATGTCGGATTGGTTAAGAAGACAGTCCATAACTTCATTGGATTGTAATGATCGGTCCATCAACAATGCGGCGAATTCCCACGACAAGATCAGGAGACAAGATGGCTTCCACTCGCCGCCAGTTCGTCCTCGGCAGCCTCGGTGCTGCCGCCACCACTCTTTCCACGCTTCCGCGCGCCGCCCTTGCGGCCAGCTACCCCGAGCGGCCCATCACTTTCATCTGTCCCTGGCCGGCCGGCGGCACGGCCGACGTGACGATGCGTGCGCTCTGCGTGGCCGCAGCAAGGCAGCTCGGGCAGCCCGTCGTGGTCGACAACCGAGCCGGCGCCTCCGGCATGCTGGGCATGAAGGCCCTGGCCGGCGCCAAGCCCGACGGCTACACGATCGGCCAGATCCCGATCTCGGTGACGCGCTTTTCGCAGCTCGGCACGGTGCAGCTCGATCCGCTGAAGGATCTGAGCTTCATCGCACGTACCTCGGGCCAGACCTTCGGCATTGCGGTGCGCCCCGACGCGCCCTGGAAGACGCTCAAGGAGTTCGCCGCCGCGGCCAAGGCCCATCCGGGCAAGCTGACCTACGGCAGCGCAGGCATCGGCGGCGCCACGCACGTCGGCATGGAGGAGTTCGCGCTCGCCGCAGGCGTGCAGTTCAACCACATCCCGTACAAGGGCGGCGCGCCGGCGCTGCAGGACCTGCTCGGGGGCCAGATCGATGCGCTGGCCGACTCCAGCTCCTGGGCGCCGCACGTGAAGGCCGGCAAGCTGCGCCTGCTGGCCACCTGGGGCGAGAAGCGCACGCAGGATTTTCCCGATGTGCCCACGCTCAGGGAGCAGGGCTTCGACGTCGTGGTCGATGCGCCCAACGGCGTCGGCGCGCCCAAGGGCCTGGAGCCTGCCGTCGAGCGGCGTTTGCGCGAAGCCTTCAAGGCCGCCGCCGCCAGTGCCGAGTTCATCGCAGCCTGCGGCAAGATCGATGCGCCGCTGATGTACCTGGACGGACCCGACTACGAGAAGTACGTCGCCGCCACGTACCGCAAGGAAACCGAGCTGATCGAGCGACTGAAGCTCAAAGAGCTGATGGCCAAGGGCTGAGCGCATGACAAGCACCCCGCCCGCGTCGCCGCTGATCCGGCTGCATGCCAACGACAACGTGCTGATCGCCCGCGCACCGATCGCGCTGGGGCAGGAGTTGCCCGTGCTGGGCTTGCGCATGCGCGCACAGGTGCCGGCCGGCCACAAGATCGCCGCGCGGCGCATCGCCGCCGGCGAGCGGGTGAAGAAGTACGACACGGTGATCGGCGCCGCCATGCGCGACATCGAAGCCGGCGAGCATGTGCATTCGCACAACCTGGCCTTGATCGACTTCGACCGCGATCCCGGCTTCTGCGAGGACGTGCGCCCGATCGACTACGTGCCCGAGGCCGAGCGCGCCACCTTCATGGGCATCGTGCGGCCCGACGGTCGCGTGGCGACGCGCAACTTCATCGGCATCCTGGCGTCGGTCAACTGCTCGGCAACCGTCATCAAGCACATCGCCGCCCATTTCACGCCCGAGCGCCTGGCCGCGTTTCCGAATGTCGACGGTGTTGCCGCGTTCGCGCAGACCAGCGGCTGCGGCATGTCCTCGCCGAGCGAACACTTCGACGTGCTGCGGCGCACGATCGCCGGCTACGCGCGCCACCCCAACCTGGCGGGCGTGCTGATCGTCGGGCTGGGCTGCGAGCGCAACCAGGTGGCCGACCTGGTCGAATCGCAGGGCCTCGCGCCCGGATCGGACATGCGCACGCTGGTGATGCAGGACATCGGCGGCACGCGCGCCACCATTGCGGCCGGCATCGCGGCGATCGAATCCATGCTGCCGGCGGCCAACGCGGTGAAGCGCCAGCCGGTGAGCGCGAGCCACCTGAAGATCGGCCTCGAATGCGGCGGCTCCGACGGCTTCTCGGGCATCACCGCCAATCCGGCCCTCGGCGCGGCCATGGACATCCTGGTGCGCCACGGCGGCACCGCGATCCTGTCGGAAACGCCGGAGATCCATGGTGTCGAATACATGCTCACGCGTCGCGCCGTGAGTCCCGAGGTCGGGCAGAAGCTGCTCGACCGCCTGGCCTGGTGGGAGGCGTACACGCGCGGCCACAACGGCCAGTTCAACGGCGTGGTCGGCCCCGGCAACCAGGCCGGCGGCCTGGCCAACATCTTCGAGAAGTCGCTCGGCTCGGCCATGAAGGGAGGCACCACGCCGCTGCAGGCGGTCTACGAATATGCCGAGCCCATCGACACGGCCGGCTTCGTCTTCATGGATTCGCCGGGCTACGACCCGGTGGCCTCGACGGGACAGATCGCGAGCGGCGCCAACCTCATCTGCTTCACGACGGGGCGCGGCTCGATGTTCGGCTCCAAGCCGGCGCCGACGATCAAGCTCGCCAGCAACACACCGATGTTCACGCGCCTGGAGGAAGACATGGACATCAATTGCGGCCTGGTGCTCGACGGCGAGCTGGATGTCCAGCAGATGGGCCGGCGCATCTTCGAGCACATCCTGCGTTCCGCTTCCGGCGAGCCGACCAAGAGCGAGTTGCTGGGCCTGGGCGACCATGAGTTCGTGCCCTGGCACCTGGGCATCGTCAGCTGAGGCGCAGACGCTGCGCTACACTCCGCGCCGCTTGCAGCACGTATCGATCGCTGCGCCGCCATCGGCAACATGGCGAATCAAACCAAGGAAAAATTCAAGTGAACCGTATCGAACTGGTCGAAAAGATCGCCGCCGCACACAAGGTCAGCAAGGCTGAAGCCGCCCGCATTCTGGAAACAGTCACCGGCTCCATCGTCGCTGCAGTGAAGAAGGGCGATCCGGTCCAGCTCATCGGCTTCGGAACCTTCAAGCAAGTCGCACGCGCCGCACGCACGGGTTTCAATCCTCAGGCTGGCGCCAAGATCAAGATCGCGGCACAGAAGGTGCCGAAGTTCGTTCCGGGTGCAGCGTTCAAGGCCGCCATCGACCCCAAGGCTGCAAAGCGCAAGGCCGAGAAGGCAGCCGCCAAGCCTGCAGCCAAGACGGCTGCACCCGCAAAGAAGGCCAAGAAGTAAGGCCGCGCAGCGACGCGCCTGCGTCGCGAAGCCCTGGGCACCTGGTTTCATCCAGGACGGGTTGCAGGAGGGCGTGTCTATGATGGGGAATGAACACCGCTCCAGAATCCGAACTAGCCGCCGGGCCCGTGCAATTGCCCCACAGCCCGTTGCCGGCGTACTACCGGGACGAGGTCGAGCATCAGCGCTTCGTGCGCCGCATCTTCGACGAAACGGCGAGCGACTATGACCGCATCGAGCGTGTCCTGGCGATGGGCACCGGACCCAGATACCGGAGGATGGCGCTGCAGCGCGCCGGCCTGGCCCCAGGCGACACGGTCGTCGACGTCGGTATCGGAACCGGCTTGCTGGCACGCGAGGCCTGTGCCCAGATCGGAGCGGCAGGAAGCCTCGTCGGCATCGATCCAAGTCCGGGCATGTTGAAACAGGTCGCGTTGCGCGGCATCCAGCTCAGGGTCGGGCGGGCGGAGCAACTGCCGTGCGCCGACGGCGAGGCCGATTTCCTCAGCCTGGGGTACGCGTTCAGGCATGTGTCCGATGTCGGCAGGGCCTTTGCAGAGTTCCATCGGGTGCTGCGCCCCGGCGGCAAATTGCTCGTTCTCGAGATCAGCCGGCCCGAAAGCCGAATCGGCAACGCGCTGCTCAAAGCGTACATGCGAATTCTCGTTCCCGTCATCGCACGCATCGTCGCGCGCGAGCGCGCTACCTCCGAACTGTGGCGCTATTACTGGGACACGATCGAAGCCTGCATCGCGCCGGCCCAGATCATCGCGGCCCTCGAGGCGGCCGGTTTCGAGGCGGTGCGGCGGCATACGGAGCTTGGCATCTTTTCCGAGTACAGCGCCGTCAAGCCCGAGTCCTCGGGGCCGCTCGAGTAGCGGCGCGGGAGATGCCCGCGCTCAGTCTGCCTTCAGGATGGTCTCGCCGCGCAGCGGACCCATGTCGCGGATGTTGAAGCGATGGCGCTTCCAGCCGGCATAGGTGCGGCGCCAGTTGAGCAGGGATACGAAGTAGTAGACCACCTTGAACATCAGCAACGAGAGGCGGTAGGCCCGCCCGTGGTGGATGTCGGCAGCCAGCAGGGACATCAGGCCCTGCTTCACCTTGAAGATGTTCTGCGGGTGCATGAACATGTCGCGGATCGTCGGATTCGTGACGCGGTAGATGAACCACGAGTAGTCGCGCGGCCCCACGCGCATGCGCTTCTCCAGCGCCGCCCTGGCCGCCGGCAGTTCGGCCGGCTGGTCGAGCGCCGTTTGCACCAGCTGCGCGCCGTCGAAGGCGCTCTGCATCGCCAGGAACACGCCGGACGAGAACATCGGGTCGATGAAGGTGAAGGCATCGCCCACCATCAGGTAGCGCTCGCCGGTGGCATGCGTGCTGGAGTACGCGAAGTTGCCCGTCGCGTGGACCTTGTCGTCGACGAGCGTCGCATCCTTCAGGCGGTCGTGCAGTTCCGGGCACATCGCGATGGTGTCGAAGAAGTAGTCCTTCAGCGGCTTGTCGCGCGCCTTCAGGTAGTAGGCCCAGCACACGGCGCCGACGCTGGTCGTGCCGTCGGCGAGCGGGATGAACCAGAACCAGCCGTGCTCGAACCAGCAGATGCTGATGTTGCCCTCGCGCTTGCCCGTAAGGCGCCGGGCGTTGCGAAAGTGCCCGAAGAGCGCGGTGCTGTTGTGGTCCGGGTTCTTCTTCTTGCACTTGAACTTGTTGGCCAGGACCGTGTCGCGGCCGCTGGCATCGACGACGAAGCGCGCCCGCCAGGTGCGCCTGGCGCCGTCGCCGAGCAGCGCCTGCACCGTGGCGCCGGTGTCGTCGAAATCGACCTCGCACACCTTCGCGCCCTCGATGGCCAGCGCGCCCACCTTGGCGGCATTGCGAAACAGCAGCTCGTCGAGCTCCGAACGGCGAACCTGCCAGGCCGAGTCCTTGGAAGGGTCCCAGCCTTCGGAAAAGTCGACATAGCTGCAGTAGTCGAGGTCAGGCGGGACGAACTCGATGCCGAACTTCGGCATGCCGATCTTCTCGACCTCCTGGCGCACGCCGAGCTTGTCGAACAGCTCGACATTGCCCGGCAGCAGCGATTCGCCGATGTGGAAGCGCGGGTGATGCTCCTTCTCGAGCAGAACCACGCGCCGCCCCTCGCGCGCGAGGAGCGCTGCGATGGTCGAGCCCGCCGGTCCTCCTCCGACGACGAGCACATCGCATTCCTGAACTGCCTGCATGGGGTGACTTCTCCTTCGGATCGCGCATTGTTGAAGGTCAGCATTGTGCCGCCGTGGCCCGCACCGACCTTGGCGGGAAGAGGCTTCACCGTATTTTCCCTACGCGAGGCTTCGCCTCGCGCCCACACCGCCGATTGCGGCTCGATTTGAAATTGGCGCCACAGCGCGGCGCCGTGCCGCGAGCAGCATCAGGAGCATGAAATGGCAACCGACAACATCAAGACTTCCGCGGGGCGTGCCGATGAGGCCGAGCAGACTGCGCAAGAGGCGCTTCAAGCCGCGCAGGGGTACGCGCGAGAAAGCGGGCGCATTGCCAGGGACGCGATTCCTTCGATTCGTTCGAACGTGGAGGATGCCAGGGAAGACGCCAAGAAGATTGCCGAGGACGCGG
This sequence comes from Variovorax sp. Soil_C_33, assembly GCF_057656935.1. Taxonomy (NCBI): domain Bacteria; kingdom Pseudomonadati; phylum Pseudomonadota; class Betaproteobacteria; order Burkholderiales; family Comamonadaceae; genus Variovorax; species Variovorax sp. Soil_C_33. The sequence continues at coordinate 65,979 of NZ_JBDGJK010000027.1, forward strand.
CCCTCACCGGCCGCGCGTATGCCCGCAATGCCGTGAATGCGACGGGCCGGAAGATCCGGGACGTCACGGGCCGGGTCACCCACGCCAAGGACAGCTGCCTGCAATACATCGCGGAGGAACCGGTCCGCGCATCGCTTGCCGCAGCGGCGAGCGGCGCGGTGCTCATGACGCTGCTTCTTTCGCTCATGCGAGGCAACCGCTCGATCAAGTAGATGCGTGGCTGCGCCACGGCGGCACCGGCTTGAAGCGCGCCTGCAGGAACGAGAGGAACAGCTTCACCCTGGCGGACATGCCGAGGCGCTGCGCCACCAGCGCCACCACATCGGCGGCCGGCAGGCTCCAGTCCTCCAGCACCCGGACCAGGTGCCCAGAGGCCAGGCTCTCGGCGATGTCCCATTCCGAGCGCATGATCAGGCCCTTGCCCTTGAGTGCCCACTGCCGCACGACGTCGCCGTCATTGCTGCTCAGGGTTGCCGCCACCCGCACCGCGACTTCGCTGCGTTTCTTCCTGAAGTGCCACAGCGTCACGTCTTCCTGGTTTTCGCGCAGCACGATGCAGTCGTGCCCGGCCAGTTCCTGCGGCGTGCGCGGCGCCGGGCGGCGGGCGAGGTAGCCGGGTGCGGCGCAGACGAAGCGCGCATTGGGCGCGATCGGGTAGGCGACCATGCTCGAATCCGCAAGGTTGCCGATGTGCACGATCAGGTCAAAGCGATTCGCGTCGGCCGCCGACACCACATCGCTGAGCGTCAGGGACACCTTCAGCCCCGTGTGCAGCGTATGAAAGTCGGCGACGGCGGCCGCCAGGTGATGGCGTCCGAAGCCCAGGGGGCCGCAGACGTTCAGCGTCCCCGCGACTTCGCCCGAGCGGGCGCGCAGGTTGTCGATCAGGCCATCCAGTTCGGCGAGCAGGCTCACGGCCCCCGCATGGAAGAGCTCGCCCTCGTCGGTGAGGCTGAAGCGGCGCGTGCTGCGGTGGACCAGGTGCAGCCCCAGGCGGCTCTCCAGTTGCCGCAGCCGTTGCGACACGGACGAGGCCGTCACGTCCATGCGCCGAGCGGCCTCCGCGAGGGAGCCGCTTTCGGTGATGGCGACGAAGAAGCGCAGGTCGGTGATGTCGTGCGACATCCCCCGATCCTAATAGTCGATCTTGCTGCCGAGCCCGCGCTGCGCGGCCGTGCGCACGGCGAGGTCGGCCACGGCCAGGTCCTGCAGCGCCACGCCCGTTCCGTCGAAGAGCGTGATCTCATCGGCCGTGCGGCGCCCGTCGCACAGGCCTTCGATGACCGCGCCGATGCTGCCGCGGAAGCTCCGCTCGGTGATCAGGCCCGCGTCGTAGGCGTGCTGGCACTCGCCGATGCTGAGGGCCTGCGCGGCCTCGTCGACGAACAGGGCGGCCGCGGCCACCAGCGCCGGGGCCAGCTCCTGCTTGCCCCGGGTGTCGGCACCCATGGCGCTGATGTGGGTGCCGGGGCGCACCCATGATTTTTCGACCAGGGCCTTCTGCGAAGGCGTCACGGTGACCAGGATGTCGGCGTGGGCGGCCACGGCCCGGGCATCGGATTGAGGGATGAACTCCAGGCCGAGCTGCTCCACGACGCGGCCGAAGGCGGCCAGGTTCTCGGGCGAGCGATTCCACGCATGGACCCTGCGGATCGCACGCACCGCCAGCGTCGCGCGCAGCTGGTATTGCGCCTGGACGCCCGCGCCGATGATGCCGAGCACGCTGCTGTTGGGGCGCGACAGGTGCTTGGTCGCGATGGCGCTGGCGGCCCCGGTGCGCACGCCGGTCAGGTAGTTCGCGCTGACGAGTGCCGATGCGCGGCCGGTGTCCGGATCGAAAAGCAAGGTCGAAGACTGATGGTTGCTCAGGCCCTTGCCCGCGTTGTGCGGCCAGTAGCCGCCCGCCTTGAGCCCGAGGATGGGCGCGCCGGCGTCGCAGCCGGCCTTGACGCCGAAGACGGCGTCCTGGTAGCCCACGCCCTCGCGAACCACCGGGTAGTTGCGCGCCTCCTGGCATGCCATGGCGGCGAAGCACTGTTCGACCGCTCCAATGGCGTCTTCGACGCTCACCAGCGCGCGGGCTTCCTGCTCCGAGATGATCAGCATCGCGTCTTCCTGTTTGCGCTTCACCAGCCGCTGAAGCGCTGCCAGGTCGCGGTTATCTCGTGGCCGGCGCCGAGCACCTTGTAGTGCTCGTACTGCGCGGCGGTGGGGCAGGCGTGGTTGGGAACGATGCGCACCTGCGCGCCGACCGGCAGATGCAATGCGCCTTCGATCTTGCCCGAGCGGTGCGCCATGATGCCGTGCTCCTGGTTGGCGCCCACGAGGATGAGGTCGTCCAGCGGCCGCCCTTCGAGGTCGCAGACCAGCCCGTAGCCCTGGTCGACCGGCTGCCTGGCCGTGCCGCGGTCGCGCGACATCGCCATCCATCCGGCATCGAGGATCGTCCAGCCCTTCTCGCGCTGGTGGCCGATCACCGTGGCCAGCACCGACAGCGCAATGTCGTCCACGCGGCAGACGTTCAGGCCGGCCATCACCAGATCGAAGAACACGAACACGCCGGCGCGCACTTCGGTGACGCCTTGCAACTGCTCGGCGAAGAGCGCGGTCGGCGTCGAGCCGACGCTCACCACGGGGCATGCGATGCCCGCCGCGCGCAGGCGCTCGGCCGCATGCACGGCCGCTGCACGCTCCTGCTCGGCCATCGCGCAGATCGCCTCGATGGAGGCGCAGTCGTAGGAGCTTCCGGCATGCGTGAGGATGCCCTGCACCGGAATGCCGGCGCCTTCGAGGAACTGCGCGATCTCGAGAAGATCGCTGCCATCGGGATTCACGCCCGAGCGGTGGCCGTCGGAGTCGATCTCGATCAGCACGTCGAAATGCCGCCGCGCCGCCTTCGCGCGCTCGGCCAGCATGCGCGCGGCCTCGATGCTGTCGAGGATCAGCGTGAGCCGCGCGCCCTTGTCCTGCAAGGCCATCACATGGTCGAGCTTGTTCGGCGCGATGCAGACGGCATAGAGGATGTCGGTGACGCCGTGCGCCGCGAAGTAGTCGGCCTCGCGCAGCGTTGACACCGTGATCGGCCCTTGCGGCGTTTCCATGATCCGGCGGGTCACGTCCATCGACTTGTTGGTCTTCACGTGCGGTCGGAACGAGACGCCGAGGCGGCGCGCCTGGCTGCGCATGCGCTCGATGTTGCGGTCCATGCGCGCCTCGTCGAGCAGCAGCGCGGGCGTCTCCAGTTGTTCGAGGAATTGTTTCGTCATCTCAGCTCGCGGCCAGGACGAGAACAGGCATCAGAAAGCGCAGACGCATGGCAGGGGACCTCCGGCAATGTGGAACGGATGAGCCGGAAAGCACGGCCTGGAGCCAAGTCTAGGTTCGCGTATTCGGAAAATAAACTACCTGAAACTGCATCTATCCTTCATTTTTTCTTACGAGCTGACCCTGTTGTCCAGGACGACGATCGCCTCGCCGACGAGCTTGCCCTCGGCGGTGATCCGCGGATTCCTCAGGAGCGTTCCATCCGGGCTCAGTTGGTAGCCCGTTGCGAATACCGAGTTCTGCACGTTCCCGCCGATGGCCCATGCGACCTCGGGCCCGACGGCCACGACGATGTCGCAATGGCTAGGCAACTCGGGGTTGTTCGAGGCATTGAGGTAGTCGTCGTAGCGCGCCGGCTTCTCGCGCCAGCTGCCGATGATGTCGCCGACCTGGGGCTTGGCCTTGTCGAGCCGCACGCCCCAGAAGGGCGCCGCCAGGTCTCCGCTCGCGTTCTTCTTGATCGCATCCCACATGTACGCCGCATGGCCGATCGACTCCTGGAAGGACTTGTACTCGTCGAATTCCCTGGCCGCCGTCCTCACCATCAGCGAGATCGCCACTGCCGACCAGGGTTGCTTGGTGGTCTTGCCGGTGAACGGCTTGCCGAGTGCTTTCCACATCTCGCCGATGAAGCCGCTGAAGGGCTCCTTCGCTTCCTTGCCGGCGCCCCTGTCGAAGCGCAGCCATTGCTCGACGGCCGCGGCAACGAGCGCCTCCCGCGCTGGAGAGACCGGGTCGCGCAGGGTGGGCTGCTCGGGCGGCTGCCAGTCGAATTTGGTGATCGGCAATGCGGCCTTGATGAAGCCCTCGGTCGACTTCCCGTCGACCGCGGTGCGGACGTGATGCCACCCCTCCGGTCCGTCTTCCAGGTCATCGACGGCCTGCCCGAGGAAGATGGGGCCGATCAGCGTGTCGGGCTCGACCCTGGCCTCGGACCGCACGTTGATTGTTTCGACGTTGACGAGTTTCTGCATCGAAAGCTCCTTACGGCCACACGAGTTGACCACGAAGCCGCTGGTGTAGCCAGTCGCAAATGGCTGACAAGCAGCTCGATGGGAGGCCGGCAGCCGAAAAGGCTCGGCGCTGACTGCGCGCACAACGACGGGATGAGATTCTCGCGGCATGAGCAGCCACGACGCCTTCGCATCGCCAGCCCCGCGGCCTGGCGTGTTGCTGGTACCCGGCTGGGACGACGGCCGCGGGCCATACCGAAGGCTGGCGCGCGAGCTTTCGAGCCGGGGCTGGATCTGCCGCACGGTCGACCTGCCGAACCCGTCGTGGTCCGCCGCGGAGCGGCAGACGGTGACACGCGCCGACAACCTGGAAGACGTGCTGCGCGCCTACGATGGGCTGGCCCGCGAGCCGGCCGTCGTTCCCGAAGCGATCACCCTCGTCGGCGTCAGCTATGGCGGCTACCTCGCGGCCTTCGCGAGCGCCATGCGTCCTGTCCGCCGGCTGGTGCTGCGCGCGCCGGCGCTCTACCGCGACGAGGACTGGACCCTACCCAAGGAGCAGCTCGACAAGCAGGACCTGTCGGTCTACCGCCTGTTGAGGCTGCGCCCGGGGGACAACCGGGCGCTGGCGGCCTGCGCCGCCTTCAAGGGCGAAGTGCTGGTCATCGAATCCGGGCACGACGACACCGTGCCGCACCCGGTCATCGAGAACTACCTGGCGGCCTTCGAGCAGGCCCGGTCGGTCGATGCCGAAGTGCTCGAGGGCGCCGACCACGCCTTGTCGCATCCCGACTGGCAACGCGACTTCCTTCTGCGTCTGGTCGGCTGGCTGGCAGGGCGGGCTTCCGGCGCTCAGAAGCCGTAGTACTTGTTCACGCTGCTGCTGTAGGCGTCGTCGTAGTCGGGCACGTCGTCGTTGGCATAGCGCGGCGCGCCTTCGAGCTTCGCCTTGTCCAACGGGACGACGTAGCCGTCCTGCGCCGTGTCGTACTTCAGCATGTTCCAGGGGATCGGGTAGCGGTCGGTGCCCATCCCCAGGAAGCCGCCGAACTCCATCACCGCGTAGCGGACCTGGCCGGATATCTTGTCGATCATGAGATCGTCGATCGTGCCGAGCTTGTCGCCCGCCGCGTTGTAGACGCTGGTGCCTTCGACGCGTTCCGAAGAGATCACGTCATGGATCGAAGTGGTCGTGGTCATGCGAATGCTCCGGGAAATCGACCGGCACGGCTGGGTATGCCGGTCAACACTTCCAAAGCCCAGCACAGCAGGTATCGCGCGCTCGATGACGCGACCGGATCAGCCCGGCGGCCGTGTTCCTGTAGGTGGATCCTCGCGGGGCGGCCCGGCGGACTTCAAAGCCTGCCGCCCAGCTCGCCCTGCCTGAAGCGCCGCACGTCGCGTGCCGGCGGCGCGCCGAACATCCGGCTGTACTCGCGGCTGAACTGCGAGGGGCTTTCGTAGCCGACCTTGTAGCCGGCCTCCGCCGCGTCCGCCATGTCGCTGAAGAGCAGGCGGCGCGCTTCCTGAAGGCGCAGCTGCTTCTGGTATTGCAGCGGACTCATCGCGGTCACGGCCTTGAAGTGGTGGTGCAGGGACGACACGCTCATGTGCGCGGCCCGCGCCATGTCCTCCAGCTTCAGCGGTGCGGTGCTGTGTTCGCGCAGCCAGGCGATGGCCCGGCAGATCCGCTGGCTATGGCTGCCCGCGACCGCCAGCTGCCCGAGGCGCCAGCCGTTCTCGGCCTTCAGCAGGCGGTAGTAGATCTCGCGGATGACCAGCGGCGCGAGGGCAGGGACGTCCTCGCGCGTATCGAGCAGGCGGATCAGGCGCACCACTGCATCGAGCAGCTCGATGGAGGTCTCGCCGGTGAAGATGCCTCGCGCCGCGGCCTTCGGCGGCTTGAGATGGTCCGCCTCCAGCATCATCGTCGCGATCGCCGCCGGATCGATGTCGAGGCGCAGCGCCAGGTAGGGCGCTTCGGGGGTCGCATCGATGACCTGTCCGGTCACCGGGAGGTTCTGCGACACCACGAGATGGCTGGACGAGTCGTAGACGAACAGTTCGTCGCCGAGCATGACGCGCTTGCTTCCCTGCGCGATGAGGCAGAAGGCGGGTTCGTAGGCGCCGTGAATCGGTGCGCAGACTCCCGTGGACCGGAACACCGCCAGGCCGGGAATGGCGGTGGGGTTCGTGCCCTCGGCGACGGCGAAGCGCTCGATCAACGCGGCGAGTTCAGCGCGCCGCAGGACCAGCTGCAGCTGCTGGTCCGGACGTTCGCGCGCGGTGGCGGCAGTGGAGACGGTGGTCATGTCCATAGCTTAGGCAAGCCCGGTGAATTTGTCTCGCGCGGCCGGCAGGGTCTGGACGATCGGGCAAGAACTCGCGGCGATCCTGCAAGCGGCGAGGCCGGTGCGAGCGCGCCTAAGATGCCGCATGGATCGCTGGACCGAGATCGAGTTGTTCGTACAGACGGCGGAGCTGGGCAGCCTGTCGCGCGCGGCCGAGGCCGTGGGCTTGTCGAACGCCGCCGCCAGCCGGCACCTGGTCTCGCTGGAGGCGCGGCTGGGCGTGCGGCTCGTGCAGCGCAACACGCGCCGCCTCTCGCTGACCGAGGCGGGCGAGAGCTACTACAACCGCTGCAAGACCATCCTGGCCGATCTGCGCGATGCCGATTCGGCCGTCAATGCGCAGGCGCTCGATCCGATGGGCACGCTGCGCATCACCGCGTCGCTGTCCTTCTGCATGCACCACATCGCGCCGCTCTTGCGCGCCTACACCGAGCGCTATCCCAAGGTCGCGGTCCAGGTGGTCGCGGCCAACCGGTACTACGACCTGATCGACAACAACATCGATGTCGCGATCCGCACGCGCGAGTACGAGAACGACTCCAACATCACCATCCGCAGCCTGGCCGAGACCCGGCGCATCCTCGCCGCCTCGCCGGGCTATCTCGACCGGCTCGGCACGCCGCAGAGCATCGACGAGCTGGCCTCGCACGATCTGCTGCTCTACACCTACAGCCACAACCCCGAAGAGCTTGCCTTCCGCCGCGGCAGCGAACGGCGCGTGATCAAGGTCAAGGGCCTGCTCGAGGCCAACGATGGCCAGGTGCTGCGCGCGGCGGCGCTCGACGGACTCGGCATCCTGGTGCAGCCCAAATACATCCTCTACGAGGACATCGTGGCCGGCCGCCTGGTGCCGGTGCTCGACGAGTGGGACCTGCCGCGCCTGCGCATCAACATCGCCTTCCAGAGCCGGCGGCACATGTCGGCGAAGGTGCGCACCTTCATCGATTTCCTGGTCGAGCACTTCGAGCGCATGGAGTACCAGCGCAAGTGGAGCAGCTAGGCTAGCCAGGTTCCGCGCCCTCGAAGGCGCGCTGCAGCAGCGCACGGATCGCCTCGCGTTCCACCGGCCGCGGATTCCAGTACGGGTTGGCCGCCGCGATGTCCGCTGCGCGATCCAGGTCGCCCGCCTTCATGCCGATGTCCTTGAGCGCGGTCGGCGCGCCGTTGTCGCGCGCCAGCGCGAACAGCCCTTGCGCTGCGTTCTCGCGCCCCAGCGCCCGCGCGATGCGCTGCATCGCCCGCGGCGCGGCATCCGCGTTGTAGGCGATCGCATGCGGCAGCACCACCGTGTGCACCTCCGCATGCGGCAGGTTGAAGCTGCCGCCCAGCGTGTGGCACAGCTTGTGGTGCAGCGCCATGCCCACGTTGCCCAGCACGCTGCCGCTGAGCCAGGCGCCGTAGAGCGCATCGGAGCGTGCCTCGATGTCCTCGGGCCGGCGCCGGATCGCCGGCAGCGCACGCGCGATCGCGGCGATGCCTTCCTCGGCCATCAGGTCCATCACCGGGTTGCTGT
>NZ_JBDGJK010000028.1:0-52283 GCF_057656935.1 Variovorax sp. Soil_C_33
CAAGGTGATCGCCGCCGACAGCCCCTCGCTGGCCGAGAACTTGGCCGAGAACGTCGCTGCGCAAGTTCTCGCCATCGTCAAGAACTACAGCCACATCCTGTTCCCGGTCACCGCCAACGGCAAGAACGTGGCGCCGCGCGTAGCAGCCAAGCTCGACGTGGCCCAGATCAGCGACGTCACCAAGGTCGACAGCCCCGACACCTTCGAGCGGCCGATCTATGCGGGCAACGCGATCGCCATCGTGCAGAGCAGCGATGCGATCAAGGTGATCACGGTGCGCACCACCGGCTTCGATCCGGCGGCCGCCACCGGCGGCAGCGCCACGGTCGAAAACGCCGAGGGCGTGGCCGATTCGGGCAAGTCGAGCTTCGTGGGCCGCGAAATCACCAAGAGCGACCGCCCCGAGCTCACCGCAGCCAAGATCATCGTCTCGGGCGGCCGAGCGCTCGGCAGCGCCGAGAAGTTCACCGAAGTGATGGCGCCGCTGGCCGACAAGCTCAACGCGGGCCTGGGCGCGAGCCGCGCCGCGGTCGATGCGGGCTACGCGCCCAACGACTGGCAGGTCGGCCAGACCGGCAAGATCGTGGCGCCGCAGCTCTACATCGCCTGCGGCATCTCGGGTGCGATCCAGCACCTGGCGGGCATGAAGGATTCGAAGGTGATCGTGGCGATCAACAAGGACGAAGAGGCGCCGATCTTCTCGGTGGCCGACTACGGCCTCGTGGCCGACCTGTTCACGGCGGTGCCGGAACTGGTCGAGTCGATCTGAGCAAGCGCTTTCCCAACTGAATGCACACCATGCAGCGACTCGTCTCCCCTTCGCCCGAAATCCTCTGGACTCCCGGCCCGGAGCAGTTGCAGTCGAGCCGTCTGGTGCACTACCCCGGTAGCCGGAACATTCACCCGCAACGATGAAAAGGCCAGCTAGCCTGCAAAGCCATCGCGGCGAGAGCGACCCAAATCGCGCGTGCTAAACGCGACGAGGCAGTCGGTGGTCGCCGTGAGCAGTGCGCGGCGGCTGCAGCCTGCGTTCCCCGTAGACTATCAGCGTCCTCAGTTGCGCCGTGCCGCTCGTGCCGCGGCAACAACATCACGCTCCTGAGGTACTTGTCCCATCTGACTGAAGCTGTCCGGCATTTCAGCGAGGTGGCGCCTCTGAGCGGTGAGGCCGATGGTGTGGCATTGGTGATGCATCCTCATTCGAGGTCGGGGTACCATTTCCATCATCGGCCGTACTAGCGTTCGGGAGATGCTCAAGGCCACCGCGGCAAAGGCGGCCAATGAGAACGATGAGGTGGGCGGGCCGAGGGTGAGCAGGGTGAATGGACGCACGGTTTTCTCCCCGGGTAAGTCGACCGGGCAGGCCGACCGCGCCAAGCAGAGACGCCACGGGTACAAGCAAACGATTCAGCAGGGAACGGCCCTCCAGCCGGGCATCACCGGAACGCAGCTTACATAAGTTTTCTTATCACGATAGCAACTTTCATCGCCTAGACTGGGCGGCATGAAAGTTCGCGTCAACAGGGCAGGGCAGGCGGCCGGAGATGGCGATTTCTCTCCAGCGCCTCGCAACTGGCGGCGCTGCGTGCCTGAGACGCCTCGGAGCAGGGCAATGGGCCAGTCCTCCAGGCCATCCTAGGGGACTTCCGGCGGCAACTGTCCGGATCTAAGGTCTCAAAAAGACTGTCTGCCGTCCTTCGGATTTGGCCGCTGAATGACGGCGGCCCGAGGCGGGCTAGCGCCGTATCACCTCAAACGGGTTTGCGAGCGGATGACCCATGACCTCACGCAAGAGGTTGCATTGAGCGAACTAGCGGCCATGGTCGGCGTTTCCTATCACCATTTCTGTCATGCCTTCAAGGCGTCCACGGGCATGGCGCCGCATCGATGGCTTGTGGAGAGGCGCGTCGAGCGGGCATGCGAACTGCTGAGGACCACGGGCCAGTCCGTGACCGAGATCGCGGGGGCAGTGGGCTACGAAGACCCGAACCAGTTGCTTCGCGTGTTTCGCGGACGCCGGAGTACGACGCCCACGGCGTATCGCCGGGAATTCCAGGCGCAGGAGATCGGGCGCCGTGTGTCGGCTGCGAGTGCCTAGATCGCGGTCGTGGTCCGCGCGCCAGGCACGCGATCCGCAGGAGCCAGCATGAGACTTCGGCAACACTTCCGCTTCTGTGGGAGCACCGACAGAACCCGCATCGCCCATGCGAGCCTGGGATCGGGCCCCCCGCTGGTCCTAGTGCGGCCCTGGCTGTCGCACCTCGAGCACGATATGGGCAATCTGGCGTGGGCCCCACTTCTCGAGGAACTGTCGACGCAGTCCACCGTCATACGCTTCGATCAGCGCGGCACCGGACTCTCGGATCGCGACATTCCAGCGCTGTCCATGGCGTCCTGGCTTGATGACCTGGACGCCGTGGTCGGGGCATCGGGGTTGCAGCGGTTCTCGTTGATGGGGATCTCGCAGGGTGCCGCGATTGCCGCCGCCTACGCGGCCATGCGGCCGGATCGGGTCCGCTGCGCACGGCAGCGCAGGACGCGGTCGTTGCCGGCGCGCAGCGCGCCCCGAATTGCAGGAGGAGTCCGAGCTCAATGCCAGGATTGCCGAGCTCGGCTGGAGCCGGATCGATCAATCCTACCGGCAGTTCTTCGCGAACCAGTTCCTCGCGCGTTGTCGGCCCGAGCAACAGCGGGTCTTCAGTGAGCTCGCGCTGCTCTCGGTCTCTGCGCCCATGATGGCTCAAATCCTGCGGCAGACCGATCGGATCGATCTGAGCGACGCGCTTCCGAAGATCCGGTGCAGGACGCTGGTCCTCCATGCGACCGATGAGCCCCGCGAGCCCTTCGACGAGGGGCGCCTGGTCGCTGGCAGCATCCCCGGCGCACAGCTCGTGCCGATCAGCGGGGCCTGCCATCTGCCAACGCGGGACGATCGCGCCTACAGGAAGGCATGGACCCGCCCCGCGGCCGATCCGCAGCCAATGCCATATCTGGAGAGCGAGTCTCATCGCGCAGGGGCGGCCATCGATATCCGTCTAGAGGTGTCGATCGAGACCCATCGCATGCGGGAGGCGAGGCTTCCGCCGGAGGCGATGTCACGCACGAGCTTCTGTCATCACTATTGGTCCATCGCGCAGATGGTCACGCACCACGCTGCAGCTCGTCAAGCTCGAACCACAGTAGCAGGAGTTCCCATGAGCAACGCCCCCCAAGTACAGGAAATCTCGGTGACGACCTCCGTCCTTCCCGTGGACCATGTGAAGATCACCACGCCAGCTCGCCGCAGGGCGTCGTCGACCTGACGAACCGTGAACGCAGCAAGTGGGCGGCTGTCGTCCGCAAGTACGACATCAAGGTCGAATGAGGCTCGGGACAATGACCGCGAGCGCGTTCAAGATGCATGCGCCGGAGGAGTGTGTGATCGTCGGCGGATGCAACCGTCTGCACTGCATTCCGGCGACGCAACAAGCCGACTACTATCGGGCGCAGAAGCTCATGACGATGCTCGGCCTTGTCTGCCTGCCGGTGCTTCTTTTTCTTTTGTGCTGAGAAGGACCTGAGATCGAAGATGCCGTATCTGCAACTGGACGTGAACGAGAGCTACCCGATCGAATCGAAGAAGGAGCTAGCCCTGCGGATGAGCAGGACCTATGCATCGATGATGAGCGTGGATATCCGCCGCATCACCGTGGCGGTCCGGGAACTTGGCCCCGGAACTGTCTGGCGCATTCCGCAGGCCGATGCAGAGCCCGTTCCAGTGGCACTGCTGATGCTCGACATCCGGAGAGGACGATCCGCCGAGCTTCGGATGGAGGTTGCTAAGGCCCTTTGCGCACATTGCATCGAGATGCTGGGCCTGCGCGAGGACCGGCTGAATGTCGAATTCACCCAGCACGATGGCGATGAGATGTACCACCCGGCCCTTGGTGGATACAGCCCGGACTGGAAGCCCGGCGAGGGGTGAAGTCTCGTTCTGCTTCTCCCCGTGATTTTCTTGCTGCCCTCATCGCAGAAACCTTTGCCTTCTATCGAAATCAGCGGGAAGATCGCCAATGGCGCCAAGGCCCACTGTTGGCGGGATCAAGCCTGCAGTCTTGAGAAGAGCCTCGAAGTTCACTATCCGTCTCATCGATTGCGGTTCGATATCAAAAGCCCCCTGGATGCGTTCGTGGACGATTCTGTTGCTCGCATCAACGCGGCGGCGATTTCATGGGCACGTTCTCGGCCGAGATGGCGCGCGCGCTTCTCAGCCAGATCTGAGCAGGCGCGGCCATCCTCACCCAGTCATGACACGCCCGACCGATAGGCGCGGGGCGGCGATCGCCTGCGAATCTCGACAGCGAACCAGCCACGAACCCACAGAAATGCTAGGCTGCCACCGACGTCAAAAACCGACGGAGGCAAGAGATGGGAAGCAGCACGCAACCAAATCTTCAGGCCCACCAGCTCGTTCGCCGCACCATTGCACTGGTGCTGGCAGGGGGGCGGGGCTCCCGCCTCAAGCAATTGACCGACCGCCGGGCCAAGCCGGCGGTGTATTTCGGCGGCAAGTTCCGCATCATCGATTTCGCGCTCTCCAACTGCCTCAATTCGGGCATCCGGCGCATGGCGGTGGTCACTCAGTACAAGTCGCACTCCCTGATGCGCCACCTGCAGCGCGGCTGGAGCTTCCTGCGCGCCGAGCTCAACGAGATGGTGGACGTGCTGCCAGCCCAGCAGCGCGTCGGCGAGGAGCACTGGTACCGCGGCACGGCCGACGCGGTCTACCAGAATCTGGACATCATCCAGACTCGCTCGACGCCGCACGACTACGTGGTCGTGCTGGCCGGCGACCACGTCTACAAGATGGACTACTCGATCATGCTGGGCGACCACGTCGCGCATGGGCGGGGGTGCACGGTCGGCTGCATCGAGGTGCCCCGCATGGAAGCCGTCGCCTTCGGCGTGATGGCGGTGGATAGCGAACGCGGGATCACCGCCTTCCTCGAGAAGCCGGCCGACCCGCCGGCCATGCCCGGCAAGCCCGAGATCGCGCTGGCCAGCATGGGCATCTACATCTTCGACTCCGAGTACCTGTACCGCCTACTGGAGGAAGACAGCGCCGACGCGGCCTCCAGCCATGACTTCGGCAAGGACATCATCCCGCGCGCGGTCGCCCAGGGGCGGGCGGTGGCGCACCCCTTCGGCATGTCCTGCGTGACGCGCGCGCGCCATGGCACCAACGTCAAGGCCTACTGGCGCGACGTCGGCACGATTGATGCCTTCTGGGCTGCGAACCTCGATCTGGCCTCGATCACCCCCGAGCTCGACATCTATGACACCGACTGGCCCATCTGGACCTACCAGCGGCAGCTGCCGCCGGCCAAGTTTGTGCTCGGCCGCGACGGGAAGCATGGCATGACGGTCAACACCATCGTCTCGGGGGGCTGTATCGTGTCCGGCTCGCACGTCAAGGATTCGGTGCTGTTCTCGGGCGTGCGGGTGCATTCCTTCTGCAGCATCGAGGAGGCCGTGCTGCTGCCGGATGTCGAGGTGGGCCGCGGCGCGCGGCTTTGCAAAGTCGTGATCGACCGTGCCTGCGTGATTCCCGAGGACATGATCGTCGGCGAGGATCCGGCCGCCGACGCGGCGCGTTTCGAGCGCACCGAAGGCGGCGTGGTGCTGATCACGCGCGAGATGCTGAAGCGGCTAGGACCCGAATGAGGATCCTCCAGGTCAGCGCCGAACTGTTCCCGCTGCTCAAGACCGGTGGCCTGGCCGACGTTGCCGGAGCGCTGCCGCAGGCCTTGCTGGCCGCGCAGCAGGACGTGCGGGTGCTGCTGCCAGGCTTTCCGGCGATCAGGGATGGCGTTGCCGACTCGCTGCAGGTGGCCGAGCTGGAGGCTCCCTGGGGCGAGCGCGTACGCCTGCGCCTCGGGCGTATCAGGATCGAAGGCGCGCCGGACCTGCGGGCCTACTGGATCGACGCGCCGTGGCTGTACGACCGCCCGGGCAATCCGTACGAGGATGCGCAGCGACAGCCTTATAGGGACAACCACCGGCGCTTCGCGCTGCTGGGATTTGCCGCGGCGCGGATTGCGCACGGGCTCGACCCGGCCTGGCAGCCACAGGTGGTTCATGCGCACGACTGGCATGCCGCGCTGGCGCCGGCCTACCTGGCCTTCGCGCCCCGCCACGGGCATCCGCGCGTCGGCAGCGTCTTCACGGTCCACAACCTGGCTTACCAAGGGCTGTTCGCGCCCTGGGATTTTGCCGACCTCGGCCTGCCGGCCACCGCCTGGGGGATGGAGGGCCTGGAATATCACGGCCAGCTCTCCTTCATGAAGGGCGGCCTGGGCTTCGCCGACCGCATCACCACCGTGAGTCCGACCTACGCCCGCGAGATCCAGACGCCCGAGCAGGGCTGCGGGCTGGACGGCCTGTTGCGCCGCCGCGCGGGCGTTCTCAGCGGCATCCTCAACGCGGTCGACGACCAGGTCTGGAACCCGGCCACCGACGCGCTCCTGCCGCACCGCTTCGAGCACAGGCAATTGGCCGGCAAGATGCGCTGCAAGAAGGTGCTGCAGGCGCAGCTCGGGCTCGCGCCGGGGGCCGAGACGCCGCTCTTCGTGGTGGTGAGCCGCCTGACCGAGCAGAAGGGCCTGCACCTGGTGCTCGGCGGGATCGACGCGCTGCTGGCGCAGGGAGGCCAGTTGGCCCTGCTCGGCAGCGGCGATGCCGGGCTGGAGAGCGCATTCCGCGAACGGGCCACGGCCGCGCCGCGGTCGATCAGCGTCACCCTGGGCTACAGCGAGCCGCTCGCGCACTGTCTCTTCGGCGCCGGCGACGTGACGCTGGTGCCCTCGCTGTTCGAGCCCTGCGGCCTGACGCAGATGTACGGCCTCAAGTACGGCTGCCTGCCACTTGTGCACCGCGTCGGCGGCCTGGCCGACACGGTCGTCGATGCCACGCTGGAAGACATGGCCGACGGCCGGGCCACCGGCTTTTGCTTCGACACCTTCGACGCCGACGGCTTCGCGCGCGCGCTGCGCCGCGCCTTCGCCCTCTACCGCCGCCCGGCCGACTGGGATGCGGTGCGCGCCAGCGCGATGGGCCGCCCCGCTGACTGGGGCAGCGCGGCGGCCCGCTATCTCGACGTCTATGCCCAGGCGCTGGCCTGAAGTGACAAACTCCACCCTCCGACATCATGTCCCTCGCCGATTTCTCGTACGACCACCCCGACCGCGACGTCGCCGCCTTCAAGCGCTCCGTCGCCAACAAGCTGATCTACGCGGTCGGTAAGGACCCCGTGGCCGCCAGCCCCGACGACTGGCTGCACGCGACCGCGATGGCGGTGCGCGACCAGCTCGTCGAGCGCTGGATGGCGACGACGCGTGCCCAGTACACCCAGAAGCTCAAGCGGGTCTACTACCTGTCGATGGAGTTCCTGATCGGGCGCACCTTCACCAACGCACTGCTCGCGCTGGAGCTGCAGGACACCGTGAAGGACGCGCTGGCCGACTTCGGCGTCGACATCCAGGCGCTCGCCGAGCGCGAGCCCGACGCCGCGCTCGGCAACGGCGGCCTCGGGCGGCTCGCGGCCTGCTTCCTCGACTCCATGGCCACGCTCGGGGTGCCGGGCATGGGCTACGGCATCCGCTACGAGTACGGCATGTTCCGGCAGCAGATCGTCGACGGACAGCAGGTCGAGACACCCGACTACTGGCTCACGCGCGGCAACCCCTGGGAGTTCCAACGCCCCGAGGTGACCTACCGCGTGCGCTTCGGCGGCCACGTCCAGCGCCTGGACGGCAAGGGCGCCTCCCACGACGCGGCCAAGTGGGTCGACACGCATGACGTGCTCGCGATGGCCTACGACACCATCATCCCGGGCTACGACACGCAGGCCACCCAGACGCTGCGCCTGTGGTCGGCGCGCGCCAGCGAGGAGATCGACCTGTCGGCCTTCAACCGCGGCAACTATATGGCGGCGGTCGAGAGCAAGAACCACTCCGAGAACGTCTCGCGCGTGCTCTACCCGGACGACTCGACGGCCTCGGGGCGTGAGCTACGGCTGCACCAGGAGTACTTCTTCGTCAGCGCCAGCGTGCAGGACATGTTGCACCGCCATCTGCGCAACCACACCGGCTTCGACACGCTGTCCAAGCAGGTCAGCATCCACCTCAACGACACGCACCCCGTCCTGGCGATCCCGGAGTTGATGCGCCTGCTCATCGACGAGCACGGGCTGTCGTGGAACACGGCATGGTCCCACACCCAGAAGGTGTTCAGTTACACCAACCACACGCTGATGCACGAGGCGCTGGAGACCTGGCCGGTCGAGGTCCTGGGCCGCGTCCTGCCGCGCCACCTGCAGATCCTGTTCGAGATCAACGCACGATTCCTCCACGTCGTGGCGCACGCGAACAGCCACGACGTGGAGCTCATGCGGCGCATGTCGCTCATCGACGAGTCCGGCGAGCGGCGCGTGCGCATGGCCTACGTGGCGGTGCTGGCCAGCCATTCGATCAACGGCGTCTCGGCACTGCATTCGGAGCTCATGAAGCAGTCGATCTTTGCCGACTTCGCGCGCCTCTTCCCGGAGCGCTTCAACAACAAGACCAACGGCGTGACGCCGCGTCGCTGGCTGGCGCAAGCCAATCCGCCGCTGGCGGCCCTGCTCGACGCGCGCATCGGCCGCGGCTGGCGGCGCGACCTGTTGCAGCTCGAAGCGCTGCGGCCGATGGCACAGCAGCCGGCCTTCGTGCGCGCCTTTCGCCATGCCAAGCGCGAGAACAAGCTGCGCCTGGCCAACTGGATCGAACAGAGCCTAGGCATCGTCGTCGACACCGACGCCCTGTTCGACGTCCAGGTCAAGCGCATGCACGAGTACAAGCGGCAGCTGCTCAACGTGCTGCATGTGATCACGCGCTACCAACGCATCCTCCACGCGCCGCAGGCAAACCACGTGCCGCGCGTGGTGGTGTTCGGGGGCAAGGCCGCCTCGGCCTACCGCATGGCCAAGCTCGTGGTGCGTCTCATCAACGACGTGGCGCAGGTGATCAACAACGACGATCGGGTGGGCCAGCTGCTGAAGGTCGTGTTCGTGCCCAACTACAGCGTGAGCCTGGCAGAGGTCATCATGCCGGCGGCCGACCTGTCTGAGCAGATCTCGACAGCCGGCACAGAGGCTTCCGGCACCGGCAACATGAAGTTCGCGCTCAATGGTGCACTGACCATCGGTACGCTCGATGGCGCCAACGTCGAAATGCGCGAGAGCGTGGGCGCGGAGAACATCTTCATCTTCGGCAACACCACGCCCGAGGTGGCCGAGATCCGCGCCGGCGGCTACCAGCCGCGCGCGATCTACGAATCCGACCCGCAGCTGCGCCGCGCGCTGGACAGCATTCGCGACGGCGTCTTCTCGGCTGCCGAGCCGGCGCGTTACCAGGAAATCTATGACGCCCTCGTGAACTGGGGCGACCAGTACCTGCTGCTGGCCGACTATGCGAGCTACGTCAAGACGCAGGACAAGGTCGACGCGTTGTATCGCCATCCCGACGCGTGGACGCGCATGGCGATCCTCAACGTGGCGGGCATGGGCGGCTTCTCGTCGGACCGCACGATCGCGCAGTACGCGCACGAGATCTGGCATACCCGGCCGGTCAGGCTGGGCTGATCTCCGCCGGCGCCTTCAACTCCGAGCAGCTCGGGCTCGAATCCTTGACGGCTGGGTCGAGGAACTTGGACTTGATCCCACTCAAACTCATGGCTCGTTGCGTTGAGCATTGGAGCCGTGGCTTACGTCTTAGCCACACACTGGTACAAGAAGGAGCACGCACTCGCATGGGATGCCTATGAGCGAGCAACCGGGAGCGGGAATACTACAGGCCCCAATCGGATGACGGCGCTACTTAGTCGAACTGCAAGGGTGACAAAAACAGCTGCATTCCAAGACCGGACCTTCCCGACTCCTCGCCAGTTTAAAGAAGCGACAGGAACGAACTGCCGAACGAAGTACAAGACCAACTCCATACGACCAGACTGAAGTAGTCATGTTGTTGGTGAACGATCCCAAAGTGCGACACGTCTGGGTGCAACAGCGGGCGGTCTTGGCGACTGGACGCGATGTTGTTCCTTGAGATGTTTGTTGCGGACGATGTATGCATGCAGAGCAATGAAGTCTTTGGTCATGATCAGAGCGAACACCCGGTTGGTTGAGAGGCATAGCCTTAGAACTTCTTGAGCCTTGGCTCCCTGCGCGTGCAGACGCGGTAGCCTTTCCTCTCCACTGCGGCAGTGGAAATGCCTGGAGCGCCGCCGGTGGTTGCCAGCGTGGAGCACATCGCGATCCACGATCCAGCGCGACAGCCTGGAGATGGGCTGGTCCACGGCCACGTTCGAGGACGCGACAGCTTCCTGCGATCCCGCGAGCGCGGCAGCGCCGCGTGCGTGGTCGCCGAGGTGCGCATGCCGGGCGTTACCGGCTTCGAGATGTACGAGGAGCTCGTGGCGTCCGGCGAGGGCATTCCCACCGTCCTGATCACGACGTATGCGGGCGATTCCGTCCGCGCACGCGCGAGCGGGGCGGGGCGGGCATCGTGTGCTGTCTGGGGCAAGCCGTTTGCGCCTGATGAATTGCTCCACTGCGCGTACGCGAGGCGCTGGCGAAATCGCAACGCGGTGACACGCCGTGATCCCGAGACATTCATGGCCGAGTCCAGGCGTCAGCCGCATACGAGGTAGCGCTGCGCCCGCGCAGCGTCGACGACGGCTGGCGCATGGTGCTGAAACGCGACGACGGGCGCCAGGCAGCCTAGCAGCGCATGGGGCCGCACCAGCCAGAGCGCCAGCGACCAGTCGCCCAGGACGGGCGCCAGTTCCCGAATCACCTCGCCCACGGCTGGGTGCGGCAACAAGGAGAAGCGGTCGAACTGAAAAAGCGGCACCATCATGCGCGAGCTCCACTTCAGGCTGAGCACATCGCGATCCACGATCCAGCGCGACAGCCTTGAGATGGGCTGGTCCATGCGCGTGCGCAGCAACTCGGTCAGTGTTTCGGACTCGACCAATCCTCCGCGCTGGCGGAAAGCGGATTCCAGCTCGCGATACTCGCTGGCTTCGATGTCGAGGGCGGGCAGTGCCGCGGATGTGGGCCCGCAGCGCGAGACATCGAGGATCCGCAGGCCGCTGTTCTCCTGGTCTAGTTCAAGCATGGCGTACTCCTTTCGGTTGCAGACTGGCGAGACAGGCGACGATCTGTGATGGCACCTGCGGTCTCGATGAGATGAAAGAGTAAGCGCCTGCGGCTTGAGCGCCCATTACCAAAGCGATTGGACGCGTTCGCTTTTCATTCAGGTGACTACGACTTTGGGATAGTCGAACGGCACCGGCGAATCGCGACCGGCAGAACACTGCTTGGAACTCAGCGACCTGCTCGTGATTGCGGTTTCGCAGGCGATGTGGGCGCGCTGGCGGTCCGCTCCGCGCGGCGTCGCTTGTGGGTCATCGTTCGGTCGCGTTCAATCCGCGCGATCGCGCGGCCTCGTCCCAGTGCTCGGGCAGTCGGAACGCATCGTCAGCCAGGACGGTCGCGTTTTCGATGGCGCGCAGAGACGGGAGATCAGCCAGCATGGCGGCCATCACTGCCCGGAAAAAGGCCCCGCATCGTTCTCGAGTAGCCAACGCGCTGCCTCGATCATCGCTCCATCGGGCGCCCCGTCGGATCGTCGTTCTCGAGGTAAACGGTCACCTCGCCGGATTCGGCGATCCGGTCGGGCTTGGCATAGCCTGGGAGTGCTGCCAGTGCGCTTGCGCCACGAAATCTCGCGATATGGGGCAAGGGCAAGGCCGTCACCTAGACACACGAGCTTCCCTTGGACCCGTAAAGCGTTGGCAGACCCTGCACGTTCAGTGGAACATCGCTGGCGGAGATATGGGTGGTGTTCATGGCTCGAGCCTGCGCAATGGTTAAATATCCGGTTTGTGGCCGCATTCGGACTTTGATCTTTCCATCACGTTGCGGGCGGAAGGCCACCGGAATTCCCGGCACTATCAAGATTGTCTTCCTGGATGTGTGCGACATCCCGAAAGATTTTCCAAGGGCAAGAATGAGCAAAGGATCGCAAGATCGAAAGGCCCCTTGCAGGTCGCCCTCAGATCGTGAGTCGTCCGCATCTATGAGCGCTCTACCTAGGGCTCGATTCCACCCGCGCTCGTTGGCCCTGAGTTCAAGGACCGTCGCGGCGAACTCGGCAGGTGGCTGGTTTTTCGGCGGCACGTGACCTGGCAAGCTCGCAATCACGAAGTTTTTGAATATCGTGCGGTTGATGTCAGTCGCTTGCTGAATAAGCTCCTCGACGGGCAGCTTTGCCAACTCATGGAACCATTCAATTCCTTCGGCAAGCTCGTCTTCTTCGTTCATGGTGCTGGCCCCCGGATCGGAGTGACTGGTTCTGGCCGGTTGCGGCTGGCCTAGGGGTCGAGACCCTCAACACTCACGAGGCGCGCCGAACTGCATTCGTCGCGAATCGTCTTCAGGCCTTGGTAGACAGGACCGTTGTAGAAGGTCTCCCACGCCGACACCGAAGGAAATTCGAGGATGACCATTCTTCGAGGTAACCAGTCTCCCTCGTACACCTTATGAGCGCCACCACGGGCCAAGTACCTCGCGCCAGCAGCTTCGAGCGCTGGCTTCACTTGGCGCATGAAATCCTGATATCGCTCAGCATCGCGAATCTCGACGTCAAAGATAACGTAGGCGGCCATGTCACCTCCAATATTCGGGAACGCAGCTTACAACGTTCGTGTCTCGAACGAATGGACGTGCGCGCGAGCACGGAGCTGGGCGAGCGCACCCGCCTCTGGTCGTTCTGATCCTCGGGAGAATCGTCATGCGGCGCATGCGGCCGCATGCCAAGGCAGGAACCATGAACGCATCGATCGTCCCGCTCGCGGAGCCCTGGTGGCGCGGGAAGAAGCGCTTCCTCGCCTTCCTTCAGGCCCGTCGGCCGAACTGGCCTTCGGGGAAGTCGTGGGCTGGTGCGACATCCTTCCCACGCTGGGGGAGGCGCGCCGTCATGTCGGCGTGCTCGGGATCGGCGCGATCCCCGGTGCCTCGGCAGCGGCTGACGGAGGCCGCGATCGCGAAGGCCTGGGGCGAAGGGGATGACCCGCATCGAGCTGACCGTTCGTGCGGACAACCTGAATGCCAAGGCGTTCTACGAACGCCTGGGATTCCAGATGGAGGGCGTCAAGCGCAGATCTTTCCGGGTCGATGGCACCGTACCGCGATGCCTACGCGATTGCGCTGCTGCGAGAAGCCTGACGCTCAGGCGGGCCCTGCCATCCTCCTGTTCTTCTTCCTCGGCTTCTCGCCGGCCGCAAGGCAGCGCGCGAGACGCTCGCTCGCGACGCGCAGCCGCTGCTTCAGCGCGGCGGGCTCCAGCACCTCGTAGTCCACGTCGAGCGCCATCAGCCAGTAGACCAGCGAATCGAGCCCGTTCGCGCCACACTGGAGGAGGCATCGCTTCGCATCGATCTCCTCCAGCAAGCCGGCCGATGGCGGAATGCGCTGCGCCATCGCCGCGCGCGGCGCGTGGAGCACCACGCGCGCCTGCTCGGAGTAGGGGTTGACCGCGAGCGAGCGCGACACATAGGCGCGCAAGTCGCCGCCCTCGGGTGCGGGGCGCGGCACGAAATGGGCGCCGGTGGCGAGCGTGCCCGCGATGCGATCGATGCGGAAGGTGCGCCAGTCCTGGCGCGCCGGGTCCCAGGCCACGAGGTACCAGCGCTGGCCGGTGTGCACCACGCCTTGCGGCTCCACGGTGCGGGCGCTGGCGCGGCCCTGGCTGTCGGCGTAGTCGAAGGACAGGCGCAACTGCTCGCGGCAGGCGGCCGCTAGTTGCGCGAGCTGGGCCGCGTCGACCACCGGCCCGGCCCGATCGAGCGGGACGATGGCGGAGCGCAGCGCGTCGATCCGGCGGTGCAGGCGCGACGGCATCACCTGCTCGAGCTTGACGAGCGCGCGCAGCGACGCCTCCTCGATGCCGGTGACGGCCCCGGCCGTCGCGGTGCGCAGCGCGATCGCAGTGGCGAGCGCCTCCTCGTCATCGAGCAGCAACGGCGGCAGCGCGTGGCCCGGGCGGAACGCGTAGCCACCCGCCACGCCGCTGCTGGCATGCACGGGGTAGCCCAGTTCGCGCAGGCGGTCGATGTCCCGGCGCAGCGTGCGCGGGTGGATCTCCAGCCGCTCGGCGAGCTCGGCGCCGGCCCAGTGGCGGCGGGTCTGCAACAGGGAGAGCAGGCGAAGAAGACGCGAGGAGGCGGTCAGCATGGCAGCAGGACTGTAGCTCGCATCGAGGGCGGAAACTGTCCGCAATGACATCTAGAGTTCACGACATCGCAGCTGCGGCCGCAACAGTCCCCTGAAACCCCAATCCAACTAGGAGCCACCATGTCCCTCGTCCTCTACTGGCACCCCATGTCCAGCGCCACCCCCATCGCTTGCGCCCTCGCCGAGCTCGGCGTGCCGCACGAGCGCGTCAAGATCGACATCCGCAGCGGCGAGCAGCGCAAGCCCGACTACCTCGCGCTCAATCCCAACGGCAAGGTGCCCACGCTCACGGTAGACGGCGCGTCGATGTTCGAGGCGCTCGCGATCCACCTGTGGCTAGGCGAGCGCTACGGCGTGGCGCGTGGCCTGTGGCCGAAGGCGGACACGCCTGAGCGCCTGCAGGCGACGTCCTGGTGTGCATGGTCCTACGTCACCTACGGCGCGGTGCTGGTGCGCCTGCAGGTCGCGGCGCATGGCGAGGAAGCGCTGCGCTGCGCGGCCCATGAGGAAGCCGCGCGCGAAGGGCTGAGCCAGTTGCTTGCGCTGCTCGACGCACGCCTGGCGAAGCAGCCCTGGATGCTGGGCGCGGACTACTCGCTCGTGGACCTCGTGGTCGGCTCGGTGATCGGCTACAGCGTCCACATCGGTGCGCCGGTGTCCTCGCACCCGCACGTGCAGGCGTGGCTGCAGAAGGTGCAGGCGCGGCCCTCGATGCAGATCGAAGCCTAGGGAGGCTACTGCTTTCACGCTTGGGGCCGGCTGGGTCCGGCGACTACGCGATCGCCCGAGGCGTTTCTCGTCGCCAGCTTGCGAGATTGAGCTGCAGTTCCTGGTCTCCGGTCCTGACCGCATTCTGAAGTAGGCGCTCGGAGCCAACCGATCCACAAACTGCTGGTTGGCTGACGCGGGACCAAGGCTTCATCGGCATTGGCATGTCTTAAGAGTCGGTGACCGCGTCGCGCGAACCTCGACCATCGACGACGTGACCGTCAAAGAGGGTCGCACCGGCACGCTTGTCTTCGTCAAAATCAGGCACGAGGTGCGTTGCAACGACAGCAGCGATCCGGCGCTCGTCGAATTTCACGACATCGTCCACCGTGAGGCGCAGGGCCCGAACGATGTTGCGACACCGCCTCATGCCGCGCCTGCGGAAGCCCAATGGAAGCGCTCCATCGTGCCGGATGACGTGCTGCTGTTTCGCTATTCGGCGCTCACCTTCAACGGCCACCGCATCCACTATGACAGGCAGTACGTCACCCAGGTCGAAGGCTACCCCGGCCTGATCGTGCATGGACCGCTGATCGCAACGCTGCTGATGGATCTTCTTCGGCGCCAGATGCCGCAAGCCGATGTGGCCAGCTTTCGATTCAAGGCGGTGGCCACGTGCGCGTAGATCGTGGTCGTGTCCAGCCGCTTGTGCCCGAGCATTACCTGGATCACACGGATGTCGACCTTCTGCTCCAGCAGGTGAGTGGCGAAGCTGTGCCTCAGCGTGTGCATGGTGACACGCTTGTCGATCTTGGCCACCTCGGCGGCGTCGTGGACGGCGCGGTTGAGCTGGCGCGCGGTCAACGGGTCCACCGGGTTCATGCCCGGGAACAGCCAACCGCCCGACAGCATCTTGCCCTGTGCATGGGCCAGCCGCCACCACGCCCGCAGTCGTTCAAGCAGGACGGGCGAGAGCATCGCGTAGCGGTCCTTGCGCCCCTTGCCCTGATCGACGCGCAGGGTCATGCGCTGGCTGTCGTTGTCGCCGACCTTCAGGGCAACGATCTCACTGACCCGCAGCCCTGTGCCGTAGGCAATCGACAGTGCCGTCTGGTACTTCAGGTTGGCGGCCGCGGCGATCAGGCGTGCAACCTCCTCACGGCTGAGCACCACCGGAAGCTTCTGGGCCACGCGCACGGGGCTCATCCCGGCCATCAGTTCGCCACGGCCAAGCGTGACGTCGAAGAAGAACTCAAGCCGGTGATGGTCGCATTGAGCGTGATGGGAGAGACGCCCCGATCGACCAGGTTCAACTGGAAGCGCCGCAGATCCTCAGCGGTGGCTGTGTCGGGAGAGCGGTGGAGAAAGCTGGCGAGACCCCGCACTGCGCGGATGTACCCCGCCTGGGTCTTGGGTTCGAGCTTGCGCATGCGCATGTTGTCGAGCATGCGCTGGCGCAGCGGCGAGACGGCTTGAGTCGAAGGGATCATGATCCTGCTCCTGTCGAAGAACGAGGCCGATTGCCTCGCTCCTCAACATAGACAGGGGCGCCATGCTTGCCATCCGCCGCGGCCTCAGCGGCGGGCTACCGCGGCAGCGGTTTAGTCCCAAGACTGATTGCCGAAGTTCGGCGTGCTCGCGCGGATGGGTACTATCGGCCAGCACCGGGCACTCGCGACCGTCTGGTTCAGGCGTCCGGATCGACGGGTTGCGTCTTCGACCGGGTGTCCGAGGCCGCGAGTCTCGAGCGCCAAGAGGCTACAGTCTGCTGCTGCAGCGCAAGACGACTCGGCCGCGCACCGTGCGGTTCGCCACTGCGTTCATCGCGTCGGCGGCTCGTTCGAGCGGCAGCACGTCGCTCACATGCGGATGCAACTGGCCGGTGGCGACGAGCTGCATCAACCTCGCGTCTGTGGCAGCGCTTTCAAGCGGGAACTTCTCTGCCCAGGCACCGGTGAACACGCCGACGATCGAATAGTTTTTCAGCAACGGCAGGTTCATCGGCACGCTCGGGATCTCGCCGCCAGCAAAGCCGATCGGCATCAGCCGGCCGCACCAGCTCATCAGCCGTGTCATCTCGGCGAACACGCTGCCGCCCACGTTGTCGAAGCAGACGTCGATGCCCTTGCCGTCGGTAAGCGCCTTGACGCGCTCGCGCAGCGGCTCCGCCCGATAGTTCACCGCCGCCATCGCGCCGTGCTCCATCACGAAGTCGATCTTGTCGTCAGAGCCCACACCGGCGATGACGCGCGCGCCGAGGTGGCGCGCAACGTCCACCGCCGCGAGGCCGACGCCGCCGGCCGCCCCGGTGACGAACACCGTCTCGCCTCTGCGCACCGCTGCCCGCTGCTCGAGCGCATAGAGCGCAGTCCTGTAGGCGTGGATCACGGTCGACCCGGTGTCGAAGTCGACTCCGTCAGGCAGCGGCGCGGCCTTCAGCTCGGGGACCACCATCGTCTCCGCGTACGCGCCGAACCAGTGACTGCAGGCCACCCGGTCGCCTGGCCTGAAGCGGCTGACGCCGCGGCCGACAGCCCTGACGATGCCTGCGCCGTCGGTGCCCGGGACGAATGGCGTCGCGGGTTTTATCTGGTACTTGCCCGACACCATCAGGTAGTCCATGAAGCTGACCGCTGCGGCGTGCACGTCGATCTGCACTTGGCCCGCCTCGAGGGTCGGCTCGGGCATCTGGCCGACGCGCAGCGCGTGCGGGCCATCGAAGCTTTCGCAGATGACGGCGCGCATGGACGCTCTCAGCGATCGAGGCTCGCGACCACGATCCAGGTGGCCTGCGCGACGGCGATCGAGTCGCCGGCCTCGGACACGATCGCAGTGCCGGCGAAGCGCTTGCGGCCGTCGGTCGCAAGCGGCCAGGCGACGACGACGCAGCGCTCGCCGGGTCGGACGTCGCGGTCGACGCGGGCCGACAGCTCGCCGAGCAACATCAGCTCGTCGTTCGCCGGCTTTAGCGCGAAGGCGCCTGCACAGTCGAGTGCGGCCCATAGAAACTCGGTCGCGACGTGGCCCGAGGTGTCGGCCAGCGAGGCATCAGGCACCCACGGCGCGGCGAACACCGATTCGTCGGCGGCGGTCGGGCCCGGAAAGATGCGCATACCGTCGCCCTCGGCTCGTTGTGGCCCGCAGACGAAGCAGCCCGGCAGGTGGTGGTGCACGAAGCCGGGGTAGCGCTTCGACGCGGCCTCAGCCTCTACGAAGCTCGGTGTCGCGGACACAAGGAGCTCGAGATCGCAGCAATGCGCCTCGGCAACGAGCACTTCGCCGTCGAGCAGGCGCGCCTCGTCGCCCGTGGCCTCGACCGTCAGCTCTCGCTCGAGCGGCGGCGGCGCGCGAAGCCGCACTCTTGCCGGCGCGGCGAGATAACGCGCCAAGCGGCCACACACGTAGCCGCCATTGCCCGACCGTGGCGGGCCATTGAATCGGCGCGGGATTGCGAGGCTGGCAACGATCACGCGCCTATGCTACTCCTCTGCGGCGGGGACGCTGCGCCCGCATCGTCGAGCACGGGCGCCAGCTAGGCCAGCGGCCGCATCCAATGCGCCGACGCTCATGATTGGAAGAAGGTGGCGGACATGATCCGCGCCGACGCCGACTTCTGAGCGCCCGCTTTGCTGCGCCGAATCGAGCATTGCGAGCTTCCGGTTAGGGCCGAGGCCGTGTGCAAACGCTCTCCTTTAGTGTGCAGGCGATGACCCAGGACGCGGCGAAGTTGCCAATAGCGGTTTGTCCAGTAGGCGGTGCTCGGCAAGTGCGCCGGGGTCGTCTAAATTGATCGTTGGAGGGGGCCTTACGAGCTCACGCCCCCATCAATCTCATCGCCTTCATCGTCCTGGCTATACCCAAGATTGCGATCACCCTCTTCAGGTTGTAAGCCAGCACGTGCAGGCTCATCTCGGTGCTCACGTGCTCCAGTTTCCTCGTCAGGAAGTGCGTCCAGCCCATCCAGTGCTTGAGGGTTCCGAACACGTGCTCAACGGTGCTTCGCAACGTCATGGCCATAGGCTTGTGATCCAGGCGTTGCTGAACGCGCTCGAGCACCTCCTCATACTCCCACCGCCGGATGCGTCGGTAGTCGCCGGGCGTGCATTGATCCTTCATGGGACACCTGGGGCAGGCGCTGGTCCAGTAGAGACGCGCCTTGAGTCCGTTCCTCTCTGACGTGCTGAACCTGTAGATGGCTCGTTCGCCTGCAGGACATTGATACTCGTCAGCCTTCGCGATGTAGATGAAGTCGCTCTTGTCGAAGCGTCCCTCGGCCTTGGCGTTCGAGGTCATCGGCTTGGGCACGTAGGTCGCGATGCCCGCATCCTCGCAGGCCCTCAGCTCCGTGCCGTTGAAGTACCCGCGATCTGCGAGCGCCTGTAGTCTGGTCTTGCCCATCGCCTCGCGCGCAGCCTTTGCCATCTTGCTGAGTTGCGCGCGCTCGTGGCCGACGTTGGTGACCTCGTGAGCCACGATCAGGTGGTGCCTGGCATCGACGGCAGTCTGGACGTTGTAGCCCACCAGGCCCGTGCTCTTGCCTGACTGAAGCATCGAGCGCGCATCGGGATCGGTGAGCGAGCGTTGGCCGTCAGGCTCCTTCTTCAACTCTTCCCTGGTGTCATCGAGCTGCGTCATCTGCTCGCGCAGCTTCTTGATCTTGTCCTGCAGTCGCTCGGTCTTGGCCTCAACCTCCGCAGGCTGCGTGCGGTCGGCCGTCTCCAGCGCGTCGAGGTAGCGTTGGATGCTCTGCTCGATCTGCCGCTGCCGCGCGTCGATCTTGCCGGGCGTGAAGTTGCGGTCGCGGCTGTTGACCGCCTTGAACTTGCTGCCGTCGATGGCCACGATCGCGTGCGTGAACAGCTTGAGCTCGCGGCACAAGATGACGAAGCGGCGGCAGACGTTGCGAATACCGGCTCCATTGTCGTGTCGGAAGTCGGCGATGGTCTTGAAGTCCGGCGCGAGCCGGCCGGTGAGCCACATCAGTTCGACATTGCGCTGCGCCTCGCGCTCCAGGCGGCGGCTGGACTGAATGCGGTTCAGGTAGCCGTAGATGTAGAGCTTCAGCAGGACTGAAGGGTGATATGAGGGGCGCCCAGTGGCTGCGGGTTCAACGCCTTCGAAGCCCAATGAATAGAGGTCCAACTCCTCGACGAACGCATCGACGACTCGCACCGGATTGTCTTCGCCGATGTAGTCGTCAAGGCACTCTGGCAGCAGAGTGACCTGCTGACGGTCTTCGCCTTCGATGAATCGCTTCATAGGCCACCACCTCGTTCAAACGGGTTGGCTCAATATAGGCGGCCATCACGGGAGTTTCCACACAGCCTCGGCCCGAAGCCGTCCTAGTGCCTGTCAAACTTGGCGCCGCGAAACGGTCGTCCAACGGGGTGCTCAATGGTCTCGACTTGCCGTCGTCCGCTCCTACCCAAGGTTGGAGAGTGTCATTTCAATGGGGCGACGGTTACGCCACGCAGGCCGGCTCTGTCGATCGCAGTCTTGACTAGGTTGACTGCTTTTGCCTCCTCGACGAAGTTGCCGACGTACGAAGCAGCGATGGGCTTGCGCCCCTTGGGCACGCCCATCCCGACCGGTTCGACGAGGAATCGGCCGTCGAGCACCCGCGAGCCTGGCTGACTGCCGGACCGTTCGAAGAGGGTCGACTTGGTCGCGGCGATCACATCCGCTTGCTTCGACACGAACACAGGATCGAACAACTCATCGACACTTTTTGCGCGGACAAGCGTCGCATTCTTAAGGTTGTTCGAATGGTACAGATCGGCACCGGCCTTTTCGATTACGGCAATTCGGATTCCGGGCCTGTCCACGTCCGCCATTGTGGAAATTGGCACGCCGGCGCGGACGAGGTATCCCTGCTCGACGTCAAGGTAAGGTGCGGAAAAATCGATTGCGGCCGCGCGCTCCGCATTGATGCCCATCAGCACGACATCCCATTCCCCGGACTTCGCGCCGCTGAGTATTGCTGCGGCGTTCGCATAAGGGACCGGCTCGAACGGCACTTCAACGCGGCGTGCAAGTTCCTTCCCGAGATCGACAGCCTGCCCTTTGAGCTCGCCTGTCGCAGGGTCCTTGACCACGTAGAGCGGAGCCGAGAGAAATGCCACCCGAAGTTTCCCGGTCGGAGCTAGCGCCTGTTGCGCTTCTGGGGTGGATGTTCGAGTGCTTGCACAGCCTGCAAATAGCAAGGCAAGTACGCCAACGACGAACCAGCGAGCGATACGCATAGCATCCCCCTTCGAAGACCGCCAAGTCGCGAAAATGCTGCGCCCCCATTGACGGTGCATTCATCCAATACTTCCGAGCGGCAAAGGAGCGTCTCGCTAGCGCGACTGTGCCTTAGGTCGTGCGCCGCGGCAAGTTTTATGTAGTGCGCCGCCCCTGCGGAGGCTATGCATAAAGATGCTATGTAGGACTACCCGAGTCACCGCCGTTTAGTTAGAACGGAATTTCCAACCTCTGACCAAGGAGACGGAAATGACGACACAGACAGTCCTACGCGCCAAGCATACGGCGAAGCCTGGCGACCTGTACGCGAGCTTCGAGCTTGGCGACAAGAAGTGGAAGATGACCGCCGGCGATGGCCAGCGCGGACCGAGCCGATACACGCTGGACGCAGGCGACACGACTGCGGTCATCGGTCCTCGGGCGTCGGCTCGCGCAGCACCGACCACGCACGTTCGCCCGCGTGCTGGCGCAGCAGCATCGCCAGCAGCTTGTCGCCGTCGAGGCGATCGGTCTTCGCTCGTCTTGCGCGGCGGTTCACCTCGATGCTGGCGGCGTCGACCACGATGTTGTCGACGCCTTGCTCGACCAGCCAACGGTGCAGCCACCAACCGTCGCGGCCGGCTTCGTAGCAGGAGTACGTCTTCGCCCGTGGCTCAAGCTTGCAGCGTGCCTTGACTCTGGCCAGCTCTCGGTGGACGCGGCGCGCGTCTTCGTGCGGCGCCCCAGTAGTCACGTCCCGAGCCGATGGGCTGAGCGACGAACCAGGCGGCGGCGTGATGTAGCGCGTCGCCGTAGGACCACTGGCCTCAGCACTTTGCGGAGCCGACAAGGCGCTTGAGCTGCTCTCTCAACCCGGCCTCCAGTGAGGCCATTATCTCAGCCGCAGACGAGCATTCGCGCGCCATTCGAAGTCCTTGGCCCGCAAACAATGGCGCCCATTCGATGTCGTTCTGCCGGACTGACTCGGCATAGATGTCATCCGCAGCCAGTGCCTGGTAGGGCCACCCTAGGATCGGCGCGGCCGTAGCATCCACCGCCCGGATCGCTTCGTTGTGGAAGGCCCGCGCCGGCCGGCCTGTCAGGGCGCGAGTGATCACGGTGTCGGTTTCGGTGGCCTCGATCAGGCGACGGCGGTAGGCCGCGAAGCTGCCGCTTTCAGTGGCCAGCAGGAATCTGCTGCCCAGCTGGGCGGCCTGGGCTCCGAGCACCAGGGCGGCAAGGACGCCGCGGCCGTCCATGATGCCGCCAGCGGCAACGACCGGAACCTGCAGGGCGTCCACCATCTGGGGTACCAGGGCCAGCGAGCCGACGAGCGGCGCCTCGACTCCCGAAGGGAGGTCGAGCGTGGAGCGATGGCCACCCGCCTCGCTGCCCTGCGCAACGATCGCATCGACACCGGCGGCCTGCAGTCGCAATGCGTCGGCCACCGACGTAGCCATAGCCATTACGAAGGCGCCCGACGCTTTCGCCCGGTCGACCCAGGGTCCTGGGTCACCCATCGCGAAGCTCACCACCGGAACCCCCGCTTGGCACACGAGGTCGAACTGTGCGTTCATCGGCGAAGGCGGCAACTGCAGCGAGGTGGCGCCGGGCGCCAGCCCGAGCCTTGACCGTCCGGCGTCGAGCGCGCCCTGCATGCCGGCAACGTCCGACGGCATGGCGTCCGGCGGCGCAAGCAGGAAGTTCACCCCGAAAGGCCGCGCGCTCAGTCGCCGCACCGCGTCGATCTGCTCGCGCAGCTGGTCCAGCGAAAGGCGCGCCGCGGCGAGCATGCCCAGCCCGCCGGCGTTGGACACGGCGGCGACCAGCGCAGGCGTGGTCCAGCCGCCCGCCATGGGTGCCTGCACGATGGGCAAGTCGACGCCGAGGCGCATACACAACGCAGTCCTCAGAAAAGAGTCGCGCAAGTCGATGGCTGACATGGTGTTCCTCCGGAGCCGAGGATTTGGAGTATCGGTCGCAGCCACGGTTCTGGGCCACCGAACTATCGAAGCGAATCACGGCCGCTCACGCTTGGCGCAGCCTAGTGGGGTGAGATTGCCCGGTCGCGGCCGGTCATGTAAGGCGGCTCATGGCCGCATTCTGCCTGTCGGCAATCGAGGAACCACATGATGTCGTCCCACCGAGTCACCGGGTTGAGATCTGGGCCTCGATCTCCTTGATCACAGCCTCCTTCTCCTTGTTGTAGACCTGCGGGTTCGCCGGGTCTATTGCGTGAGCTCGATCCTTGGCTTCCTCGTACCTTCTACGCAGATCCGGGCGACGGTTGAGGATGCCCATGAAAGCCAGGGAGTCCTTGTGCACTGGGTCTCCGCGGTGGCAGATGTGCACGTTGATGTTGAATCGCCGCCCATCATGCAAGACGGAAGCGCAGACGTAGGGCTTCTCATCCCTATCCACCCAAACTTCCCGACGGTGGAAGCCCGCGAGCTCAAAGGTGCGTTGCTCGGCTCGAAGATCCTCGCGGCTCGTGATTGCCGCAATGTCGATCATGGGCTTGCCGCGCAGACCGACGACAGCCGTACTGCCATATGCACCAGTTCGATTTTTTGCAGGTGCGACCTCACGTACGCATGCACCTTGGAGAAGACGTCGCTGTAGGCAAGGTCGTAAGGCACGACGTTCCGGTGCTCAAGCCCCTCGTCGAATGCGTCGAGCGTCATATGGCTTGGTTGTGTGAGCGACGGCAGTCGATCGAATTCTGCTCCGTTCGCGAACGACCGGTTGAATCCGCAGCCGACTACGGTAGTACGCGAGCATAGGCTCAAGGACCGCTTCCGCTGCGGAGCAGCCGTCCAAGGCGAAGTGCCAACTAGCCCCCTTCAGATCGAGGTAGTTGGCCGGCATGTTCGAGAAGCTGTTGACTTCGATGGTCGCGTACTTGCCTGCATCAGGTACCGTCTGCATCAGGTCATCCTCCGAAATCGCGGGGACGACGCCTTGGGTCGCAGGGTCGACCTTCACGGCGATCGTCCCACCCTTGGCGATGAATTGCACCACGGGTCGTGCTTGCGCCGATGCGTCCATCGCCGCCAGGCACATCGCCAAGGATGCCGGAGTTCTTCTCAATGCTTTCATGGTCGATCTCGCAGAAGTGGTGGAGCCGGTGGGCGGGCCTTGCGTCTCGCTAGCCACCGAACCATCTGGCAGGCACGGTGACGAGCGAGGGGAAAAGCACCATCAGGAACATCACCAGCAGCTCGGCCAGCATGAAGGGCCACACGCCCTTGGTGACCTCGTCGATCTTCATGCGGCCAACGCCGGCCACCACATTGAGCACGGTGCCTACCGGTGGCGTGATGAGTCCAATCGAGTTGTTGATGATGAACAGCACACCGAAGTAGACGGGATCGATTCCGGCGGCCTTGATCACCGGCATGAGCACCGGCGTCAAGATCAGGATAGTCGGCGTCATGTCCATCGCGGTGCCGACAACCATCACGAGCACCATAATGGCGATCAGCAGCAGCGTCGGGTTGCCCATAAATGGCTGGAGCAAGCCGATCACCTTGCTCGGCAGGTCGGCCACCGTGACGAGCCATGCCGACACCATCGCCGCGGCGATGAGCAGCATGATTACCGAGGTGGTTTTTGCGGCGGTGACGAAGATGGCGTATAGCTGATTGAGCTTCAGCTCGCGGTAGACGACGGTAGCGACGAACAGCGCGTAGACGGCGGCGACAACGGCGGCCTCGGTCGGCGTGAACACCCCCAGGCGCAGGCCGACGAGGATGATCACAGGCAGCATCAGCGCCCAGGTCGATGCGCGCAACGCGACCAGTACCTCGGCGCGCGACTTGCGCGGCGGCGCTTCGATCTTCTCGCGCCTGCCGAGCCACCACCAGGTGAACCACAGCGACGCGCCGATCAGCAGTCCCGGGAAGATGCCGGCCAGGAACAGCTTGGTGATCGACACGTTGGCCGCAACGCCGAAGATGACGAAGCCGATGCTCGGCGGGATGATCGGTCCAATGATTCCGGAGGCCGCGATGAGGCCCCCCGCACGCGCCTTGTCGTGCCCGGCCTTCACCATCATCGGCAACAGCAGCGCAGTCAGCGCGGCGGCATCGGCAACGGCCGAACCGGACAACGCGGACAGCAGAACTGCGGCCATGATCGCCACATAGCCGAGGCCGCCTTTCACATGGCCGACCAACGCGAGCGCCAGGTCGACGATTCGCCGCGACAGTCCGCCGACATTCATGATCTCGCCCGCCAGCATGAAAAAGGGCACCGCCAGCAGCGGAAAGCTGTCGGCGCCGTTGATCACGTTCTGGGCCAGGATCTGCGAGTCGAACAGGTCGAGGTGCCACATCAGCGCCACGCCGGTGGCGAGGAGGGCGAAGGCGATCGGAATGCCCAACGCCATCGTGCCGAGCAGGGCCCCGATGAAGATGGCGACCGTCATGGCCGACCCCCGTGGGGGTTCAGGCGGGATGCGTCCTCTCGTGCCAGCTCGGCCTGCAGCGCCTCGAGCTCCCCTTGTTCTTCGGATTCCTTGACCATCACCAGTTCGTCCTCGCTCAGCTGGCCGGAGAGCACTCGCCAGAGGTCAAGCGCGATCAGCACCGCGGCCGACACGGCGAACACGATGCCGGACGCATAGAAGATGGCGACGGAGGCGCCGGTGACCGGTGCGCTGACGTCCCAATTGATCGTTGCCTGCTCGAGGCTGCCTTTGAACACCAGCCACGCGATGAAGAGCATCAGCAACTGTCCGATGACGAGGCACGCCTTCTTGCCGGCGACGGGCAGGCGCGAGACAAGCATGTCGGTGCCCAGATGGGCATGCTCCTTCAGCGCGACGATCGCGCCGAGGAAGGTGAGCCAGACGAACAGCCAGCGTGAAACTTCCTCCGACACCGTGATGCCTGAGTTGAAGCCATAGCGCAGCACCACATTACCGAAGACCAGAACGACCATGATCGCCAGGAAGAGAGCGATCACGCCGTTCAGCAGCCGACAGTACACCTCGATCAGGCGCGTCATGATCTCTCTTCCTTTGGTTGCTTGAGGGCTGGCCCGATCACTTGGCGCTGCGCGCCTTGCCGAGCTCCGAGAACAATTCCTGTGCGAGCGCCGGATCGACCTGCTTCACGTACTTCTCCGTCACGGGCTTGAGCTTCTCGCGAAGCCGCTCGCGCTCCTGCGCGGGGAACTCGGTCAACGTCATGCCTTTGCTCTTCAGGAACTCTGCAGCTTTGGCGTTGACCTCCCGGTTGGCCTTGCGCTGGTAAGGCTGGGCCTCCTTGGCCGCATCGATCAGGAGCTTGCGTTCGTCCGTTGAAAGCTGGTCCCAGATCTTCTTGCTGAACAGCAGCACGATCGGATTGAAGGTGTGCTTGGTGTCCGAGCCGTACTTCTGGATCTCGTAGTACTTCGAAGCTTCGACCAGCGAGTACGGATTCTCCTGGCCGTCCACAGCCTTCTGCTCGAGCGCCGTGTAGACCTCGGGCAGCGGCAACGGCGACGAGTTCGCGCCGAGCGAGTTGAACATGTCGATCATCACCGGGATCTGCATCACGCGCAGCTTGAGGCCCTGCAGGTCCTCCATCTTCGCGACCGGGCGCCGGCTGTTCGTGACATTGCGAAAGCCATGTTCGAAATACGTTAGGCCGATCAGGCCCTTCTCGGGCAGCTTGTCCAGCAGCTTCCGGCCGACGGGACCGTCGATCACGAAGTCGGCCTCCTTCTCGTTGTTGAAGAGGAAGGGGAGGTCGAATAGCGTGAATTCCTTGATGGCCACAGAGAGCGATCCGGGCACCACCATCGTCAGATCCACCGTCCCGCCCTGCAGCGACGAGATGATGGCCGCATCACCGCCGAGCACGCCCGCGGGAAAGAGCTTCACTTTCATCTTCCCGCCGCTCTTCTTTTCGAGGATCTCGGCGAAGCGCTGCGCGCCCATCCCTTGGGGATGCTCCTTCTGGTTGACGAACGCGAGCTTGAAGTTGCGCTCCTTGATGTCTTGAGCGTGGCCGGCGCCGGCCATCGCGAATGAGGCAGCCAGCGTGCAGAGAGTAGCCAGGATGCGCTTGGAATATGTCGTCATTTGAATGTCTCCTTTGAAAATCAGTGGAGCGGCCGCGTGCCAGCCGGAAGTCAACGCGGCCCGAGGACGCGCTCGATGGCCGCACCGACCGCCAGCACGTGCCGGTCTGTCCCTGTCGGGCCGCAGACCATGAACCCGACCGGCGCCGCTCCCTGTTCGTGGCAAGGCAACGTCAGCGCGCAGCCATCGAGGAAGTTGACGACGCCGGCGTTGCGAAGCAGGCGCAGGTTCCAACGCACGTAATCGTCGTCGCTGCGTCCGGCTTCTTCGATCGTCGGCGCTATGCAGGCCACGGTCGGCATCACGACAGCGTCGAAAGGCGCAGCCGCGGCAGAGAACTGGCCGATGGCCGACGCCCGCAGGCGGAGGAGTTCGATGTGATCGGCCGCGCCGATGTGGGCGCCGAGGGCAATGCGCTGGCCGACGCGTGGATCGTAGAGATGCAGCCGGTCCAGGTTCTTGCGGTGCACGACAAAGGCTTCCGCGCCGGCGATGCCGCCGCCCTCGAAGTAGGATTGATGCGCGTCGAGCGGCGGCACCGTCGCCGTCGTGATGCAAGCTCCCGCTCGCGCCAATGCAGACAGCGTGACGCCGAAGGCGCGCGCTACGTCGTCGTCGAGGTCGTCCATGAGGCCTCCCTGAGGTACGAGCAGGCGAAGGCCGCGGACCTCCAGCGGCACGAGCGGGGATGGCCTGGTTCCGGCGAGGATCGCGTCGTACGTCGCGCAGCACGCGACGGAATTGGCCAACGGCCCGACGGAATCGAGCGTCCACGACAAGGGGAAGGCGCCGTCCGTCGGCACTCGCCGCGCTGTCGGCTTGAAGCCGACCACGCCGCACAGCGCCCCCGGGATCCGCACCGACCCGCGCGTGTCCGAGCCGAGCGACATGACGCTCATGCCGTCGGCTTGTGCCACGGCCGCGCCGGAAGAGGACCCGCCAGGCACCCGGCCCGTGCTGCGGTCCCACGGATTGCGCGGCGTTCCGGTGTGCGGATTCAGCCCCACGCCGCCGAAGGCGAACTCCACCATGTTGGTGCGTCCGATGATGATGGCTCCGGCAGCACGCAGTCGTGCGACGGCGGCTGCATCCTGCTCGGCGGGCGCTGCGTCGGCCAGGAGTGCCGAGCCCGCACGCGTGACTTGGCCGGCGACTGCGAACAGGTCCTTGACCGACACTGGCAGGCCTTCGATCGGCGAGCGAATGATGCCGTGTTCGCGCATTGCATCCGACGCATCGGCCATCAGGCGCGCCGCGCCGGCATCGACCTGCGTGAAGGCGCGCGGCCCCTCGGCGGAGGAGTCCGCGATGCGCTCCAGGGCCTCCTCGACCAGCTGGCGCGAGGTGGTTCTTCCCTCCGCCAGGTCGGTTGCCAAGTGCTCTGCCGTTGCCATTCTGTGCCTTGGTCGTGTCCGCATTGGCCTAAGCGTGCACGAGTTCGCGCGCAACGCGGCGCAGATCCATCTCGTACTCCAGATCGACGATCGGCGGACGCGTGAACTGCCAGGTGACGCCGCCGCGCGCCGTACCCCGTTGCACGAGCTCCTGCCACATCAGCGGTCCGATGTCGTGCACGGTGTAGGCCTGCGTTGCGATCGCGTCTTGCCAGGAAAAGCCGAGGGCTTCGAGCCGGCGCGTCATCTCCGCCACCACATAGCGAACTTTCTCGCGCAAGCCGTTCGGGCTGGTGTCGCCCAGGCGCACGATGACGTCGCGGTAGTTCGGATGGCCTTCGGGTGCTTCGCCGCCGCCAGCGACCACGAAGCTCGGCAAGGTATCGCCGTCATCCGGCACGGTGTAGGAGAAAGCATGGAACACAGGCGTCTCCGGGGCTTCGTGCACCGGGCAGACGTTGGTGCGCGCCACTGGATTTGTATCGCCGTCGACCAGGCCCCAGCGTTCGAGCGTCTGCACATAGTGGCGATTGAACTCGACGAAGCCTTCCTCGGAGAACGGCGCCGGTGATCGCAGTTCGCAGCCGCATAGCGCAGCGAGAGGCCGGCCGCGCTGCGCCAGCTGCGCGGCGATGGCGTCGAACCCCTCGGTCATTGCAGGCGGGCGTTGGAAGCGCACCCGCTCGATCACGAAGCCGGGCTGCGCGGCGACACCGGCGGAATACTGGAACACGGCCTTGACGTATCGGTAGCCGCCGGGTTGAAAGTCAACAACTTGGGTCATGAATGAGTGCCTCCGTTCGTGCAACTCTAGTCAGGTTGCTACCCGTGAAGAAGGCTAATTTCGGCACGAAAATGTTGCCGATATGCGAACACGCGCCTGGCGTGATTAGCCGCGCTCAGCGGTCGCGCCGTAGCGCGTCATGCCGGCCTTGAACGTCTCCAGCAGCTTGCGCGCCGCCGGGGACGGCTGGCGCGACGGCATCGTGATCAGGCTGATGCTCGTCTGGGCCAGGTCGCGCTCCTGCAGCGGCACAGCGCAGAGCTCGCCGTTGGCGATCTCGCGCAGCGCGGCATAGCGCGGCAGGAAGGTCAGCAGCTCGGAGTTGCGCACCACGCCCTTGGCCATCTCCAAGGTGTTGGTCTCGATGCTGAGGTGCAGCGGCGTCTTGGTCTTGAGTGCAATGCCGTCGATCAGCGACCGGATCTGGAAAGTATGATCGGGCAGCGCCACGCGCTGATCCGCCAGCGCCTTAAAGGAGATGCTACGCCGCGAGGCGAGCGGATGGCCGACGGCGACAATGACGCACAACGGCTGGTCCAGCCGGGCATGCACCCGAAACGGATTGCGCTCCGGAAGGCCGAATGCCAGTGCCAGGTCGAGCTCGCCGTCGCTCAGCAGTTCAAGCACTGCGCGCGAGCCGACGACCGACACGGCCACATTGATACCCGGATACCGCTTGTTGAAGCTTGCGAGGTAGCGCGAGAGGAAGTAGGTCACCATGCCTTCGACGCTTCCGACCTTGACCTGCCCCGCCTGCAGCCCGGTGATCTGCTGCAGCGACTCCCGCATCATCTCGAAATCGGCGCTGGTGCGTTCGGAGTACGCGAGCACGAGTTCGCCCGCGGCGGTCAGCGTCAGGCGCCGCGCCCGTCGGTCGAAGAGAGCAGTCTGAAGGGCCGTCTCGAGGTTCCCGATCTGGCGGCTGATCGCGCTGGGAGCGATCGACAGGTGCTCCGCTGCGCGACGGATCGAGCCGCTGAGGGCGACTTCGCGGAAGTAGGTCAGGGCGAGGGGGAGCATGTTGCGCGCGCACTTGGCGCGATGAATGTCGGGATGGGAGCATTCTGCCGACTGACCATCGCACGCAAAACTCGTGGCCCCGCCGGTGATCTGAATTGCGCATCAAGTGATGCGGCGGGCTGATGTTCTGCTTCAGGTCGAAGTCGGTGCCGGCGGCGGGCATGAACTGCCACATGAGGCCTATCGGCTCATCCACTGGGGAGTCTCGCCGCGTGAGAAGGCAAGTCTGAGACATGAAACAAGCCCTTGATCCGCATCACTGACCTTGAAACTGCGACGTCGGACGACACAACTGCGCCGACGGGGACGCCTGATTCCCAGCGATTTCGCGGCTGCCGGCCAGCGCGAGGGGGCAAAATTCAAAGTAAGTTGAAAAACTTGTCGGGTAATTCAAAGTAGCGTGAACAAGCAGTTCAAGGTGTCGTGGCTCGGCATGTCGTAAGTACCTGATCTATCAAGACCGCCGATTCAAGATGAGCTGATCATCGACACTTGAATTTTTTGCAGCTTAGTTTGAACTGGCTGCGAAACGCCACTGGACGTTCGTGAATGCGCAACTGAACTTGCGTTGGCTGCGGCCGGTGTTCGTGTCTGGACCGTCTGGCGAGCCACTGAACTTTCCGTGGACGCGCCATTTACGTGGCGTGGTCTTGCAGTTCGAGGAAGGCCGCGCCGCCGCCCTGAGGCAAGGCGAAGCGTGCGGTAGGCCGGTGCCAGCGCACACCGCACCGCTGAACTGGAGGTGCTCAGGGCGTTGCCCCGCGACGCTTGTTGGTTACGCTGGAATAGTCCCATTCGCCAAGTCAAAGAGACCGACGCAGTCGGCATCTGAGGTTGCAAAACCGGACCGGGAAACGTATTGATGGGAGCGGCGCCCGGCAATCGAATTGACAAAGTTTGAGAATCCGCGCCGGATGTATGTCGCAGAGAGCCGACACGACGCAAATAAATCAATCCACTCGAATAGTTTCGGCTTACGCAGCAGGTTGTATGGAACGCAGGGCAGGGGGAAGGACAGGCAGAATGCGGCCGACTGCCGGAAACGGCCACAAGCTGCCGCTCCCGAAGGACCGCTTTGAGGCGTTCCATGGCGCGCGCACCTTCAGCTTCTACCCTAGCGGCACCGCTGAAGTCCTACAATGACGAAAGTAGGAGGGCCCATCTTATGGCCGGCCCGCTGAGCGCTCTCAACCTCGATCGGTGGATCGAAGCGCACCGCGACGAACTGAAGCCGCCGGTGGGGGCACGGATGATCTGGGAGGACTCTCAGTTCATCATCATGGTCGTCGGTGGTCCCAATGCTCGCAGGGACTTCCATATCGATCCCAGCGACGAGTTCTTCTACCAGCTCAAGGGCGACGTCGTGCTGGAGATCATCGGCGGCGACGGAAAGCGGCTACGGCAAGTGATTCGCGAGGGAGAGGTTCTGCTGCTACCGGCCAACACGCCCCACTCCCCTCAGCGCCCGGCGGACACGGTGGGGCTGGTCGTCGAACGAGCCCGCGGCGCCGGGGAGCCGGAAGGCTATGCTTGGTATTGCGAGCGATGCGACGCGAAGCTGTATCAGGTGTCGCGTGGCGAAGGCGATCTTCTGCAGGATTTGAAGAGGGCCTCAGCGGAGTACAACGCAAGCGAGTCGCTGCGCACGTGCAAGGCGTGCCGATATCTGCAGCCCGTGCCAACAGGGCCCCGGCTGTAGACGCAAAGTCGGGCATCAGCCCTGTGATGGGCGGCCCAACGCGTCATCGAGCGGAGGTCCTAAGGCCGCCTGGCTCGCCCCTGGGTGTCGTCAGTCCAGTGACCGCTTGGAGGCGGGCTGGATCAACACCGTAGACGCCTGCTTTGGGGCCCCATCCGGATGCCGCTGTTTGAAGCGCGTGCACACCCACTCGCCGTAGGGCAGGATGCGGCCAACCCCAGACCTTCGCGGCGCCCTCCACCACGAGCTTTGCATGAAGAACATTCAGGTCATCGATGGCGCAGTGAACTGCGTCTACGACATCTTTTCCGCCACTGATGAGGAGTTCGCGCTCATCTTTCCTGATGGTCAGGACATCGCATTCATGGCCGCGGCTGGCCGACGACGTAGCCATGCCCCGTGCACGGTGCGATCAGGACGTCGACGAGCTTGCGGCGCAACTGATGGATGAAGACGGCGATAGTGTTGCTCTCGACCGCGCTCGCGCCGCCGTAGACGGCGTCTTGCAGGTGGTTGCGCGTGACCACGTGGCCTGGCCGTTCGAGTTCGCTGAGCGCGAGCCGCGCGGCCGGCGCATCGCGGACGTGGTCGACGGTCCAGCCGCTCTGGCGTGCGCCGTCGCACCCCGCCTCCCCCCGAATGGCATCGTCTTCGACCAGGAGCAGGAGCAGGAGCAGGTGCATGGGTGTGGGGATGTGGCGTGTGGAAAGCAGTGCGGATGATGCCCAGAGTTTTTAATCTCTCGTTGCGTCACGCGTTGCGGCCGGCGCCGCGCTATTGCTTGGCAAGCCCGAGCTTGCGGATGATGTCGCCCCACTGCTCGTAGGTCGCGCGCGTGAGCTCGGCCAGTTGCGCGGGGCTCGACGACTCGGCCTCGTAGGCGCCCTGGCGGAAGAAGTCGCGCGTGGCGGGCATCGCGAGCACCTGCGCCAGCGCGGCGTTGAGCTTTGCGACCACCGGCGCGGGCATGCGCGCGGGACCGTAGAAACCCAGCCAGCTCGGCATGTCTACGCCGCTCACGCCCTGCTCGGTCATCGTGGGGACGTCGGGCAGCATCGCGCTGCGCCTGGGCGCCGCCACCGCGAGCATGCGGACCTTGCCGGTGGCGGTGTTCTGGATCGCGTTGGGCGCGGCGTCGAAGTAGTACTGCACGCGGCCCGCGAGAAAGTCCTTCGCGGCATCGGCGCCGCCCTTGTATGGCACGTGCACCACGTCCAGCCCAGCCTGCTTCGCAAAGGCCTCGCCGTAGATGTGCGAGGAGGTGCCAGTGCCGAAGGAGGCGTAGCTCATCTTCCCCGGATTGGCCTTGATGTAGGCCACCAGTTCCTGCACCGTGCGCGCGGGCACGCTCGCATGCACCGTGAGAACCAGCGGGCCGCGCGCGCCGAGCGAAATGGGCGTCAGGTCCTTGAACGGGTCGTAGCGCACCTGCGCCAGCGTCTGCGGGTTCTGCGCCACCACGGAAGAGGGCGCGTACATCATTGTGTAGCCGTCGGGCGCGGCGCGAATGACTTCCTCGGTGGCAAGGATGAAGCTCGCGCCCGGCCGGTTCTCCACGATGACCGGCGTCTGCAGCGCTTCGCCGAGCTTGTTCGCGACGAAGCGCGCCTGCGCATCCGAGGCGCCGCCCGCCGCAAGGCCGAGCACGATTCGGATGCTGCGGCCCTTCTCGGGAAAGGGTGCGGGATCGGCCGCGAGCGCGACACACGGCAGCGCGGATGTGCCCAGTGCGAGCCCGAGCCCGAGCCATGCGGCAATGCGCCGGCGGCCGATGAGGGAGTGCGGCCGGGCGTTCATTGCTTCGCCAGCCCGACCTGCTGCACCATTGCGCCCCACCGTTCGTAGGTCGAGCGCGTGACGCCGGCGAATTCCTCGGGCGTGCTTGCCCCGGCCTCGTAGCCGCCGCTGCGGTAGAACTCGCGTACCTGCGGCATCGCCAGCACCTGCGTGAGCGCAGCGTTGAGCTTCGCGACCACCGGCGCAGGCATGTGGGCCGGCCCGTAGAAGCCGAGCCAGCTCGGCAGGTCGAGGCCCGCCACGCCTTGCTCGGCGAAGGTCGGCACGTCGGGCAGCGCGGCAATGCGCGCGTTCGCGGCAATCGCGAGGATCTTCACCTTGCCGGTGCCCGCCGTGATGACCGCCGAGGAGGCCGAATCGAACATGTACTGCACGCGGCCGCCGATCAGGTCCTTGGCCGCATCCGAGCCGCCCTTGTAGGGAATGTGCACCGCGTCGAGGCCGGCCTTCTTCACGAAGGCCTCGCCGTAGATGTGCGACGAGGTGCCTGCACCGAACGAGGCGTAGCTCACCTTGCCGGGATTCGCCTTCACGTAGGCGATGAGTTCCTTCACGTTGCTGGCCGGCACGGTGGCGCTCACCGACAGCACCAGCGGCCCGCGGCCGCCCA
The DNA here is from genome assembly GCF_057656935.1 of Variovorax sp. Soil_C_33. NCBI lineage: Bacteria > Pseudomonadati > Pseudomonadota > Betaproteobacteria > Burkholderiales > Comamonadaceae > Variovorax > Variovorax sp. Soil_C_33. The sequence continues at coordinate 34,622 of NZ_JBDGJK010000028.1, forward strand.
TCGAGATGGCGGTGAAGTCCTTGAACGGGTCGTAGGGCACCTGCGAGAAGGTGTGCGGGTTCTGCGCCATGGTCGACGAGGGCGCGTAGAGCAGGGTGTAGCCGTCGGGCAGCGCGCGCGCGACCTCGCTCGCGGCCAGCATGGTGCTGGCGCCGGGCTTGTTGTCGACGATCACGCTGGTGCCCAGCACCTCGCCGAGCTTCTGCGCCACGATGCGCGCCTGCGCATCGGTGCCGCCGCCGGCCGTGAAGCCCACCACGATGCGTATCGGCTTGCCGCCGCGCACGGGAAAGTCTTGCGCCAGCGCAAAGGGCGCCACGCCCAGGAGGGCCGCCGCGCCGAGCGCCGCGCCGAGTGCGCGGCGGGTGCCGCAAGGTTTTTTCATCGATGTCTCCGTTTGGATGTCCTTCTAATATTGATTTAGAAAGTCATAAAAATCCATGCTGATTAGGGAATACCCCGACCAAACGCCATCTTTCCGCTGTTATGGTTGACAAAATGAACATGAAAATCAAAATACAACAAAAGCCCATCCAAGACACTCATCCATGAAAACTGTCGTCCGCACCGACGAGCGCATCCTGTCCTCCGACATCTTCGACCGCGACAGCCGCGTCAAGCGGCCTGACCACGGCACCTGGGCCGAGCCCGGCAAGGACATTCCGGTCTACCACCGCTGCGGCGTGCTGGTGGTGGGTGGCGGGCCGTCGGGCACCGCGGCCGCCGCGGCCGCCGCGCGCGCCGGCGCCGACGTCGCGCTGCTCGAGCGCTACAACCACCTGGGCGGGCTTTCCACCGGCGGCCTCGTGATCTGGATCGACCGCATGACTGACTGGGAAGGCCAACTGGTGATCCGCGGCTTTGCCGAAGAGCTGTTCGACCGCCTGCCGGCCGACGCCATTGCCGGCCCGGCGCGCGAGGACTGGGGCTCGCAGGACGCGGCCAAGGCCGCGCACTGGTCGCAGCGCACAGCCGCCTACCACGGCGTGGTCACGTGGTCGCCCACCATCGACCCTGAGCGCCTCAAGCTGCTGTCGCAGGAGATCGTGCTGGAGCGCAAGGTCAAGCTCATCTACCACTCGTGGGCCGCGATTCCGATCGTGCATGACGGTGCGGTGAAGGGCGTGGTGTTCGAGAGCAAGGAAGGCCGCATGGCGATCATGGCCGACGTGGTGGTCGACGCCACCGGCGACGGCGACCTGTTCGCTCGCGCCGGCGCGGCTTTCGTGAACGACATCGAGGAGGCCGACGTGCACCACTGCATGAACACCTCGTGGCTGTTCGGCGGCGTGGACATGACCCGCTGGATCGAATTCAAGGCCGGCCAGCCCGAGGCGTTCAGCGCCTTCATGGCGCGCGGGCGCGAAGTGTGCGGCCTGTTCGAGCGGCCCTTCGTCTCGTGGCGCAACGACGTGGCGCTGTTCATGGGGCCTCGGCAGTCGGGCTATTCGGCGCTCGACGTGGACGACCTCACGGCCGTGGAAGTGCGCTCGCACCGCGCGATGGCCGCGCACCTGGACTACTTCAAAGCGCATGCGCCGGGCTTCGAGCAGGCCTACCTGATGCTGAGCGCACCGCAGATCGGTGTGCGCCATGCGCGGCGCCTCTCCGGCGTGGGCGCGGTGCTGCGCAGCCAGTGGCCCGACGGCGTGGCGCTGGCCGACGAGGTGGGCGTGACGCCCGCGGTGTCGCCCAAGTTTCCGAACATCTCCATTCCCTACGGCGCGCTGGTGCCGCAGCAGCTCGATGGCCTGCTGGCGTGCGGCCGGCACATCTCGTGCGACCGCAACTCGCACGGCTTCATGCGCGAGATTCCGCAATGCTGGATCACAGGCCAGGCCGCTGGCGTGGCGGCGGCGCTGGCGTCGCGGGGCGGCATCGAACCGCGCTTCGTCGACGTGGGCGAGCTGCAGTCGGCGCTGCTCGCGCAGGGCGTGTACCTGCGCTCAGGCGCCGCGGGGCAGGGCGTACAGGCGCGGGCCGCGGCCGAAGCCGGAATCTGAATCGCATGAACCCGGCCGACGCGCTTTCGCCAGCCTCTACATTGCAGAGTCTTGCAAAGGGTTCCTCCATGTCCACTGACAAAAACGACGCCTCTTTCTCCGCGGCCGATGCCGCCGATGCGCGCGGCGACCGCGCCGACACCGTGAGTGCGCTGGAGCGCGGCATCTCGGTGCTGCGCTGCTTCAGCGAGGCGCGCCCCGTGCTGGGCCATGCCGACATCGCGCGCATGACAGGCATCCCGCGGCCGACCGTCAACCGGCTCGTCGCGACGCTGCTCTCGCTGGGCATGCTCAAGGCCGCGCAGGTGGCCGACCGCTTCATGCTCGGCCCGGGCGTGGTGTCGCTGTCGCGCGTGTTCCTCGGCAGCCTCGACGTGCGCGCCGCCGCGCGGCCCAGCATGCAGGCGATGGCGGAGGAGGTGGGCGCCTCGGTCTACCTGGCGATACGCGACGGCATGGAGATGGTGCTGATCGAGGCCTGCCGGCCGCGCTCGTCGATGCTGTCGGCGCGGCTCGACGTGGGCTCGCGCGCGCCGCTGGCCAACTCGGCCCTGGGCCGCGCCTATCTTTCGGCGCTGCCCGAGGCGCAGCGCAAACAGCTGGTCGATTCGATGCGCCTCTTGCGCGGCCCCGAGTGGGACAGCATTGCGCCCGGCATGACGCACGCCATCGGCGAAGCCCGGCGGCTGGGCTACTGCCTCTCGCTCGGCGAGTTCCACCGCGAGATCAATTCGGTGTCGGTGCCGCTCATCGGGCCCGACGGCGAAGTGATGGCGCTCAACGGCGGCGGGGCGGCCTTCGTCTTCACCGAGGAGCGCCTGCGTAACGAACTCGCACCACGCCTGCACGACATCGCGCTCACCATCGCGCGCGACATCGGCGGGCACGTGCCCACGCCCTTGCGGGGCTAGCAGCCCCGACCGGGCCGACCCTACGACAACACAAGAACGGAGACACAGGGCCATGCACCTGAGCGATGAAGAAAAAGCCATGATGGACGGCCGCGACGGACCGGCCGTGCAGAAGGCAATGGACCTCTTGATGCGCTACGGCGAAGCGCTGGGCGCAGAGCGGCTGGTGGAAACGCGCAACGTCTGCGCCACCATAACCTCGACCACGCCCTTCCAGCGCGACTTCGCCCTGGCCAAGGGCGGCGGCATGGACGCGGTGTTCTCCGAGTTCAGCCTCGACAGCCAGGAGACCGTCGAGATCCCGAAGTTCAAGGTGTTCACGAGCCACCTGCAGCTGGGCTTCGACCCGGGCCAGCCCGAGCGCATGGGTGTGAGCGAAGAGATCGTGCAGTTCTACAACAAGAGCGAGCGCCATGCGGCGGGGCTCGGCGCGCAGATCATGAACACCTGCACGCCTTATCAGGTGGGCAACATTCCCACGCGCGGCGAGCACTGCGCGTGGATGGAATCGTCGGCCGTGGTGTATTGCAACTCGGTGCTCGGCGCACGCACGAATACCGAAGGCCGCGAGAGCACCGGCGCCGCCATGCTCACCGGGCGCATTCCGTACTGGGGCTACCACCTCGACGAGAACCGCCGCGCCACGCACGTGGTCGAGCTCGATGTCGAGGTCGAATCGGTGCAGGACTGGGGCTTGCTCGGGTACTACATCGGCGAGCATGTGCAGGAGCGCGTGCCGGTGGTGCACAGCAAGCGCGGCATCGGGCGCGTGCCCAACCTGCCGCGGCTCAAGCACTTCGGCGCGGCGGCATCCTCTTCAGGCGGCGTGGAGATGTATCACATCGCAGGCGTCACGCCCGAGGCGCTGACGCTCGAGCAGGCGCTCGGCGGCCGTGCGCCGGTGGAGGTGCTGCGCTACGGCGACGCCGAGCGCCGCGCCACCTACGAGAAGATCAATGCGACGGGCAAGGACGCCGAGGTGCAGTACGTGATGCTGGGCTGCCCGCACTACACCATCGAGCAGATCTGGGAGGCCGCGCAGCTCATCGAAGGGCGCAAAGTGCACCCGGATTGCGAGCTTTGGATCTTCACGCCGCGCGCCATCAAGTCGCTGGCCGACCGCAACGGCTACACGAAGATCATCGAGGACGCGGGCGGCATCGTCATGTCCGACAGCTGCTCGGCCATGAGCCGCGCCGTGCCCAAGGGCACGAAGACCGTGGCGCTCGACTCGGCCAAGCAGGCGCACTACCTGCCCGCGATCCTCGGCGTGCAGGCGTGGTTCGGCAGCACGGCGGAATGCATCGATGCGGCGTGCACGGGATGGTGGAATGGAGGCTACGCATGAGCGATGCAGTTATGACTGAAGAGAAAACCATCGTGATTCGCGGCCGCAAGGTGGTCGGCGGCATGGCGGAAGGCGAGGCGCTGGTCACGCGCGACCGCATCTCGGGCTGGGGCGGCATCGATCCGCGCACCGGCACCGTCATTGAAACGAGGCACGAACTGCGCGGCCAGAGCTTCGCGGGCAAGGTGCTGGTGTTTCCGGGGGCCAAGGGCTCGTCGGGCTGGTCGGCCATGTTCCACATGACGCGGCTCATGAACTCCGCGCCCGCGGCGTTCCTGTTCAACGAGATGACCACCAAGATGGCGCTCGGCGCCGTGGTCACGCACTCGCCCTCGATGACCGACTTCGAGCGCGACCCTCTCGAGTCCATCGAGACCGGCGACTGGGTGCGCGTGGACGCCGATCACGGCGTGATCGAGATCACCAAGAAGAACAAACCTGGAGGCCGCTCATGACCGCCCGCCCACTGCGCAGCAACTTTCCGCGCGGCTCGTATCTTTGGTCGGTGCGCAATGCGCATTGGCGCGCACTCGGCATCGCGGAAGAAGACTGCGAAAAACCGAAGATCGCCATCGTCAACAGCTCGTCGGAACTCGCGGCCTGCTTCAGCCACCTCGACCGCGTGGCGGTGGAAGTGAAGGCCGCGATCCGCGCCGCGGGCGGCGTGCCCTTCGAAATTCGCACAGCGGCGCCCAGCGACTTCATCACCGGCGCGGGCGCGCGCGGCGCTTACATGCTCGGTGCGCGCGATCTGGTCACCAACGACATCGAAGTGGCCGTGGAGGGCGCGCAGCTCGACGGCATGGTGTGCCTCACTTCCTGCGACAAGACCGTGCCGGGCCAGCTCATGGCGGCGGCGCGGCTCAACATTCCAACATTGCTTGTGCCCTGCGGCTACCAGCCCAGCGGTGAATACCGCGGCAAGCACATGGACATCGAGGAAGTGTTCATTGGCGCGATGCACGCCGTCACAGGCAACTTGCCGGTAGAAGAACTCGTGGGCATGAGCCGCGAGGCGATCCGCGGGCCGGGCGTGTGCTCGGGCCTGGGCACGGCCAATTCGATGCATATCGTCTGCGAAGCCCTCGGCATGGCCCTGCCCGGTAGCGCGCCCGTAGCGGCGCTGAGCCCAAAGATGATGGCCGACGTGCGCGCGGCCGGGACACGCATCGTGCAGATGGTGTGGGACGACCTGAAGCCGCGCGACATCCTCACACCCGGCGCCTTCGCCAATGCGGTGCGCGCGGTACTGGCCATCGGCGGCTCGCTGAACACGGCCAAGCATCTGCAGGCGGTGTCGACCGAAGGGGAGTGCGGCGTCGATGTGTACGGCCTTTTCGAAAGACTCGGCCCCACAACGCCGGTGCTGGCCGGCGTGCGGCCGATCGGCGATCACAGCATCGAAGCCTTCGAAGCGGCGGGCGGGTGCCGGGCGCTGATGAAGCAGCTTGCGCCCTTGCTCGACACAAGCGCGCCCACCGTCACGGGAGGTACCGTGGCCGACAACTTGCGCAACGCCGAAGTTGCCGACGCAGAGGTGATCCGCCCCATCGATCGCCCGGTCGCGCCGCTGCCCGCCATCGTGCTGTTGCGCGGCAACCTCGCGCCCGAGTCGGGCCTCATCAAGACCGGCATCGTTGAGCGCAAGGTGCGCAGCTTCACAGGTCCGGCGGTGTGCTTCTGGACCTCGGATGCTGCCATTGTCGCGCTGAAGAAAGGCGAGATCGTGTCGGGCCAGGTGGTAGTGATGCGCGGCGCCGGTGCCTGCGGCGGCCCGGCGATGGGCGGCGGGGCCTCCCGCGTGGTGTTCGCCATTGACGGTGCGGGCCTGGGCGACCAAGTCGCAATCCTGACCGACGGACACCTTTCGGGCCTGGTCTGCAAGGGGCTCGTGGTGGCCGAGGTGTCGCCCGAAGCCGCGCTCGGCGGGCCTCTGGGGCTGGTGCGCGATGGCGACGTGATCACCATCGACCTGGACGCACGCCGCCTCGACATTGCATTGACCGACGCCGAACTCCAGGCGCGCCGCGCTGACTGGCAGGCACCGCCGCCGGCCTTCGACACCGGCTGGCTGCAGCAATACCGGCGCAACGTGAGCCCGCTGTCCAAGGGCGCGGTGCTCGTGCGCACCGAACGGCCCCAGCCGTCGGGCTAGCAAGCCCTTTTTTACCCCGGCTTTCGCCGACCGGTGCGCACCCCCGCGCGCATCCGGTGGCGCAGCCCTGCGCGCGTTGCGAGTTTTTTAACCAAGAGAAGAAGCAGGAGACAGAAACCATGAAGGAATTCTTGATGTGGTCAGCGCTGGGGCTTGCAAGCAGCGGTGCGGCGTATGCGCAATCCAGCGTCACCGTGTTCGGTGTGATGGACCTCGGCATTCAATACACCAAGGGCGATGGCGGAGCTTCGATCAAGGCGCTGTCCAATGGCGGGCTTTCGACGAGCCGGCTTGGATTTCGCGGCACCGAAGACTTGGGCGGCGGCCTGCGCGCAGGCTTCTGGCTCGAAGGCAGCCTGAACCCCGACACCGGAACCGGCCGCGCGAGCAACAGCAACAACCAGACGAGCGGCGCGGGGGTGGCGGGGCCGATCACCTTCGACCGCATGTCCTTCGTGAGCCTGTCGCACGAGAAGGCGGGTGAACTGCGCCTGGGCCGCGACTTCATTCCCACGCACTACAACAGCATCTACTTCGATCCCTTTAACGCCAACGGCGTGGCGCGCGCGGGCAACCTCACGTTCGCGGGTGCAGGTACGGGGCCGCTGCCCACCGGCATCACAGGCAGCAACACGGTGAGCTACTGGCTGCCGGCCAAGCTCGGCGGCTTCTATGGCATGGCGATGATCGGTACGGGTGAGAACGACTCCACCGCACCGAGCCGCGACGACGGCAACTTTGCCGGCGCGCGCTTCGGCTTTGCCTCGGGCGCGTTCGACATTGCCGCCGCGGTGACCCGTACCCACTACGACGCCACCGCCTCCATCGGCAACTACACGCACGCCAACATTGGCGGCACTTGGGACGCAGGCTTTGCGAAGTTCTTCGCGCTCTACAACAAGGTGACCGTGAAGCTCGCGGCCGGCACGGTGCGCAAGAACACAGCCGAGATCGGCGCGCACATTCCGGCCTTCGAGGTCGGCCGCGTTCGCGTGAGCTACGCCTCCCTGGACGACCGCAGCGACGAGAGCCTGCGCAACGCCAACGGCATGCCGCGCAACCGCGACGATGCGCGCCAGTTCGGCATCGGCTATGTGCACAACCTCTCCAAGCGCACCGCGCTCTACGGTACCTACGCGCGGCTCATGAACAGCGGCCAGGCGCGCTATGTCGTCAGCGGCGGCGTGGCACCGGCAGGTGGCCGCCGCTCGTCGGGCTGGGAGCTCGGCGTGCGGCATCTCTTCTGAAGAAAGGAGCAAGAAATGCGACGCAGAAACCTGACACTGGCGGCCCTTGCGGCCGGCGGTTCGCTGACCATGCTGCCCGGGGCGGCAGCCTGGGGCGCCGAGACCTATCCAGACAAGCCGCTGCGCCTGATCGTGGGCTTTGCACCCGGCGGCGGCGCCGACGCGCTCACGCGCATCATCGCGGAAGGGCTGTCGAAGCAGCTCGGCCAGCAGGTGATCGTGGAAAACCGGCCCGGCGCCGACGGCGTGCTCGCGGCGCAGGCCACGTCATCGGCCAAGCCCGACGGCTACACGCTGCTGATGGGCACCAACACCGCAATGGTCGCGGCGCCCACGCTGCGCCCGACACCGCCCTACGACCCGTTCAAGGCCTTCACGCCGATCAGCTCGGCCGGCCAGTTCTCGATGTTCCTGGTGGTGCCATCGAGCCTGCCGGCGAAAAGCGTGAACGACCTGCTGGCCATGGTGGCGGCCAAGCCGGGCGCCTACAACTCGGCGTCGAGCAACAGCGCCTCGGAGCTGGCCATGCTGCAGCTGCTGGGCGAACGCAAGGTGGTCAACGCGCGCTACAAGGGCGACATGCAAGCCATGACCGACCTGCTCGGCGGCCAGATCCACATGATGTTCACCACCGGCACGCTGGCACCGGGCTTCGTGAAGGAAGGGCGAATTCGCGCGCTGGTCACGCTGCTGCCGCAGCGCAGCGCCTTGCTGCCGGATGTGCCCACGGGCAGCGAACTGGGGCTGGGCAAGCTCACCATCACGCCATGGGCCGGCTTCTTCGGGCCGCCGGGGCTGCCGCAAGCGATTACCGCCAAGCTGTCGCTGGAGCTGCAGAACACGCTGAAGCGGTCGGACGTGCATGCACAGCTGGTGCAGCAGGGCTTCGAGGGCTACGGCATGAGTCCCGCAAAATTCGCTGAGTTCTTCCGCGCACAGTACGACGCCTTCGGTGCCACCGTGCGGCAGCACAACGTGAAGTTCGAATAGCCGAGGTTGCGACTCAGAGCCCGACCGAGCGTGCGTTGCTGCGCCGGAACCGCATCCGGAAATGGGCCCGCGCCGGCTGCGGCGTTGTCGGCCATGTGCTCGGCGCGGCTGGTGCCGGGAGTGGTGCAGGTCACGGCAGGGTGGCTCAGCACGAACTTGAGCAGCAGCTGGGCCCAGCTCGTGCAGCGTACAGCGCGAGCGGACCGAAGGGAAAGGGAAAGGTCTATGTCGAGGCCACGATGACCCTCGGCAAGTGGCAAATTGACCGTCTTGTCCTTCAGCAAGATGGGACCGGCATCCGCACTGAAATCGACCCGCGCCTTCCTTGAGGCACTCCCGGCCCAATACCGGCCGTTCGTCCCGGTCCTCTGATCTAGCCACAAGGCAGCGCTCCAGGCGACGGCGCGGCTAAAGTTGAGGCCTCCCTTCCAGCATTTCTGGCTGGTTCCCCGCAAGCACGCCAAACCATCATGACGACGCATCGCAGGAGGTGTCGCCGAGGACCGTGCCGGCGATTACAACAACGCTTCGTACACAGCGAGGTCCTTGTCCGAGAAGCAGCAGAAAACTACTTCCTCCAACTCACCGTGTTCTGAGACGTACGCCCGCACCTGGGTGACTGCAATGCGCGCCGCTTGATTGACGGGATAGCCATAGACGCCAGTGCTGATGCACGGAAACGCAATGGTCTTGGCGTCGACCAGCGTCGCAAGCTCCAGCGCACGGCGATAGCACGAGGCGAGCAGCTCGGGCTCATTCTGCTTGCCGCCTTGCCACACAGGTCCTACCGCGTGCACGACATGCTTCGCTGGCAGCAGAAACCCCTTCGTCAGCTTCGCGTTGCCGGCGGCGCAGCCCCTCAGTGCACGGCACGCCTCGAGCAGTTCGGGACCCGCAGCACTGTGAATGGCGCCGTCGACGCCGCCACCGCCCAGCAATCTCGAGTTCGCAGCGTTGACGATAACGTCAACCTGCAACTCCGTGATGTCAGCCTTGATTGCGCGCAGCTTTGTGGCCATTGCACTTCTCCTCAGTCCTTTCCCTGGCGCGCTCTATCCGCCATTGGGGGACTATGATGGTCAAGCGCGTCCGCCGCAATCGGGCGTTTGCACCACCTGCGGGTGAGCCAACAATCAGGCGTGAGGCATGTACCGGCGTGCAGTCGTCTGTAGGCACTCAAACGGCGCTTCATCGGCGCCGTTTGTCTTGAGGTGAAATACAGGACACGAACCTACTATACGGATGGCCAGAAAGCATTGATGTGGGAGCGATGGAAGGAAGGCTGGACCCTCCATCAGTGCACGCGGCCCGCCGACGACCAGCTCATGCTGGCGAAGCTTGCACGACGAGCTGCTAACCTCCTGCGCTCGAGCGCATCGCGCTTCGCCGGCGAACCGTCAGCCATCGATTGGAGCCCGCCATGCGGATCACCATCCTCGACGACTACTTCGACACGCTGCGCACCCTGGAGTGCTTCCGCAAGCTCGAGGGCCATCAGGTCAGCGTCTGGAACGACCACGTGCAGGACGACGAAGGGCTCTCGCAGCGCCTGGGCGACACCGAGGCGCTGGTGCTGATTCGCGAGCGCACCCAGATCCGCGCACCGCTGCTTGCGCGCTTGCCGAAGCTGCGCCTGATCAGCCAGCGCAGCGTGTATCCCCATATCGATGTCGATGCCTGCACCCGGTTTGGCATCGTGGTGTCGTTGAGCCAGCATGCCGGCACGCCCTCCTACGCCGCAGCGGAGCTGACCTGGGCGCTCGTGCTTGCCGCGGCGCGCCAGATCCCCCAGCAGGTGGCCGCAATGAAGGCCGGACGCTGGCAGATCGGCGTGGGCACCACGCTGCGAGGCAAGACCCTGTGCATCTTCGGATACGGCCGCATCGGCAGCGAGGTTGCCCGTTACGCGAGGGCGTTCGGCATGGAGGTGCTGATCTGGTCGAGTGAAGCCTCGCTGACCCGCGCACGGGCGGACGGCCATCGCGTGGCCGAGAGTCAGGCCGATTTCTTCGGCCGATGCGATGTCGTGAGCCTGCATCTGCGCCTGGTCGACCGCACACGCGGCATCGTCGGGGTCGAGGACCTGGCGCGCATGAAGCCTTCGGCGCTGCTGGTCAACACCAGCCGCGCCGCCCTGATCGCGCCGGGGGCGCTGGTCGCCGCCTTGAAGGCCGGCCGGCCCGGCGGCGCTGCGGTCGACGTCTACGAAGAAGAACCGGTGCTGGATCCGCGCCATCCGCTGCTGCAGCTGGACAACGTGATCTGCACGCCTCACATCGGCTACGTGTCGCGCGACGAGTACGAAGTCCAGTTCACCGACGTCTTCGACCAGATCGTTGCGTACGCCGGCGGCAACCCGATCAACGTGGTGAACCCTGAGGTCCTGGGTCCGCGTCGATGAGAAGCAAAGCCGGTGTCGGCGAAGCGGCATCGACGGGCGGCGATGCTGCTTTCTTGCGCCATGCTGCAGGCGGCAAGCCGAAGTGGCGCTTGAATGCGCGGTTGAACGCAGCCTCCGACTCGTAGCCAGCGTGGAACTGATCGCGCAGATCGAGACGGCCTCTGCGGGGCCCAATAAGAAACCATTGGCGACGCGGAAGAGGGACCTGAGATGGATTCCGCCAATTCCCGTGAATCTCCCCGAACTCGCACAGCTGGTGGCCACCATCAAGCCCGTTCGCTGGCCGCATCCCCACCCGATGTCGCCGCTTGCCTGTTCGGAGGGCAACCGAGCGGCACCTCGCACGGCGTCGGGGTTCCGCGATTCACCTCCCTTGTTTTCCACGGGCTGGTCCTCCGAGGGGGTGAACAAATCGTCAACTCCGGCCTGGGCAACCCAATGGGAAAAAACGGCCCCGGCTGTCAACCCCAGTTCTGAGCTTGAACTCCGTCCAGTGACGCCTACACTTTCGCCACCACGGGCATGCCCATCTCGACGACCGCCGTCGTCGTACGGCCAGCAGCGTGCGCCCCGGCTCGACTTCCGCCGCACATTCGAGTCGTCCGCCCTGCGGCACCTCAGTTGGAGATCGAGCCATGAAAGAGCTTGTTCCCTCAGCCGCGCGCGGCACCGGCCGCCGGCTTGCGCATCGGGTGGCCGCCTGCGCCGCGGCTGCCCTCGGCTTGATAGCGGCATCGATTCCCGCATCGGCCGACCAGAACGAACGCGCAGATGACGACCGCGGATCGCGCAGGAAGCCCCCGACGCTCCTGGCGACGCCGCCGCTGTACTGGAACAACCTCCAGAGTTTCGTCTGTTCGGTCACGAACGTGGGCACGGCGCCTCAGCAAGTCACCGTGACCATGCACACGGAGTTCAGGCTCATCGGCGGGGGAGGGCCCTTTCCGGACATTGTCGAAACCATCACGCTGCCGCCGGGGCCCATCCGGTCCTTTACCTTCAGCGTCCCGAGGGTGGTGCCTTTTCCGACGGGGAACTGGTGCGTTTTTGAATCGGCAGACACCAGCGTGCTCCGGGCGAGCGCCGCGATCCGGGAGGGCGACCGCATTCTTAGCACCATCGTGGCCCAGTGAAGCCCGCAGATGGAGACCTAGTCATGAACACCTTGATTTCTTCGGCAGCACGAAGCACAACGCGCGGGTTCGCTCATCGGGCGGCGGCCGCATGCATCTTGGCAGCCATCGCATCGATGGCGACATCGATTCCTGCATCGGCCGACCAGAACGAGGGCCATCAGGAACGCTCCGGCGGCGCGGGCCGACGGGCGCCGACGGTCCTGGCGACGCCACCCTTCTTCCTGGAGACCAATCAAACTGGCGCGTGTACGCTCTTGAACCTGGGCACTGTCGCGAGGGAAGTGACCGTCACCTATCACACCGAGGAAACTCAGCCGGACGGCACCCCCACTCCGGACGCCGTGACCATCGTCACGATCGAGCCGAATCAGGAGCGCGCCATGAAATTCGCCTTCGGCATAAGCAGGTCTCTCGCGCCGGTGCCGGCCTACTGCAAGTTCCAATCGAACGATACCAGCCTGCTCAGGGGTGCCGGCTATGCCGCCTCGGACTCCATCATTCAACATACATTCCGAGCCGTAGCGGCAGAGTGAAGCGGGGGTCGACTTCGCGATGATTGGCCCATAGGAGCATGCCCGCTGCTTTGGCCGAAGAAGTAGCCTCGCGCAGCGCGCGATTCGATGCGCACTGTGTTCGCGGGACGGCGCGGCGTTTCAGCGCTCGAGGTCCACCGGCGAGCCGCGCCATTCCCATGGCGCGGCCGGATCCGGATCTGCCCAGACGCTGGGCCGGTGGTGGCGGGAATCCGCTAGTGGCCACCAGATACCAACTCGGCTTCGATTTCCACGTGGGCGAGACAAACTTCCATCGCGATCTCGCAATCAGGCGGTTAAAGTGAGCGAAGGCACTCCCCTGGGCACGCACGCGAGAGTGAGGGGCACATGTCTTGGACCTCGGTCATACCTCCGGTTCTTGATTGGTCGTTTCGAATTCTCGGCCTGACAACGCACGTACGGGTGCGCACCCATCTCGGACAGTTCTTCGGAAAGGATGGCGAGCCAGGTACCGTGGCCCTCTTCGTCAACGTTACCAACGTCTCCCTGGCCCAGGATGCCGAGATCACGCATGTGTGGATAGAGACGGTGAAGGGGCAAGTGGCCCCAGACCACTTCCAGCGACCGCTTCCTGTGCGACTACGCCCCAAACAGACGTGGGAAACCTGGGTCAGCCTCGGAGCGCTCATGGCCGCCGATCCGACGAATGCTGATCGGCTCGCCAGAGTTCGGCTGAGCGACGGACGAGTTGTGAAGGGCAAGCCAGGCAGGAACGTTCCGCACGCCGGACACGTGGCGGGTGGACCATACACACCAAGGTGAGCATTAAGGAACCCCGAGGCAAGGGTTTTTTGACTCGCGGGTCGACTCCTGTCAAACCGATTCAGGCGCGACATGCGTCGATGAGGAGGAATGCCATCGTGGTTGGCCGATCGCTCCTGTTGCGCCATGCATGGTGTGTGCCGAACTGAATGGCGATGTCGCCGGCGAGCATGCGCGACATGCCGCTGTCGTCCAGCTCCAGCCAGATCTCGCCGTCCAGCACGTGTCGTAGTCGATCGAGTCCGTCGCCCGCATGCCGGGATGCTCGGCTTCGAGCAGCTCGGCCACACCCGGCGCATACTCGGTCTGCCGCCGCGGGATCGAATGCCGCGCCGTCCATCACGGAGTTGGACGGAAACTTCACGATCAGCAGGCGCGTTTGGCCCGGTGCTACCACACCCCTCGGGGCTTTCACCGAGGGTCATGCGTAGGACACGGTCGACCTCAGTTTGAGCTAACTGCTTCACTGCCGCTAAGGCTCGGTGGCCACACTGGTTCGCATTCGGCCTTCGGCCGCAAGAAAGTGGTTATGAGCAATCCTTGGACCAAGAAAAACCCGTTGATGAGCATGTGGCTCAGTGCCGCCAACAAGACGATGGGTTCGGCTCGCGGCTACGCGACGGGCGCCGCGAAGCGCCAGATTGCCACGACCCAGGCCGAGGCCGTGAAGCAGATCGTGGATTTCTGGAGCGGCAAACCCACGCGGCCGCCCGCGAGGAGAAGAACGCGCCGTTGAATGGCAAGACGAAAGAAGACCTCGGCGTGGGCCGGCATCTTTGCGCGCAGCGTCGCGGCGATCACGCGCCATACCTTGCGCGCGAACACGCGAGCCGTAAGCGCCGCTCTCAAGCCGAGCGCTGGCCGCCCGCCGGCGGGCGCAGGACAATGGATCTCCGGCGTGGCGATGGGGGCGGCCGGGCTGCGCCGCTTTCGGCTCTACCGGCCGCCTGACGTCAAGTTCGCAGAGCGGCTGCCGCTGATGGTGATGCTGCACGGTTGCGGGCAGGACGCGAAGAGCTTCGCGAGCAGCACGCGGATGAATCGCATTGCGGCGCGCGAGCGATTTCTGGTGCTGTATCCGGAACAAGACCGCATGTCGAATTCCCAGGGCTGCTGGAACTGGTTCGACACGTCGTCCGGACGCGCCTACGGCGAAGCGGCGTTGATCATGAAGGCGATCGACCAGGTCTGCCTGATGTACGCGGTGGACCGCACGCGCGTGGCGGTGGCAGGCCTCTCGGCGGGCGCCAGCATGGCGGCACTGCTGGTCACGCGGCACCCGGAGCGCTTCAGGGCGGTGGTGATGCATTCCGGCATACCGCCAGGTACCGCGCATTCGCCCCTGTCTGCGCTGGGGGCCATGCATGGGCATCGGGTCACCAGGCCGCTGCTGGCCACGCCGGCGATCATGGCCGCATCATGGCCTCCGTTGATGGTGATCCACGGCAGCTTGGATCGCGTGGTGGCGGCCAGCAACGGTCATGCAGCGGTGCAGGCGTGGGCCGACGCGGCAGGCGCCCGTGCGGGCAAAGGACGCAGCGTTCAGCGCGGCAGCCGGTATTCGGCGAACGTGACCGACTTCAAGCGACGCGGCAACACGGTAGCCACGCTGGTCGAAGTGGCGCGCCTGGGGCATGCCTGGAGCGGCGGCGCTTCGAAGCAGCCCTACAGCGACGGGCAGGGGCCCGATGCTTCACGCATGACCTGGGCCTTCGCGGCCAAGCAGTTTCGGGGTTGAGTGCAGCCGCAATGTCGGCCTTCGTGTTCGCCCAGCCAAAGCGCCCCGGGCAGACCGCAGCAAGGTTGGTGATGTCGGTGCCGATCAGCTCTCGGTTCTGTGTGTGCCTCGGGATCAGGGCGCGAGGGCGCGGTTCACTTGCGGCTTCTACGGCCCCTTCTGATTGCGCCGCGACGCCCATCAAAACCCCTCGGCGAAGTCTCAGAGCTTCCTGGCGCCGCTCTTGATCGCGTCCTTGGCCTTTTCCTTGGTGTCGCCGTACGTTGATTGCACCGTCCCAGCGGCCTCGTCCACGGTTCCTTCGTCCTTCAGTTTCTCGCTGCCTGTTACCTTGCCAGCCACCTGCTTGACCTTTCCCTTCGCCTTGTCGATCCGGCCTGCAACCTGGTCCTTGTTCATGATGAATCCCTTCAGCATTCGCTCGCGTGGCGGTTTGCCACAAACCGGAACGTGCGACTTCTGAGCACTGATGGGGCCGGTTGATGGCGCTTCGGGGCGTAGGACGACCCTCGCAGCGCGTCGAGTTGGCATGGAGATCGCACGCGTGCGTGACCATCGTGGCTTCATCGCAGGCTCGCGGGCGAAAGCCTACAGCCGCTGTCATGGCTTGATGACGACGGCGCCAGTTCGCGCGGTCCACCATCGGCGCCGACCAGGGAAGCTCCAACTCTCTCGCGCGCAGGATATGAGAACTCCGAGGAGTGCGCCTCATGACCAATGACAAGGAACCGCATCCGTCTCAGGATGAGAACCGCGACCCCCTTGCTAGCGCACCAGGCGCACATCCCCAAGGCACGGGCCTCGGCGCCGCCGGTGCGGCTGCAGCAGGCCCGGCCGTTGGCGGTCTGGGCGGCAAGGCGGTCGCCGAACGCGTCAATCCCACGGTCGAAGAGGCCTACTGGCGCGAACGCTACGCCGGCGAGTCCTACTACGAGCCGGGCCGCAGTTACGAGGACTATCACCCAGCGTACGAATTGGGCTGGTCCCGCCGAGCCGAAGGCGATGTCGACCTCGAAACCTTCGAAGCATCCCTTCCCGATCTATGGAATCTCAAGCGCGGAACCTCCAGCTTGGATTGGGAACAGGCACGCCCTGCCACGCGTGCAGCTTGGGACCGCACGGAGAGCATGTATTTCAGGACCGGGGATTCCGACGCGAGCACCGAACCCGGAGAAGTACTGGACAACGACGACCTGGTCGACGTGCTCAACGACCTGCTGAAAGCGGCGCGAGACGACGAGCTTGGCTTCAAGGCCTGCGGCGAGGTGAAGGCGACGAATCTGCAGCAGCTGTTCCATCAGCGCGCCGAGCAGTGCCATCAGGCCGCCGATGAGCTGGTGCAACTGATCTTGCGTTTCCGCGGCACCCCGGCTGAAGGCGGCACGACCAGCGGCGCGTTACATCGCGGCTGGGTCCATGTAAAAGCCGCCATGGGCGCTAGCGAGCTGTCGATGCTCGAGGAGTGCGAGCGCGCAGAGGACGCAGCGGTAGCGCACTACCGAAAGGCGCTGAAACAGAACCTGCCGCCCGAGGTCCGTAGCTTCGTGGAACGCCAAGCACACCGCGCCGAGCGCAACCATGATCAGATCCGGGACCTGCGCAATGAGGCGCGCGCGCGCCGCTGATCACGACGTTCGGGCGGGCCCGGCAGCGATCCTCCAATGTGGGCAGCTGGCATCGTCCGCGCGCAGGCGCTGGATGCTCGCCGCCGCGGCCTCGCTTGCCGCGGGTGGCCACGCATGAACGCGTCCGTGCCGGTACCGCGGCCGCCGGCAAAGTTGCCGCCCACGCTGAGCCGCTCACAGCCGGCCGAGCTCGAGCCTGGGACGCACGGCGCCGACAGGCCAGTCGGCGGGGTCGCAGACGAACCGATAGAAGCGGCCTCCATCGGCGTCTTCCGTCATGTACAAGGCGCGCTGGACGGGGTCCACGCAGATGGTCTCATGCGCGAAGCGCCCGAGCGCCGGGAAGCTTCGACCCGCCTGGCCGTCGACCCAGGGCGAAAAGGGATCGCACGATGCGGGAGCTGAAGCCCAAGGGCAGCATGACGCCGTTGGCATCGGCAGGCTGCAAATCGGACATCGTCTCGAACGGGCTCCCCACCGTCGATGCTTTCGCCGTTGCGAAGGTGAGGCTGACGGGGCCAGCGCGGACCCAGGGCTGAGCGCCGCCGGTACGGACGAAGCTCGGACCTCAAGGGTTGGCGCTCGCTGGTCGACCTGCGCATCAGGGAGCTCGCGGACCGGGGCACCGCGTCGAAGGCGTAGCGGCCCGCAGGTGTTCGGGTGCAATCCGACTCAGGGATGGCGGGTCCGCAACCTCCCTGGTTCAAGCGATTGTTGGGCTGCTGCCGGTTTCGTGGACACCGGCCTAAGCTTTTTGAGCTTTCTCGAACTCTATCGGGCTGACGTAGCCGA
>NZ_JBDGJK010000029.1:0-45007 GCF_057656935.1 Variovorax sp. Soil_C_33
GACCTGGATCGCGCAGCGGACATCGCGGCGGCCAACCCGTACTGGAATCCGCGGCCGGTGGAACGCGAGGCGATCCGCGCGTTGCTGCAGCGCGCCTTCGAGGGCGAGTCGCCGGCCTGAGATCCCGTGTGCAAGAAGAGAAGCAAAAGAAGGAGACAACCATGACATTCAATCGCAGACAGTTCACCCAGGCCGCGGCCGCGCTCGCCGCGAGCGGCGCCGCGCCGCTGGTGTTCGCCGCCGACACGCTGAAGATCGGCTACGTGTCGCCGCAGACCGGGCCGCTCGCGCCCTTCGGCGAGGCCGACAGGTGGGTCATCGAGCAGATGAAGACCGCCTTCAAGGACGGCATCAGCGTCGGCGGCAAGAAGTACGCGGTGCAGATCGTGCTGAAGGACAGCCAATCCAATCCCAACCGCGCGGGCGAGGTCGCCAACGACCTGATCTTGAAGGACAAGGTGGCGCTGGTGCTGACGGCAGGCACGCCCGAGACGGCCAATCCGGTGAGCGATGCCTGCGAGCTCAACGAAGTGCCCTGCGTCTCCAGCGTGGTGCCGTGGCAGCCCTGGTTCTTCGGCCGCAAGGGCGATCCGGCCAAGGGCTTTGCCTGGACCTACCACGTGTTCTGGGGGCTGGAAGACGTCATCGCCAACTTCACCAACGGCTGGAAGACGGTCGAAACCAACAAGAAGGTCGGCGGCCTGTTCCCCAACGACGGAGACGGCAATGCCTGGGGCGACAAGGAACTCGGCTTCCCGAAGCCGCTGGCGCAGATGGGCTTCACGCTCACCGATCCGGGCCGCTTCCAGAACGGTACGCAGGACTTCAGCGCGCAGATCGCGGCCTTCAAGCGCGACAACGTCGAGATCGTGACCGGCGTGGTGATCCCGCCCGATGCCAAGACCTTCCTCACGCAGGCGCGGCAGCAGGGCTTCAAGCCGAAGGTCATCACGCTGGGCAAGGCGCTGCTGTTCCCGGGCGCGATCGAGGCGCTGGGCGATCTGGGCCACGGCCTGTCGACCGAGGTGTGGTGGAGTCCGTCGCATCCCTTCACCTCGAGCCTCACGAAGCAGAGCGCCAAGTCGCTGGCCGAGGCTTACGAGGCCGGCGCGAAGAAGCAATGGACACAGCCGATCGGCTTTGCGCATGCCTTGTTCGAAGTCGCGTCCAACGCGCTCTCGCGCGCCAAGTCGACCAAGGCGGCGGACGTGCGCGATGCGGTTGCGGCGACCTCGCTCGACACGGTGGTGGGCCCGGTGAAGTGGGGCGGGCAGGGCCCGTTCAAGAACGTGAGCAAGACGCCGCTGGTACTGGGCCAGTGGAACAAGGGCCAGAAGTACAAGGTCGAGCTCACCATCGTCAACAACGAGGCCGCCAAGAGCATTCCGGCCGGCGGGACCTTGAAGCCACTTTCGACATGAAGTCGCTCCCTTCCAGGAACACCGCGGAACCGGCTTTGCCGGGCCGCTGGTGTTGCCCCCGGCGAGGGGGTTGGCGAAGCGACACGAAGTGCGCGAAGCCTGGGGGTGAGCCATGATCCTCGCGCTGCACGGCGTCTGCAAGTCCTACGGCGCGCTCAAGGTCACCGACGACATCACGCTCGCGGTGGCCGAGGGCGAGACGCTGGGCATCCTCGGGCCGAACGGCGCGGGCAAGACCACGCTGTTCAACCTGATCTCGGGCGACGTGCGCGTCGACGCCGGGCGCGTGGAATACGAAGGGCGCGACATCACCACGCTCAAGCCGCACCAGCGCTGCCATGCCGGCATCGGCCGCAGCTACCAGGTGCCGCAGCCCTTCGGCCACATGAGCGTGTTCGAGAACCTGGTCACGGCCGCCTGCTTCGGCGCCGGCCAGGCCGAGCGCGAGGCCTGGCAGACGGCGCAGGAGGTGCTGGCCGAAACCGGCCTCATGGCGCATGCCAACAAGCCGGCCGGCGGCCTGACCCTGCTCGATCGCAAGCGGCTCGAGCTGGCGCGTGCGCTGGCGACGCGGCCCAGGCTGCTCTTGCTCGACGAGATCGCGGGCGGGCTGACCGAGCCCGAGGCGAAGCAACTGGTGGAAGAGTTGAAGCAGATCAAGGCGCGCGGCGTGACCATGATCTGGATCGAGCACGTGGTGCATGCGCTGCTCTCTCTGGCCGATCGGCTCTTCGTCATCAACTTCGGGCAGAAGCTGGCGGAAGGCGAGCCGCGGGCGGTGATGGGCGATCCGGAAGTGCGCAGGGTCTACATGGGGATGGAGGCCTGATGACGAAGCTGCTCACGGCCCGAGGCCTGAAGGCCTTCTACGGCGACGCCCAGGCGCTCTTCGGCATCGACTTCGAGCTGGCGCAGGGTGAGCTGGTCGCGGTCATCGGTGCCAATGGCGCGGGCAAGTCCACGCTGCTCAAGTGCCTGACGGGCCTGGTGCGGGCGCCGCGCGAGGCGGTGCACTTCAAGGGCGAGGCAATCGGCAGCCTCGCGCCCGGCGAGATCGTGAAGCGCGGGCTCGCGATGGTGCCCGAGGGCCGGCGCCTGTTCGCAAGCCTCAGCGTGGAAGAGAACCTGCTGATCGGCGGCCACACCGGCCGCAAGGGGCCATGGAACCTGCAGCGCCTCTATGCGCTGTTCCCCCTCCTCGCCGACAAGCGGCACGACCCCGGCACCTCGCTCTCGGGCGGCCAGCAGCAGATGGTGGCGCTGGGCCGCGCGCTGATGAGCAATCCCGAGGTGCTCTTGTGCGACGAGCTCTCGCTGGGCCTGGCGCCGATCGTGATCCGCGAGATCTACGCCGCCATGCCGGCCATCACCGGCGAAGGCATGACGGTGGTGATCGTCGAGCAGGACGTGGGCATGGCGCAGCGCGTGTCGCAGCGCATCTACTGCCTGCAGGAGGGCCGCGTCTCGCTCTCGGGTGGTTCGGGCGTGCTCACGCGCGAGCAGATCTCCCAAGCCTACTTCGGCGTCTAGCGGCCATGCTCGAAATCGTCCTCCAGGGCATCCTCCTCGGCGGCCTCTACACCCTGTTCGCCTTGGGCCAGTCGCTGATGTTCGGCGTCATGCGGCTCACCAACACGGCGCAGGGCGACTTCATCATCCTCGGCGCCTTCGCGGTGATCGCCGGCGCCACGCTCGCCGGCGGCGTGCCCTTCGGGGTCGCGCTGGCGGTGCTGCCGCTGGCCTTCGGCTTCGGCTATGCGCTGCAGCGCTACGTGCTCAACGGCACGCTGGGCAAGGACCCGCTGCCCTCGTTGGTCGTGACCTTCGGCCTCTCGATCGTGATCCAGAACCTGCTCTTGGAACTGTTCTCGGCCGATCCGCGCTCGATCGAGACCGGCGGCCTCAACACGCTGGGGCTGCGGTTCGGCGAGTCGCTGTCGCTGGGCGTGCTGCCATTGGTGGTGCTCGCGATCGCGGTGCTCGCGACGGCGGCGCTGCAATGGCTCTTCGCGCGCACGGCGCTCGGCCGCTCATTCCGCGCCGTGTCGGACGACCGCGAGATCGCCGAGCTCATGGGGCTCGATGCGAAGGAGGTCTATGCCTTCGCCACCGCCATCGCCTTCGTGCTGATCGCGGTGGCCGGCGCGCTGCAGGGCATGCGCACGACGGTGTCGCCTTCGGACGGACCGCTGTTGCTGCTGTTCGCCTTCGAGGCGGTCATCATCGGCGGCATGGGCTCCTTCTGGGGCACGCTGGCCGGCGCCATGATCCTCGGCCTGTCGCAGCAGATCGGCTTCCGGATCGATCCGGGCTGGGGCATCTGGGTCGGGCACATCGTCTTCCTGCTGGTGCTGGTGCTCCGGCCGCAGGGGCTCTTTCCGAAAACACGAGGCTGATGCGATGACCAGGAATCCGGTTTTGACCCCGAACCCGGCCTTCGACGTGGTGCGCAGCACAGCCGCCAGCCGCGCCGCGCTGGTGGTGGCTGCCGCGCTGGTTGCCCTTGCCGCCAGCTTGCCTTTCTGGGGCGAATCGAGCTGGATGCGCGAGTTCGTCGAGATCGCCTGCTACTTCATCTTCGCGATGATGTGGAACCTGCTCGCCGGCTACGGCGGCATGGTCAGCATCGGCCAGCAGGCCTTCTTCGGCTTCGGCGGCTACGTGATGCTGATGCTCGGCAACTTCGCCGGCGTCAATCCCTTCATCGCCATTCCGCTCGGCGCATTGGCGGCAGGGGCCATCGCGGTGCCGGTGTCCTTCGTCGCCTTCCGCCTCTCGGGCGGTTACTTCGCGATCGGCACCTGGGTGATCGCCGAGGTGTTCCGGCTGAGCTTCGCCAACGTTTCGGCCGTGGGCGGCGGCTCCGGCACCACGCTCACGGCCCTGCGCGGCATCGAGCGCGCGACGCGCGAGAGCGTGACCTACTGGATGGCGCTGGCTTGCGTGGTGGCGGCGATCGCGCTGGTCTACGTCTTCCTGCGCAGCAAGCGCGGCCTGGCCCTGCTCGCGATCCGCGACAACGAGGTGGCGGCCGAATCGCAGGGCATTCCGGTGGTGCGCATGAAGCTCGCGGTGTACGTGGTCGCGGCATTCGGCGCCGGCCTCGCGGGTGCGCTCTACTTCGTGGGCAACCTGCGCATCAGCCCCGACGCCGCCTTCAGCGTGAACTGGACCGCGTTCGCCATCTTCATGGTGGTGATCGGCGGCATCGGCCGCATCGAAGGGCCGCTGGTGGGCGCGCTCATCTTCTGGGCGCTCAACAAGTTCTTCAGCGACTACGGCACCTGGTACCTGCTGGGCCTCGGCCTGCTGGCGATCGTGGTCACCCTCTTCTTCAAGCAGGGGCTCTGGGGCTACGCGCAGCAGCGCTGGGGCTGGTCGCTGTTTCCGACGCAGCGGCGGTTGGCAGGAAACCTCCTTGAGACGAGGCGTTAGGAGGGCGTGAGCGCCACCGGCACCATCCCGATCATGAGCACGCGCGTTCGCCCGAGCGGGTGTCGCCGGACATGTACCCCGAGTTGGAAGATCCGCCGCAGCCTGCCGCGGACGGAGCCGGTCTTTCAACGAGGGCGGCCGAGCTGATGATGCGAGCCGACGCCACGCCGACGCGCTGACCGGCCGCGATTCCTCGTATCGACGGCGGCGGCACGCTGCTCAACCGGGCCGGACTTCGCGAGCCGGCCTCGCCTTGCCCGCCGCTGCAATGGTGTCGAGCACCAGCCGCATGCCCCTGCCGACCGGCTTGTCGCGCCGCATGACCAGCGCCAGCGTGCGCGCCATGCGCGGCTGCAGCCGGCTCACCTTCAGCTCGCGATCAGCCGGCGCGTGTTGGCCGCCGGCTCGAAGAGCACCAGCGGCAGGCGCTGCAGATCATCACCGCCTACTCGGGCGTGCTGCCCTTCGTGATGCAGGACTGGGGCATGACGGCCGCGCAGGCCGGCTCGATCCAGAGCGCCTGGCATCTGGGCTACCTGGCCTCCTTGTCCGCAGTCGGCCTGCTCGCCGATCGGGTCGGCGCGCACCGGGTGCTGGCGGTCGGCAGCGCGCTCGGTTCCATCGCGGCGCTGGTCTTCGCGGTGTTCGCGCAGGGCCACCGTCGCGCTGGAGTTCGGTCGGCCTGGGTGCGCTCTTGGGGCCGTGGATGATCGCGCGCTTCGCGCGGCTGCAGCGCGCCCGTTGAGAAGAACGGTGCCTGAAGGCAACGCCCCTCGGCGCTCCAGCAGGCCGATGCGCTGCTTGACATGCAGGTATTTACCTGCATATCATTCCTCACGCACGAACACCACGGATGGACGCTGACAAGATTTTCAAGGCGCTGGGCGACCCGACCCGCAGAAAGCTGCTCGACCTGCTGTACGAGCGGAACGGGCAGACGCTGGGCGAGCTCTGCGAGCACCTGGACATGGCGCGGCAATCGGCCACCCAGCACATCGGGGTCCTCGAGGAGGCCAATCTGGTGAGCACGATCTGGCGTGGCCGGGAGAAGCTGCATTTCATCAACCCGGTGCCGCTGCACGAGGTCTACGAGCGGTGGGTGCGGAAGTTCGAACGCCAGCGGCTCAGCCTGCTGCACGACCTGAAGAAGGAACTCGAAGGAGATTGACGATGAATGAAAAGTATTCCCAGCCGACGGCTACACCGGCGTCGCCGCAAGAGAAGACCAGCTTCGTGTATGTGACCTACATCCGCTCGACGCCTGAAAAGGTGTTCGAGGCCATCACGAAACCGGAGATCGCGCGGCGCTACTGGGGCCACGAGAACGTCTCCGACTGGAAGCCCGGATCGACCTGGGAGCACGTGCGCGCCAACGAGCAGCGCACGGTCGAACTGGTCGGCAAGGTGGTCGAGGTCGCGCCGCCGACGCGACTGGTCATCACGTGGGCGAACGCCTCGCAGGCCGCCGATCCGGCCAGCTACAGCCGCGTGAGCTTCGACGTCGTGGCATACGAGGAGATGGTGCGGCTGACCGTCACCCACGACGAACTCGAGGCCGGCAGCGGGATGGCCAAAGGCATCCAGCAGGGCTGGCCGGCCGTTCTTTCCAGCCTGAAGTCCCTGCTGGAAACGGGGCAGGGCATCGATGTCTTCGCCAAGCCCAAAGTGGCCTGATTGGTCGGCCTGCATCGGGAGTTGTTCCAATGACCCAGCCCTACACCGGTGGATGCGCGTGCGGCGCGATCCGCTACGCAACC
This sequence comes from Variovorax sp. Soil_C_33, assembly GCF_057656935.1. NCBI lineage: Bacteria > Pseudomonadati > Pseudomonadota > Betaproteobacteria > Burkholderiales > Comamonadaceae > Variovorax > Variovorax sp. Soil_C_33. Next base: position 6,614 of record NZ_JBDGJK010000029.1, read on the forward strand.
CAGCACGCGCCCGTCTTCCAGAACCACTGTCAGTGCCGCGACTGCCGGCGGCGCAGCGGCACCGGGCACGGTTCCTGGCTGACCTTTCCCGCGCGCGCCGAGATGACGATCACCGGCGAGGCGACCCACTGGCAGGTCGCCGCCGACAACGGCAACGTGAAGGTCCACGCCTTCTGCCCGGTCTGCGGAACGCCGGTCTACCTGCGCTTTGCCGCGACACCGGAGCTGATCGCGGTCCCTGCAGGCAGCCTGGACGACCCGGCCCGCTTCGTGCCGCAGGCCCTCACCTATGGCGTCCGCGGGTTGGCGTGGGACACCATCGATCCTTCGTTGCAGGCATTCGAGCGGATGCCGTCCGGCTAGTGCGCTTCAATGCGTGACGCGGCCCCGCATGGCGGCCGGATGCCCGGCCAGCCCGAAGGATTTGCCTGTCGGCACGAGCGTGTCGCCGTCCACGCGCAGGATCGTGATGTCCTGGTCGATGAAGTTGCCGATGTAGAGGTACTTGCCGTCGGCGCTGAACACCGCGCCCTCCGGCAGGCCGCGCACCTCGACCTCGTTGGTGCGCGTGACCTTCCGGCCGTCGATCCGCAAGCCCACCACGGAGCCGTTGCGGTTGTAGAAGTAGGCGTTCTTGGCCGAGTTGCTGCCGCGCAGCAGCACCGCGACGGCGAACTTGCCGGTCGGGCTGACGGCCAGGCCTTCGGGACCGTCGCCGACCACCACCTTGTCGATCACGCGCGGCGGCTTCGCTTCGAGGTCGATCACGCTCACCGTGTCGATCTGGCCGTCGGAGGCGCCCGAGTTGCCGTTGTCGGCCGTGAGCGCGAGCTTGCCGTCGGGTGTCACGTCCAGGTTGTAGGGCCAGAGGCCGGCGGCGAAATCGAGCTTGTTGTAGCTGACCTTCTCGCCCTCGACCTCTAGCATCGCGACCTTGTGGTTGGGGAACTTGCTGGCGAGCGCGCGCCGGCCGTCGGGCGTGAAGCGCACGTGCGAGACCGACTCGCCCATGGCCACGGTGTCGATCAGCGTCACCTTCTGGCCGGCGATGCGCAGCACGCTGACCGAGTTGTCGGCGCGGTTGGCCACCAGTGCCAGCGTGCCCGCGCGGTTGATCGACAGGCCCGAGGGCTGCCTGCCGACGGCGAGCGTGTCGACCAGCTTCGGCGGCGTGGCGGCGAGGTCGATCACGAACAGCCGGTTGTCCGGCACCTGGCGGCGCACGCCGTTCTCCTCGACCACGTTGAGCGAGTTGGCGACCAGCGCCAGCTTCTCGTCGGCCGTGATCGCGAGGTTGGTCGGCGGGCCGGCGATGGTGTTGTCCAGCGGCAGCGTGACCACGTTGCGCGGCGCGAGCGGGTCGGTGCCGATGTCGATCACCTGCACGTTGTCGCGCCCGTGGGCAGCAAGCACCACGGCGCCGGCGTCGGTCCAGGACTGCTTCTCGTCGTTGGCGACCAGGAGGAGCTGGCGTTGTCCTGGCGTCGGGGTCATGCCGGTGCAGCCGGAGAGGACGGCGAAGGCGAGCGTGCCGAGAGCAAAGAAGCGAAGGCGCATGGCGTGGTCTCCGTTGTTGTTGTCGACGGGGCCGGTCGGGTGGCCATGGTAGCCGGCCACCCGCCGTGCGGGCTCAGGGAATACCAGCCGCCGCCGTGCCCTCAGGCAGCGACCCCGCGCACCGCCCAAGCGCGCGCGCCCAGTTCGATCGACCCATCGGGCCCGACCGGCAACGCCGAGCGAACACGTTCGCGCAGCGTCGCGCGATCCGCCTCGCTCAACGACATCGCGTAGCCGGGCGCGGATCCCTGTCCGCCCAGGAACGGCGTCCAGTAGTCGTCGAAATCGCGGAACGGCGTCTCGATGTCGAGCGGTTGCACTTCCACGGCGCGCAGCCCGGCCTGGACGAACAGCGCTTCGAGCGGCGCCGGCTGGCAGAGCTGAACCGGTCGCCGGCCTTCGTCGAAGGCCGCGGCCGCGGGGTCCAGTTCGACCGCCACTTCCCAGAAGCGACGCATGAGATCCATCCTGCCCGCGTAGTCCCACACATACGCGGCCACGGTGCCGCCGGGGCGCGCTGCGCGTGCCATCCCGGCGACCGCGAGTTCGGGTTTGGGAACGAAGTTGAGCATCAGCGCGCCGACGACCGCATCGAAACCATGGGACTCGACCGGCAGCTGCTGCGCATCGCCGATCTCGAATGAGGCTCGCGCATCCGCCGCATGCGCACGTGCGTGTTCGATGAAGCCAGCGGAGGGGTCGATGCCGAGCACCGAAGCGGGCTGCGCCAGGTCGAGGATGGCGGCAGTGAGCGCGCCTGTGCCGCAGCCGATGTCGAGCCATCTCGATTCCGGCGGCACCTGGAGCCAGCCCAGGAATCCGGGCGCGACCTTCCGGCTCCAGCGCCCCATGTATGGCTCGTAGAGATCGCCGGCCGCCCATGTCTGCTTTCGATTCGCCATGCGCCGCTCCTTCGGGACGTAGCCCCGCTGCCCAGGGATGCGGGCGGGTGCGGGCTCAGCGCATTCTGCCCTTCTTGCCGGCGCTGGACTCCTGGCCGTGGCGTATTGCACGCTTCGGCCAATCGCTTGCGCAAATCCGCCGAAGCGTGAAATCCATCGCTTCCGCGCGCGGCTTCGCGCGCATCCAATGGACTCCCTGGTCTTCAACCAAAGGGCCGCCATGTTCTCCAAGCTGTTGAGTTCATCCCGACGCGTCTGGCACCGGACTTCGCCCGTGCGGCGACAGGCGGTCGTGGCGCAGGCGCACGGCCAGATCATGTTGCTCGACTGCCAATGGCACGAAGGCTGGTGGACGGGCGTGGTCAAGATCCGCGACGCCTCGGAAGACCGCGTCGTGCATGTCTGCATCGAGCTGCGGGCCACCGCCGACGATGCACTGGACGATGCCGAGCACGATGCGCAGCGCCTGGCGCTGATGTTCGCGCAGTAGGAGGAGACCCGCCATGCACCCCGACGCAATCGAACTGATCGTGGACGAGCCCGTCGCCGGCCACTTCTACTGGATCCTGCAGAAGCACGCCGAGCTCGACGGCAAACCGATCGCGATCGAATCCGCGCAAGGCCCGATGCCGAGCTACAGCGCCGCGATGATGGCCGGCATCGAGGCGCTGCAGCAGCGGGCCGACCGCCGGGGGGAGGGCAGTGCCTGCCCGGTCGTCACCGTGTACGTCGATCCGTTCAGCGCAGCATCGCCGACATCGCCGAGCAGCAGTTGAGCATGCGCACCGCGGCCTCGACCGAGGGCGCGGAAAAGCGCAGCTCGGTCGCGGCAACGCGCTCGAACTCGGGCCACTGGCAGAACAGGTCGGCCATGGCCGGCGCCTGGGTGCGCAAGCTGACTGCCAGCGGTTTCTGCATGACGAAGGGCCGCGCGCCTTCACGTGCCGCAAGCGCTGCCTTCACGCCGGCGCGGATCGCCTCGCACGATTGCGCCGGCGACAGCGACACCCCGCTGGTCTGGCCGGTCGCGCGCTTGGTCTGCACGAAGGTGGCGTGCGGGAACAGCGGGCGGTTCTCCGCGATGAAGACATCGTCGCCGCTGGCCATCAGCACGGGGGCGCCGTACTCGCCCGCCAGCGCGCCATAGAGCGCGGCCTCGCCCACGGCCTGGCCGTTGATCTCGATGCCGGCGAAGGCGAAGCTGTTGATGGTGTGCGCGAGGATGCCCAGGCCCTGGGCGCGCGAGTGGTAGCCGATCATGCAGACGCCGTCCATGCCGAGCTCCACGCCGCTCACCATGCTCAGGTAGCGCGGCTTGCCCTGGATCACCTGGGCGCGCGCGTCGAGCAGGTCGGGCAGCATGTTGCGGAAGTCGCCGTGCGAGTCGTTGACCCAGACCTCGCTCGCGCCGCCCTCGAAGGCGCCGGCGATCGCGGCGTTCGCCTCTTCGGTCATGAGCCGGCGCGCGCGCTCGTACTCGGGATTGCCCGCACGCACCTGCTGGGCGTGGAAGACGCCGGCTACGCCTTCGATGTCGACGGAGATCAGGATTTTCATGATGCGGAGAGTTCGCGCAGCAGCGCGGCGAGCGCCGGCCGCACATGGCCGTCGCGTCCGATGACGGATTCCGCATGCCACAGCGCATGCAGGATAGCCTGCTCGGTGCTGTCTGCCGCGGCCTGGAAGAGCGCGTCGAGCAGGCCGTCGTGCAAGAGCGCGACAGCCGGCATCGGCTCCTCGCGCCGCTGCGGCAGCGTGTAGGCGGTCGAGAAGGCGAGCGCGATGTCGCCGCTGCCGTGGCCGAAGACCGAGCCGGTGCGCGCGAGGCCGGCGCCGGCGCGCAGCGCCAGGCGGCGCAGCTGGCGCGCGTCGAGCGGTGCGTCGGTGGCGACGAGCATGATGATCGAGCCCTTCTCCGGCTCGGCATCCTGCGCTGCCGCAAGCTGCCGACCGACTGGTTGGCCGGCGATGGTCAGGTTGGGCAGCAGCCCGAAGTTGGCGAGCACCATCGCGCCCACCGTGTGCGTTCCGGCGCGCCGCGATGCGCTGCCGATGCCGCCCTTGAGCGAGAAGCAGGACATGCCGCGCCCGGCGCCGACCGAGCCTTGCGCCACTTCTTCGCCGGCCGACGCGAAGGCCTGCAGGTAGTGGCCCTCGCCGACCGCCATGCGCTGGATGTCGTTGAGGAATCCGTCGTTGCACTCGAGCACCAGCGGGTTGACCGTCGGCAGTCCGCGCCCGCACTCCGGGTTCGCCGCGACGCACTGGCGGATCTGCGCCGCGGCCACGGCCGGCACCGAGAAGGTATTGGTGAGCGCGATCGGCGTTTCGAGCACGCCGAGCTCCTCGACTTGCAAAAGGCCGACGCTCTTGCCGAAGCCGTTGAGCACCGCGAAGCCCGCGGGCACGCGCTGCAGATAGGGGTCGCCGGCATGCGGGCGGATCACGGTCACGCCGGTCTGCACCGCGCCCTCGGCCAGCGTGGCATGGCCGACGGTGACGCCGGCGACTTCCGTGATGGCGTCGCGGCTGCCCGAGGGCAGGGTGCCGATGCGCGGGACCATGGCTAGAGCCGGTCTATCTTGGGGTCGAGTGCGTCGCGCAGCCCGTCGCCCAGCAGGTTGAAAGCCAGCACCGTGAAGAAGATCGCCAGCGACGGAAACAGCGCCACGTGCGGCGCATTCACCATGTCGGCGCGCGCCTCGTTGAGCATCGCGCCCCACTCGGGCATCGGCGGCTGTGCGCCCATGCCGAGGAAGCTGAGGCTGGCGGCCGTGATGATTGAGGTGCCCAGGCGCATCGTGAAGTAGACGACGATGGATGAGATGGTGCCCGGCAGGATGTGGCGCAGCAGGATGGTGCGGTCGCTGGCGCCGATGCTGCGCGTGGCCTCGATGTAGGTCAGGTTCTTCAGCACCAGCGTGTTGCCCCGCACCAGCCGCGCGAAGGCCGGCACGCTGAACACGGAGACGGCGACCACCACGTTGGTCATGCTGCTGCCCAGGATGGCGACCACGCCCAGCGCCAGCAGGATGCCGGGGAAGGCGAAGAGCACGTCGGAGATGCGCATCACGATGCGGTCCCACCAGCCGCCGTAGTACCCGGCCAGGAGGCCCAGCACGGTCCCCACGATGGCGCCGATCACCACCGAGAAGAAGCCGGCCGCGAGCGAGATGCGCGCGCCCATCAGGATGCGGCTGAAGATGTCGCGCCCGAGCGGGTCGACGCCGAACCAGTGCGCGGCCGAGGGGCCGGTGTTGAGCTTGTCGTAGTCGAAGAAGTTCTCGGCGTCGTAGGGCACGATCCACGGCGCGAGGATCGCGACCGCCACCAGCAGCAGCACGAAGACCAGCGCGCCCAGCGCCACGTGCTGCATGCGGAACTTGCGCCAGAACTCGGTCCACGGCGTGCGCACCCTGCCTTCGGCGGCGGCCGCCGGGACCGGCGCGTCACTTGTAGCGGATGGTGGGGTTGATATAGCCATAGAGCACGTCGACCACGAGATTGATCAGGATGAATTCGAGCGAGAAGAGCAGCACCAGCGCCTGGATGATCGGGTAGTCGCGCATGTCGACCGCGTCGACCAGCAGGCGCCCGAGGCCGGGCCAGTTGAACACCGCCTCGACCACGATCGAGCCGCCGAGCAGGAAGCCGAACTGCAGGCCCATCATCGTGACCACCGGGATCAGCGCGTTGCGCAGGCAGTGCTTCAGGATGACCCACTTCTCCGACACGCCCTTGGCGCGCGCGGTGCGAACAAAATCTTCCTGGATCACCTCGATGAAGGAGGCCCGCGTGAAGCGCGCCATCACCGCGGCCACGGCGGCGCCCAGCGTCAGCGAAGGCAGGATGTAGTGCCGCCACGAATCGGCGCCCACCGTCGGCAGCCAGCCGAGCTGGACCGAGAAGATCTGCATCAGGAGCATGCCGAGCGCGAAGGCCGGGAAGGAGATGCCCGACACCGCCAGCGTCATGCCGACCCGGTCGGGCCACTGGTTGCGGAACACCGCCGAGGTGATACCGATGGCCATGCCGAAGACCACCGCCCAGGCCATGCTGCTGATCGTCAGCAGCAGCGTCGGCATGAAGCGCTCCGCGATCTCGGTCGACACCGGCCGCTTGGAACGCAGCGAATGGCCGAAGTCGCCCTGCAGCATGTTGCCGAAGAAGCTCAGGAACTGCTGCGGCAGCGGCTTGTCGAGGCCGAGATCCGCGCGCACCAGCGCCACGGTCTCGGGGCTGGCGTCCGGCCCGGCCGCCAGCCGCGCCGGGTCGCCGGGCAGCATGTGCACGAACAGGAACACCAGCACCGCGACGATCAACAGCGTCGGCAGCAAACCCAGCAGGCGCTTCAGAACATACTGAGTCATGAACGGGTCCGCGCCGCGATCACTTGAGTTCTACCTCGTCGAAGTTGAAGCTGCCGTCCGGGATCACGTAGAAGCCGGCCAGGTTGCGCGCGCGCACCGACAGCAGCTGCTCGGTCACCAGGAAGGCCCAGGGCGCGTCCTTCCAGATGCGCTGCTGCGCGTCGGTGTAGATCTTGGCCTTGGCGGCGGGGTCGGTGGTCACCAGCGCCTTCTTGATGTCCGCGTCGACCTCGGGATTCTTGTAGTAGGCGGTGTTGAAGAGCTTGGGCGGGAAGGACTCGGAGGCCAGCAGCGGCCGCATCGCCCAGTCGGCCTCGCCGGTCGACGAGGACCAGCCCACGTAGTACATGCGCACCGGCGCGGTGGCCGGGTCCTGCGCGCTCTCGACGCGCTCGACGCGCTGGCCGGCCTCGAGCGCCAGCACCTGCACCTTGATGCCGACCTGCGCCAGTTGCTGCTGCACGAACTGGATGACCTTTTGCGCCGTCGTGTAGTTGTAGGCCGACCAGAGCGTGCTCTCGAAGCCGTTCGGGTAGCCGGCTTCCTTCAGCAGCTCGCGCGCCTTGGCCGGGTTGTAGGGCCAGGGACCGAGCTTGGCCGCGCCCTCGATGCCTTTGGGCAGCACGCCTTCGGCCGGAATCGCATAGCCCGAGAACGCTACCTTGACCAGCGCTTCCTTGTTGATCGCGTAGTTGACGGCCTCGCGCACCTTCGGGTTGTCGAAGGGCTTCTGCTGCGTGTTCATCGAGATGTAGCGATGAATGATCGAGGGCGAGCTGTTCACCTCGAGGCTCGGCTTGCTCTGCAGCGTCGCGGCCGCCTCGGGCGGCATCGGGAAGGCGAAGTGCGCCTCGTTGGTCTGCATCATTGCGGCGCGCGTGTTGTTGTCGACCACGGGGCGGAACGTGATGCTGTCGACCTTCGGGTAGCCCTTCTTCCAGTAGCCGTCGAACTTGGCGACCTTCAGGTAGTCGGTGGCCTTCCACTCGACGAACTTGAAGGGGCCGGTGCCGACCGGATTCTGCGCGATGCCCTTGTTGCCGTACTTGGCCAACGCGGCCGGCGAGATGATCACGCCCGACGGGTGCGCGAGCGTGTTGATGAAGGGCGAGAAGGGCTCGCTGAGCGTGAAGCGCACCGTGGTCGCATCGACCGCTTCGGTCTTGGCGATGTTCTTGTAGAGGTTGTAGCGCTTGAGCTTGTTGTCCGGATTGGTCACGCGGTCGAAGGTGGCTTTCACGGCCTCGGCATTGAAGGGCGTGCCGTCGTGGAACTGCACGCCGGTGCGCAGCTTGACGGTGTAGACCAGGCCGTCCTTGCTGACGGTGTGGCTCGTGGCCAGCACCGGCACCATCTTCATGTCCTTGTCGAAGCCGTAGAGGCCCTGGTAGAAGGACTTGGCGACGGCCTGCGACAGCGTGTCGTTGGCGTCGTACGGGTCGGTGGTCGTGAAGCCGGACTGCACGGCGACGACGATGTCCTTGGCGGCGTGCGCCGACAGTGCGAAGCCGGCCAGGCCGGCGATGGCGAGCGCGGCGGCGATGCGGGAGAGGCGTTGCTTGTTCATGCTGGAGCTCCTTCTAGGTAAATCAAATGATCGGGTGTTGCGCGACGAAGTGGCCGGGGCCCACCTCGACCAGCGGCTTGATGTCGGGCGCATAGCCCACGGGATGCACCGGGCTCGGAATCTCGCCCTGCAGCAGCGGGCGGTCGCGGTGGCGGCGCGCCGGATCGGCGACCGGCACGGCCGCCATCAGCTTGCGCGTGTAGGCATGCTGCGGGTTCTCGAAGATCGCGCGCCTGGGGCCGATCTCGACGATCTGGCCCAGGTACATCACCGCCACGCGGTGGCTGATGCGTTCGACCACGGCCATGTCGTGCGAGATGAACAGGAAGGCGATGCCCAGCTCGCGCTGCAGGTCGAGCATGAGATTGACGATCTGCGCCTGGATCGAGACGTCGAGCGCCGACACCGACTCGTCGGCCACCACCACCTTGGGGTTGAGCGCGAGCGCGCGCGCGATTGCGATGCGCTGGCGCTGGCCGCCGGAGAACTCGTGCGGGTAGCGCTGCGCGTAGTCGGCCGGCAGGCCGACCTTCTCGAGCAGCCAGCGCACGCGCTGCTGGGCCGCCGCGCCGCTCGCGATCTTGTGGATCAGGAGCGGCTCCATGATCGAGAACCCCACGGTGAGCCGCGGATCGAGCGAGGCGAAGGGGTCCTGGAAGATGAACTGGATGTTGCGCCGGAGCGCCTGAAGCTCGCCGGTGGGCAGCGTGAGCACGTTGCGGCCGTCGAACTCGATCGCGCCGCCCTGGCTCTCGACCAGGCGCAGCAGCGAGCGGCCGGTGGTGGATTTGCCGCAGCCCGATTCGCCGACCAGCGCCAGCGTCTCGCCGGCACGCAGGTCGAAGCTGATCTGCTCCACCGCATGCACCACGCGCGTCACGCGGCTGAAGAGGCCGCTCTTGAGCTCGAAGCGGGTCACCAGGTCCTTCACGCGCAGGATCGGCCGGGCGTCGCTCTGCACCGTGTCCTGCGGGCTGGCATCGCTCACGCTCACGCGGGCGCCCACGGCGTCCACGCTCAGCAGCTCGAAGCGCCGCGGCAGGTCGGTGCCGCGCATCGCGCCCAGGTGCGGCACGGCCGAGAGCAGCGCGCGCGTGTAGGCATGCTGGGGCGCCGCGAACAGCGGCTCGGAGGGCCCGGCCTCGACCTTGTCGCCCTGGTACATCACCAGCACGCGATCGGCCACTTCGGCGACCACGCCCATGTCGTGGGTGATGAAGACCACGCCCATCTGCATCTCGGTCTGCAGCTCTCGGATCAGCTGCAGGATTTGCGCCTGGATCGTGACGTCGAGCGCGGTGGTCGGCTCGTCGGCGATCAGTAGCGAGGGCCGGCACGACAGCGCCATCGCGATCATCACGCGCTGGCGCATGCCGCCGGAGAGCTGGTGCGGATAGCGCGCGAGCACGCTGCGCGCTTCGGGGATGCGCACCAGCTCCAGCATGCGCAGCGCTTCGGCGGCTGCTGCGGCGCGGTCCTTGCCCTGGTGGATGGCGATGGCCTCGGCGATCTGGTCGCCGGCGGTGAACACCGGGTTCAGCGAGGTCATCGGCTCCTGGAAGATCATCGCGATGTCGGCGCCGCGGATGCCGCGCATCGTTGCGTCGGAGGCCTGCGCGAGGTCGAGCACCCGGCCGTCGCGGCGCCGGAAGGCCATGCGGCCCTGCACGATGTGGCCGCCGCCGTATTCGACCAGGCGCATCAGCGACAGCGAGGTGACGGACTTGCCCGAGCCGGACTCGCCGACGATGGCCAGCGTCTCGCCGCGGTCGACGTGGAAGGACAGCTTGCGCACCGCGTCCACGGTGCGCTCGGAGCTCGCGAAGCGCACCGTGAGCGCGTCGACGGCCAGCACGCGCTGGCCGGGCAGGTCCAGCGCGGTGGAGGTCGCGGCGGGTGCGGACAGGACGGCAGCGTTCATCGGTGGATCGCAGTGTGCGGCAGCTCGGCGCCGCGCGCGTGGCCGCGGTACATGCCCTCGGTGTTGAAAGGCAGGCACAGGTTGCCGGCCCGGTCGATGGCGATCAGCCCGCCGCTGCCGCCGATCGCGGGCACGGCCTGCATGATCACCGCGTTCGCGGCCTGCGCCAGCGACTGGCCGGCGTAGCGCATGCGGGCGCAGACGTCGTAGGCCGCGGCCGTGCGGATGAACATCTCGCCGCTGCCGGTGCAGGAGACGGCGGCGCGCTTGTCGTCGGCATAGGTGCCGGCGCCGATCAGCGGCGAGTCGCCGACGCGGCCGACGCGCTTGTTGGTCATGCCGCCGGTGGAGGTGGCTGCCGCCAGGTGGCCGTGCCGGTCGAGCGCGACAGCGCCGACGGTGCCGAACTTGTCGGTCTCGTCCAGCGGCGCGGTGGCAGGCGCCGCTGCGCGTGCCGCGCCATCGTGGTCGAGCGCGATGCGGCCTTCGGCGCGCGCGCGACGCAGCTGCTGGCGGCGCGCCTCGGTGGAGAAGTACTCCGGTTCGACCATCTCCAGCCCGCGCTCGCGCGCGAAGGCTTCGGCGCCGGCACCGGCCAGCAGTACGTGGGCGCCGTCCTCCATCACTGCGCGCGCGGCGTGCACCGGGTGGCGGACGCGGCTGAGCCCGGCGACGGCGCCGGCGCGCAGCTCGGCGCCGTCCATCACGGCGGCGTCGAGTTCGTGCGTTTCGGCGCCGGTGAAGACCGCGCCATGGCCGGCGTTGAACAGCGGGCAGTCCTCCAGCATCTCGACCGCCAGGCAGACCGCGTCCAGCGCGCTGGCGCCGCGCAGCAGCAGCGCCTGGCCGGCGAGCACGATGGTGCGCAGCGCGTCGTGGTAAGCCGCGGACGCGGCCGCATCCAGGGCGGCCGCGCTGATGGTGCCCGCGCCGCCGTGGATGGCAATGACCGGTGTCGTTCTCATCGTGCCTTCTTCTTTCTGCTCGGCGCGCGCGGCGCCTGCGCTGGTTGGTTCTTTTCGGCGTTGGCGGCCCGCAGCGCCGGCGCGCCGTGCAGCCAGGGCATGACCGAGTGGACGATCTTGCCGGCGGCCTGGAACGCGCCCGGCGCGCGCAAGGCCACGGCGCTGGTCAGCGCCTCGATCAGCGCCAGCACGCTGGTTTCGCAATTGGGGCGGTAGCGGGTCTCGGTCTGCGCATAGAGCACCACGTCGGCCAGCGGCGCCAGCGGCGAGCTCGGCCGGTCGGTCAGGGCCAGCACGCCGATGCGCTGCTCGCGCGCAATGCCGGTCAGCGCCACGGTGTCGGTCAGGTAGCGCGGGAAGCTCAGCGCCACCAGGAGGTCGCGCGGCCCGCCGCGCGACAGGGCGCGCGCGCCGTGCGTGACGCCGCTCACCGAGGGCAGCAGGCGCACGTCGGCGCAATAGGTGTCCAGGCCATGCTGCAGCAGGCCGGACAGCCAAGCGCTGGCGCCGAAGCCGACGATGTAGATGGTGCGTGCGTCGAGGATGCGCGCCACTGCCGCCTCGCAGGAGGCCGGGTCCAGCGCCTGGCGCGTGGCCTCGAGGTTGCCCCGGCTTTCCTCCAGGGCGGCGGCAAAAACCTCGGCCACCGTCGAAGGCTGCGCGAGGTTGCCGCGCAGCCGTTCGACCGGCGCTAGTAGCGGCTCGAAGCCGCGGACCAGTTCGGCGCGGAAGTTCGCATAGCCGTCGAAGCCGAGGGCGCGTGCGAAGCGGTTGGCGGTGGCCACCGACACGCCGGCGGCCGTTGCCAGCTCGTCGATCGGCAAGGTCGCGACCTGCAGGGGGCGCTCCAGCACGTAGTCGGCCACTTGTCGGTGCGAGCGCGTCAGCTGCGGCAAGGCCTGCGCGATGCGCTGCGCCACGGTGGTCGCGGAAGTCGCGGAAGAGGCAAGCATTCGGTTCGGGCTCGCCCCTTCAAGGTGCGAAAGATGAAAAGAAAATTACAAAGTGGTGCGAGAAAAGAAAATTTTCGATCATTGGCCCACGTTTAGCAAGTCGTGGGCCAGTGGGTTTTCACCAAGGAAGACCCGTCACGCCTTCGAGGCAGGCGTGGCAATCCGGGTCGTGCGCGCGAGCAGCGAGTGCGCGATCCTCCCGCTGCGCCTCACTGCGACTTCAGGTACTGGGCGAGATCTGCAATCTCCTGTGGCGTGAGGCCCAGCGATCGCCTGGTGTTGTAGGTGGCAGCCACATCCTCCAGCGTGGCGGCCGACCCGTCATGGAAGTACGGCGCATGCTGCCAAACGCCTCGTAGAGGCGAAGTGCGGTACATCCTGGTCGCCGAACGGGAAGCGTAGCTCGGCGTCTCCGGTTCCGCCATCGAATCGCCGGGGGGATGCAGCGTCGAATTGGCATCCGTGAAGAGGGCGCCGCTGTGGCAGGTCACGCACTTTCCTGCGCCGTCGAAGACCACCTTGCCGCGCGCGGCTGCAACGGCGTCGAAACTGCCCGCCGGTGCAGCGGGGGCCTTCAACGACAGCTGATACGCCTGCAAGGCGGGCAACTTGCTCGTGACCAGGTCTGCGCTGCCGTTGGTGATGTTCAGGTTCAGCCGCGGCTCGGAGAAACTTCCCTGGCCGCCCATCTGGGTCACGGCCACATACCGGTTCCAGTAGGCGATTTCCGCGCCGTCGCCGGTGAAAGTGATGCTGTGAATGCCTTCCAGCCCATAGGCCGGCGGGATGACCACCGGCTTGTTGAGGCCATCGATGTTGAACCGCGGGTCGTACTTGCCCTTGCCCCAGGAGAGATAGACGGCCTTCCTGGCCGCGTCCACCGCCGGGGAAAGCGCGATGATCGCGCCGGGATTCAGGTCCCGATTGGGCCAGCCATCGAGCCGCTTGCCGATGCCCGGCGCGAAAGAATTGTCGACGGTCGAGTGGCAGAGGGCGCAGGTGACGCCGACGCGGGTCAGCGCATCCTTGCCGCCGACCGTCTCCACAGTGCCCTTGAGGCCGACCACGGCGTCCAGCTTCAGCAGGGCGACGGTCGTGTCGGGGCTCTTGAGATCGATGCTTCCGTCCTGGATGCCCTTCACCACGGCTGGCGGCAGCGCCTCGGCATCGACCTTCAGCCCGACCGCCAGTGCGGCCACGGGGCTGATTGCGGTGCTGATGACCTCATGCATCCGCAGCGTGCCGGTCCAATGGGCTTCGTCGCCGAAGGTGTCGAAGCGGAAGATCTGCTTGCCCTCAGCCACGAGTGCGGCTTGCTGGGCTGCCGGACCGCCGCCCGCACCGATGCCGCCTCCGCCACCGCCTCCGCCACCGCCGCACGCGACAGCCAGCGCGGCTGCAACCGCAGTCGTGGTCGCGATCAGCACGGTTCGCGCGCCGACCTGGGTTCCAACGCCGCTTGCCTTCAACCCTTCACGACGTGAGGTGGTCATCTGGAGCTCCTTTCGCAGCGCGGCGCTGCATGGCGCTGCCGAGGGCAGCCATGACGCGCGCGATGATGGCGTCGCAGCGAATGCCATCGAAAGCGAACGCATCGTTCAGCGCAACATCGACTTCGCGCGACAGCGACTCGCGCAGCAGCCCGCGGGCGCGGAAGAAGCGGCTGCGCACAGTCGCTTCCGGGATCGCCAGCGCAGCCGCCACTTCCTCGATGCTCATGTCCTCCACGGCACGCAGCACGAACACGGTGCGAAACGCTTCCGGCAAGGCATCGATGCCGGCCTCGATCAGGCGACGCGTTTCCCCGCGCATGGCCACGCGCTCAGGCTGTTCGTCGGCGTCCGCGTGCATCCACGTTTCTCCTTGCGCTGCGCACAGATCGATGGCGGCATCGAGCGGGACCACCTGGGCACCGGCGCCGCGGCGCAGGCGGCCCAGCGCCTCGTTCACCACGATGCGCACCAGCCAGGTGGACAGGCGCGCCTCGGCCCGGAAGGCGGGAAGCGAGCGCCAGGCGTGCAGATAGGCCTCCTGCAGCGCATCCTGCGTCTCTTCGTCGTTCTTCAGGATGCTGCGGCCGGTGCGAAACAGCAGCCGGTTGTGCCTGCGCATGATCTGCTGGAAGGCGTCGATGTCGCCAAGCGCAGCGCGAGCGGCCAGTTCTGCATCGGAGGCAGAAGTCGCTGCGGCGGTGGTGGATGGAGGTGGCGGCATGTCGGGCCCTGTGCTATTGGATGCGGCATGGGGTCGCGCTGTTCCCGCATGCCGCCTTTGCCGGAACAGTTCCAGCGAGGCGGACAATCCCCTTTTCGGGACATCGCCCGAAGGAGCGCAGTCATGGCGGATCGAAAGGACACCTGGGCAGCCGGCGATCTCTACGAACCCTATGTGGGGCGCTGGAGCCGAAGGGTCGCGGCCGAATTCCTGGCCTGGCTCCAGGTGCCGCCGCAGTCGGCATGGCTGGACGTCGGCTGCGGCACCGGGGCCGTCGCGCAGACCCTCCTGGAGCACGCGCAGCCGGCGTCGGTGCTCGGCATCGATGCCTCCGAAGGCTTCATCGATCACGCGCGGCGCCGTATTCCGGATCCACGTGCGTCCTTCGCGGTCGGCGACGCGCAGAAGTTGCCAATCGAGGCGGGGCGCTTCGACGCCGCCGTCGCTGCGCTGGTGCTGAACTTCATTCCTGCGCCCGGGCGCGCAGTCGCCGAGATGGCGCGTGCCGTCAAGCCCGGCGGGACGGTGGCCGCGTATGTGTGGGACTACGCCGGCGGAATGGAACTCATGCGCCGCTTTTGGGACGCGGCCGTCGCGCTGAATCCGGCGGCCGCGGAACTCGACGAAGGACGGCGATTTCCGCTGTGCCGGCCGGCCCCGCTCGAAGCGCTGTTCGTGCAGGCCGGATTGCGCGCCGTCGAAGTGCGGCCGCTCGACGTCGCGACGCCGTTTCGCGACTTCGACGACTACTGGACGCCGTTTCTGGGCGGGCAAGGGCCGGCGCCCGGTTACGCGATGTCCTTGCCCGAGGCGGATCGGTCGAGGCTGCGCGAACGCCTCAGCGCCGCGTTGCCGCGCCGGCCCGATGGCGCGATCGAGCTGAGCGCGCGCGCCTGGGCGGTACGAGGTCTGACCCCTTGATCAGGCGCGGCGCAGAAATTTTCTCAACACCAGCTTGGCAGGGCTGCTGCCGAAGCCTCAAAGCAGCCGCGAAACTTCCGCCGCCGCGGCCAGCAGCGCGGGCAGCATGGTCTCCTGCATCACCTTCGCGCTGGTGCGGTTGGCCTGGCCGCTGATGTTGAGCGCCGCCACCATGCGGCCGGCGCGGTCGACGATCGGCGCGGCGATCGAGATCAGGCCCTCCTCCAACTCCTGGTTGACGAGGCACCAGCGCTGGCGCCGCGCCTGCACGACCTTGGCAAAGAGAGCGTCGATGTCGGTCAGGGTGTGGCGCGTGAAGGCTTCGAGCGTCGAGGCTTCGAGCCGCGCGCGCACCTCTTCGTCGTCCAGGTCGGCGAGCAGCAGGCGGCCCATCGAGGTGCAGTACGCGGGCAGGCGCGACCCCACGCCGAGGCTGATGCGCATGATCTTGTGCGTCGGCACGCGCATCACGTAGACGATGTCGGTGGCATCGAGCACGGCCGCCGAGCACGACTCCTGTACCTGCTGCACCAGCGCTTCCATCACCGGCTCGGCACGGTTCCAGATCGGCATCGACGAGAGGTAGGCGAAGCCCAGGTCGAGGATGCGCGGCGTCAGCGCGAAGAGCCTGCCGTCGGAATCGACATAGCCCAGCGTCTGCAGCGTGAGCAGGATGCGGCGCGCACCGGCGCGCGTGAGGCCGCTCGCGGCCGCCACCTCGCTCAGGGTCTGGCGCGGCGCGCCGGCGCAGAAGGAGCGGATCACCTGCAGGCCGCGCGCGAAGGACTGCACGTAGCTGTCGCCGGGGGTGGGCGGGGCGGCTTGCTTCTTCTGGGTTGCCATCGGGGTCGATCCTCTTTAGAATTCATTATACGAACACTTGTTCGGTATGCGAACAACTTGGCGAACAAGTCTGCATCCGGGGTGTTTCGCTTCTTTCCACCCCGGAGACAGTTTCATGATCAACAAGATCGCGCGCTCGGTCGCCGATGCCATGGCCGGCATCCAAGACGGCGCCACGGTGCTCATCGGCGGCTTCGGCACCGCCGGCATTCCCGGCGAGCTCATCGACGGCCTGATCGAGCAGGGCGCCCGCGACCTCACCGTCGTCAACAACAACGCCGGCAACGGCGACACCGGCCTGGCCGCGCTGCTGAAGGCCGGGCGCGTGCGCAAGATCATCTGCAGCTTTCCGCGCCAGGCCGACAGCCATGTGTTCGACGGCCTCTACCGTGCCGGCACGCTCGAGCTCGAACTGGTGCCGCAGGGCAACCTGGCCGAGCGCATCCGCGCGGCCGGCGCCGGCATCGGCGCCTTCTTCTGCCCCACGGGCTTCGGCACCCAGCTGGCCGGCGAGCGCGAGACGCGCGAGATCGACGGCAAGCCCTACGTGCTGGAGTACCCGATCCGCGGCGACGTCGCGCTGATCAAGGCCGAGCGCGGCGACCGCTGGGGCAACCTCACTTACCGCAAGGCCGCGCGCAACTTCGGTCCCGTGATGGCGATGGCATCCGACCGCACCATCGCCACGGTGCACGAGATCGCCGAGCTCGGCGAGATGGACCCCGAGGCCATCGTCACGCCGGGCATCTTCGTCCACCAGATCGTCAAAATCGACCGCGTGGCCACCCAAGCCGGCGGCTTCAAGAAATGAACACCCCCGTTGCTTGCTCACTTCGTGTAGCCGCCTCCCCCCTCAAGGGGGAGACACCGGCGGCCCGGCAAAGCCGGTTCCGCGGTGTCTCCCGAACGGGCTTCGCTTCGCTTGCCGCGCAATCCGCCGCTTGCCACACCCATCCGATGGAGAACTGAGATGACTGCCAGCTACCAACGCCGCACCAAGGACCAGCTCGCCGCGCGCGTCGCGCAAGACATCTTCGACGGCGCCGTCGTCAACCTCGGCATCGGCCAGCCGACCCTGGTCGCCAACCACCTGCCGGCCGGTCGCGAGGTCATCCTGCACAGCGAGAACGGCATCCTCGGCATGGGTCCCGCGCCGGCCGAAGGCCAGGAGGACTACGACCTCATCAACGCCGGCAAGCAGCCTGTCACGCTGTTGCCGGGCGGCGCGTACTTCCACCATGCCGACAGCTTCGCGATGATGCGCGGCGGCCACCTCGACATCTGCGTGCTCGGCGCCTTCCAGGTCTCGGCCACCGGCGACCTCGCGAACTGGAGCACCGGCGAAGAAGGCGCCATCCCCGCGGTCGGCGGCGCGATGGACCTGGCCATCGGCGCCAAGCAGACCTGGGTGATGATGGACCTGCTCACCAAGAAGGGCGAGAGCAAGATCGTCGAGGAATGCAGCTACCCGCTGACCGGCATCGGCTGCGTGAAGCGCGTGTACGCCGACCTCGCCACCCTCGAATGCACGCCCTCGGGCCTGAAGCTGATCGACAAGGTCGAAGGCCTCGGGCATGCCGAGCTCGAAAAGCTGGTCGGCCTGCCGATCGCCATCTGACGACAACTTCGACGAGAGACACACCATGACGAACCAAGCCTTCATCTGCGACGCCGTTCGCACCCCCTTCGGCCGCTACGGCGGCGTCCTGTCGAGCGTGCGCGCCGACGATCTCGGCGCCGTGCCGCTCAGGGCCCTGATGGAACGCAACAAGGATGTCGACTGGCAGGCCGTCAGCGACGTGCTCTACGGCTGCGCCAACCAGGCCGGCGAGGACAACCGCAACGTCGCGCGCATGTCGGCGCTGCTCGCGGGCCTGCCGCTGCAAGTCGGCGGCGGCACCATCAACCGCCTGTGCGGCTCGGGCCTGGACGCGGTCGGCACCGCGGCGCGCGCCATCAAGGCCGGCGAGACCGGCCTGATGATCGCCGGCGGCGTGGAGAGCATGAGCCGCGCGCCCTTCGTGATGCCCAAGGCCGAGAGCGCCTTCAGCCGCGCCAACGCGGTCTACGACACCACGATCGGCTGGCGCTTCGTCAACAAGCTCATGAAGGCGCAGTACGGCATCGACTCGATGCCCGAGACGGCCGAGAACGTGGCCACCGACTACAAAATCGAGCGCGAGGCGCAGGACAAGATGGCGCTGGCCTCGCAGCAGCGCGCCGTGGCGGCGCAGAAGTCGGGCTTCTTCGATGCCGAGATCGTGCCGGTCAGCGTGCCGCAGAAGAAGGGCGACGCGATCGTGGTCGACAAGGACGAGCATCCGCGCGACACCAGCCTGGAGGCGCTGGCCAAGTTGAAGGGCGTGGTGCGGCCCGACGGCACCGTGACCGCCGGCAATGCCAGCGGCGTGAACGACGGCGCCTGCGCGCTGCTCCTGGCCGACGAGGCGCATGCGGCCAAGTACGGCCTTACGCCGCGCGCCCGCGTGGTCGGCATGGCCACCGCCGGCGTGCCGCCGCGCGTGATGGGCATCGGCCCGGCGCCGGCCACCGAGAAGGTGCTGAAGCTCACCGGCCTCACGCTCGACCAGATCGACGTGATCGAGCTCAACGAAGCCTTTGCCGCGCAGGGCCTGGCGGTGCTGCGCCTCCTGGGCCTGAAGGACGACGACGCGCGCGTCAACATCAACGGCGGCGCGATCGCGCTCGGCCACCCGCTGGGCGCCAGCGGCGCGCGCCTCGCGACCACCGCGGTGAACCAGTTGCACAAGCAGGGCGGCCGCTATGCGCTGTGCACCATGTGCATCGGCGTGGGGCAGGGCATTGCCGTGATCCTGGAACGGGTCTGACGCGGCTCGTCTGACGCGTGGCTGCGGCCGGCTGGCCGGTCGCGCGGCTTTGCGTCGTCCCAAGAATTGTCAACACCGGAGACCCCCATGTTTTTCAGATCCTTGATGGCGGTCGTGGCCCTCGCTGCCGCCAGCCTCCTTCCCGCGACCGCGAGCGCGCAGCAGTTCCCCACGAAGCCGGTGCGCATCATCACGCCCTTCCCGGTGGGCGGCGGGCCGGACGGCGTGGCGCGCCTGGTGGCCGACAAGCTCGCGCGCGCCTGGGGCCAGCCGGTGGTGGTCGAGAACCGGCCCGGCGGCAACGGCTTCATCGCCATCGATGCCTGGAAGCGCGGCGCCAAGGACGGACACGACCTGCTGGTGCTCGACAACGTGCACCTCGCAGCCTATCCGGCGCTGTTCAAGAAGCTGCCCTATGACCCGAGCAAGGACTTCGACGCGCTGCTGCCGCTGTTCAAGGCCTACTTCTTCTTCACCGTGCCGGCCGACAGCAAGTACAAGACGGTGGGCGACCTGATCGCCGATGCCAAGGCCAACCCGGGCAAGCTCAACTACGGCTCCTGGTCGGTGGGCAACCCGGTGCACCTGGGCTCGGAGCTGTTCGAGTCGGCCACCGGCACGCAGATGGAGCACGTCATCTACAAGGAGACCACGCAGCTTTACACCTCGGTGTCGACCGGCGAACTGGCCTTTGCGCTCGGCACCAGTGCCACCGCCGGTCCGCTGCAGCGCGCCGGCAAGCTGCGCTTCCTCGCGGCGGCGGCGCCCAAGCGCGTCGCGGCCTTCCCGGAGGTGCCGACGGTCGGCGAGTCGGGCGGCCCGCAGGGCTTCGAGGTCACCGGCTGGAACGCGATCGCGGTGCCGCAAGGCCTGCCGGCTGCCGTGACCGACAAGATCAAGCGCGACATCGAGAGGGGACTGGCCGAAGCCGATGTGCAGGAGAAGTTCAAGAGCTTCGGCTACGAGCCCTTCCCGACCACGCGCGAGCAGTTCGGCCAGTTCGTGCAGAGCGAGACGAGGCGCTTCGGCGAAGTGATCAAGAAGGCGAACGTCTCGCTCGACTAGGACGCCTGCTGCCACACCAGCGTGGCGGCCGCGAGGTCTTCGAGCGCACTGCCAACGGCCTTGAAGACGGTGCGCTCGCTCGCGTCGGCGCGTCCGCCGCGTGTGCCGCGGCACAGCTCGGCGAGCGTGGCCTGCACGCCATCGTGCGAAAGCGTGCCGGCCGCGATCGCGTCGAGCAGGTCGCCGGCCTTCGACAGCGCCTCCTCGGTGTCGACGAAGGTCCGCGCACCGGCGAAGCAGGCCGGGTCGGCCTCGCGCATCTGGGGCGTGAAGCTG
Organism: Variovorax sp. Soil_C_33; assembly: GCF_057656935.1. Classification (NCBI taxonomy): domain Bacteria; kingdom Pseudomonadati; phylum Pseudomonadota; class Betaproteobacteria; order Burkholderiales; family Comamonadaceae; genus Variovorax; species Variovorax sp. Soil_C_33. The sequence goes on from NZ_JBDGJK010000029.1 coordinate 27,017, forward strand.
CCGATCAGGTCCAGGTGGGAGCCCGGCGCCAGCCACTCGCCCTTCACGAGCGGCGAGGTGGCCAGCGTCGCGCAGCTCACGATGTCGGCATTGCGCACGGCGGCCTCGAGCTCGCTCACGGCCTGCGCATTCCAGCCTTCGGTGCGCCACTGCGCAGCCAGCGCTTCCGCGCCCTCGGGCCGGTGGTTCCACACCTGCACGTCGTCGATCGCCCGCACGCTGGCATGCGCCGCCGGCAGCAGGCGCGCGACGCGGCCGGTGCCGAGCACGAGCAGGCGCCGCGCATCCGAGCGCGCGAGAAAGGAAGCGCCGAGCGCCGAGGCCGCCGCGGTGCGGCGCGCGGTGATCTCGTTGCCGTCCATCAGCGCGAGCGGCACGCCGGTGTGCGCGTCGTAGAGCACATAGGTCGCGTGCAGGCCGGGCAGGCCGCGCGCACCGTTGCCGGGAAAGATGTTGATGGTCTTGATGCCGAGGAAGCCGGCATCGCTCCACGCCGGCATGATCAGCACCGTGCCGCGGTCGGCGCCGGCTTCGATGGCGTGCACATGGCGCGCCGGCACGCTGGCCGCGCCGGCGAAGGCGTCGCGCAAGGCTGGCACCAGGCGGGTGAAGTGCAGCGCGCTGCGGGTGTGGTGCTCGTCGAAATGCTTCATGGCGTGGTCGGCATCAGCCGGCTGCGAGCTGGCTCCATTGGAGTCCGTATTTGGCCAGGTACTTGCGCAGGCGGTCGGCGTCGTTGACCACCGTGCGCTGGCCGCGCGAAGCCTGGAACAGCCGGCGCCCGGCATCCGAGAGCGTACGCGCGTCGCGGCAGACGCGCACCACTGCCTCGAGCTGCAGCCGGTCGAACAGGTCCAGCGCCGCCTCGCGTTCGGCGCCGAGCAGCGCGCCGAGGTCGACCGCGTCCTGCCCGCCCGAGGGCGGGGCGCGTTTCCAGAGCCAGCGCAGGCGCGCGATCTCGGCCTGCACCAGCTCGCCGGTGATGCGCCCGCCGTCGGCCAGAGTCGCGAGCCGCGTCACGCTGGCGGAGAGATCGCGGAAGTTCCCGCTCCAGAGCGCCTCGCCGCTGCGCGCGAAGCGCAGGTACGCCGCGCGCGCCTCGGCGTTGAAGCGCGCCACGCGGTGGTTCTCGGCGGCGTAGAGCGCCAGCAGATGGTCGACGTTGGGCTCGATGTCCTCAGGCCGCTGGGCAAGACCCGGCAGGTCGTAGGTCCAGAGATTGATGCGCGCGAACAGGTCTTCGCGGAAGCGCCCGCCGGCCACGTCGGCGCGCAGATCGCGGTTGGTGCCGGCGATCAGCTGGAAGTCGCTCTCCACCTCGCGGTCCGAACCCATCGGGAAGAAGCGCTTCTCCTCGATCGCCTTCAGCAGCATCGCCTGTTCGTCTGCGCCGAGCTCGCCGATTTCGTCGAGGAAGAGAACGCCCTGGTGCGCGCTTCGCAGCAGGCCGGCGCGCTCGGCCGCCGCGCCGGTGAAGGCGCCTTTCTTATGGCCGAAGAGCGTGGATGCGGCGCCGTCGCCGCGCAGGGTGGCGCAGTTCACCTCGACGAAGGCGCCGGTTGCCTGATGGCGCGTCTTCTTGAGCTCGAACATGCGCCGCGCGAGGAAGGACTTGCCCGCCCCCGTGGGACCGGCGAGCAGGATCGGGGCACGCGAGCGCACGGCGACGCGCTCGATCTCCTCGATCAGCGCATTGAAGCGCGGGTTGCGCGTCGCGATGCCGCTCTTGAGGAAGGCGACCGCGTCCCGCTGCTCGGCTTCGAAGCGCTGCGCGATCGCGTCGTAGCGCGAGAGGTCGAGGTCGATCAGCGTGCAGTCGCCCGGATCGCCGGCGCGCTGCCGCTTGGGCGGCGCGGTCTGGGCGAGCACGCCCGGGATGGCGCGCGACTCCGCCAGCAGGAACATGCAGATCTGCGCCACGTGCGTGCCGGTCGTGATATGCGTCCAGTACTGCTCGCGCTCGGCGTCGAAAGGATAGGCGCGCGCCCAGTCGTAGAGGCGGGTGTAGACCTCGCCGAAATCCCACGGATCGGCGATCTCGAGCTCGATCAGTCTGACCTCGGTCTCGGGCGAGACGGTTGCGATGTCGGCCTGGACTCTCTCTGCAAGCGCCTTGTGCCGCAGCGTATGGATCAGCTCCATGCGCGCGATCACCATGTCCTCGTGCTGCGTCAGCGAGACGGTGGGGCGCCATTTCTCCCAGCGCCCGGCGCCCTGGCCGGCGTCGAGCTGGGTGCCGAGGAAGCCGATGACGACGATGGGTTTCATTGGAGATAAGAAGCTAGCGATTATTCTAGTGCTCGGAAGTGTGTCTTCGAAAGCACCGGCAGCGCTCAGGAGAAAAGTCCTTTTCCATCAACGACTTGGTCTTTGGTGGCGCTGCCGCTCTCGGGTTGGCACACTCTTCGCAGACAAGACGGCAAGCGCCGTTGTGGCGTGAGTCGGGGAGGGTGCAATCGGCACCCTCTCGAGCGGAAGAAAAGTCATGGAACAGAACTACGAACTGCACGAAGTCGAGAACGGCGTCCCGGTGAAGATGTGGACCCGCGGCGTGCCGGTCGAAGACGAAGCGCAGAAGCAACTGGAGAACGCGGCGCGCCTGCCGATCGTGTTCAGGCACATCGCGGCCATGCCCGACGTGCACTACGGCATCGGTGCGACCGTGGGCTCCGTGATCCCGACCTTCAGGGCGATCATTCCGGCCGCGGTCGGCGTGGACATCGGCTGCGGAATGATGGCGTGCAAGACCACGCTGCAGGCGAACGACCTGCCCGACAACCTGGGGCCGCTGCGTTCGGCGATCGAGAAGGCCGTGCCGCACGGAAGCAACCCCAAGCGCCAGGGCCGCGACAGGGGCGCGTGGGAGACGCCGCCCGACGAGACCGACGCCGCGTGGGCGCAACTCGTCGATGAATTCGACGCCATCTGCGAGGACTACCCGCGCCTCGCGAACACCAACAACCACAAGCACCTGGGAACGCTGGGCACCGGCAACCACTTCATCGAGGTCTGCCTCGACCAGCAGGGTGCCGTGTGGTTCATGCTGCACTCGGGTTCGCGCGGCGTGGGCAATGCGATCGGCACGCACTTCATCGAGCTCGCGAAGAAGGATGCCGAGCAGCACCAGCGCAACCTGCCCGACCAGGACCTGGCGTACTTCGAGGAAGGCGCCAAGTACTTCGGGGACTACGTGCGCGCGGTGGGCTGGGCCCAGAAGTTCGCGCGCGCGAATCGCGAAGTGATGATGCAGCGCGTGGTCGCGGCCGCGCGCAAGGTCGTCGCCAAGCCCTTCGAGGCGCACGTGGAAGCGGTGAACTGCCACCATAACTACGTCAGCCGCGAAACGCACTTCGGCGAGGAGGTGCTCGTCACGCGCAAGGGCGCGGTGAGCGCGAAGGCCGGCGAGCTGGGGATCATTCCCGGCAGCATGGGCGCCAAGAGCTACATCGTGCGCGGCAAGGGCAACCCCGAGAGCTTCATGAGTTGCAGCCACGGCGCCGGCCGCAAGATGAGCCGAACCAAGGCGAAGAAGCTCTACACCGTGGCCGACCAGATCGCCGCCACCGAGGGCGTCGAATGCCGCAAGGACGCCGACGTGATCGACGAGATCCCGATGGCCTACAAGGACATCGACGCGGTGATGGAGGCGCAGAAGGACCTGGTGGAGGTGGTGTACACGCTCAAGCAGGTGGTGTGCGTGAAGGGGTAGGGCGAGGGCTTGTCCATCGCCCCGGTGGCATGGGACGGCGCAAATCTCTTGGCGCCGCATGGAGGATCAGAGCGATGAAGTGGTGGAAAACAAGGGTCGAGGCGGTGCCGGATGTGGATTGTTCGATGCTCGAACTCGATCCGCTGATGGAGCTCGCCCGTTCGTTCGACGGCTACCAGCGCGAAGCGGCGGTCGTGGAACTGGTGCGCCGAGCCGATCCGCGGGCCATTGCCCCCTTGCTTGTATGCACCGGTGACTGGGTGCAGCAGGTATCGGATGCTGCTCGACAAGGCCTTGCGGTCTTCATGCGCGACGAATTCGTCGCGCATTGGGCGCAGGCGTTGCCCGCGATCGCGTATGTCTACCGGGTGCGCAGGGTCGATCTGCGCGAAACAACGGATGCCATCGAGGCCTTCCTGGCGCGGAATGTCGATGCACTGGAACACCATGCGCGCTCGCCGGACAATGCGATGCGCCGCTGGATGTTCTCGCTGCACCTGAGGCAGCCGCACGCCGAATCGGAGCTCATGGGCATCCTGCAGCGAGGTGTTCGCTCGAACGACCTGCTGACCGCGCAACTGGGTCTGGAGGCTGCGAGCAGGTTGCAGCAGCCTTCACATCGTCGTGAACTGCTCGTGGCTGCCTGCCGTTCGCGCTTGCCTCGCGTTCGAACCACCGCCATGCGAGAGCTTCTCGCGGCCGCGGACTTCGACGTGCAGCCTCTGGTCCGCGCGATGTGCATGGACCGGAGCGCGGCCGTGCGTTCGCTGGCTGTGGGCGCTCTGGCCGGGGAGAGGGATGAGATCGCCTGCCATGCAAAAGCAATCCTCGCTCAGGACGCAAGCGACGATCGATCGCGTGTCGCGGCGCTGCATGTGCTGTTCCTGCTCGAGGATCCGCAGACGCTGCAGCTGGCGCGGCCATGGGTGACCTCGCCGGCGGTACCCTTGCGGCGCCTGGCGCGCTGGCTGGTGCTCTGCGCGGCGGACGGCGACGTGGTGGAGGCGGAACTGATGGCGATTCTGGCCGATGAATCGCCAAAGGTGCGCAGGCTCGCGGTCGACACGTCCGTCGCGGTGCGCCCTTGCCGGCGCCGGATGCGCTGATGCGCCTGGGGCGGGCGCGCCGCGAATTGGCGATCGACATCATCGCCATGCTCCGCAGCGGTTCGCCATGGGACCGGCTGTTGTTCGTCCTGGAGCTTCTGGACGGCGAAGCGCCCGCGGGCGAGCTTGCCGATGCCATCACCAACGAACTGCATGCGTGGGTCAGGGCCATGGCGAATTGCTATGTCCAGCCGCGGGCCGCGCAGAGCGCCAGGCTGGCAGCGCTTTGGAACCAGAAAGCCCGACTTCTGTCCATCGGACGCCCGAGGGGCCTGCTGCCGCATGGCTTTCCGGACCTGACCGATTACCACCTGCGTGCATTCCACGTCATCTGAACATCCGACTTCGATTCACGATCATGAAAAGCAACAAGCAGCGCCGCGCCGAGATCAAGCAACGACGGCTGGAGCGCGCGGCGCAGTTGGTGGCGACGCTGGGCCCGCGTTCCGATGCGCGCCGGCTGCCCGCCGGCGTCCGCCTCGCTGGCATGGAGCCGGCCGACCTGGACTTGCTCGCGCGCCACAACAACACCTACGGCCTGCTGCCGAGCTATTACCTCGACCTGGCCTTCACCTGCCGCGACTGCGGCATCGAGGAGGTCTGGACGGCCAAGCAGCAGAAGTGGTGGTACGAGGTGATCCACGGCCACATCGACAGCACGGCGGTGCGTTGCCGTGCCTGCCGCCGCGCGTATCGCGAGCAGCGGCAGCCTGCCAACGCCGGCGAGGGCGCCAACCTGCTGCGCGAACAGACGCAGCGGCTGCGCGCGCTGGGTGCGGGGAGCCCGGATGCCGAGGCGCTGGCCGAGATCGATTCGGCATTGGAAAGCAAGTGGTGGAGCCTGCGGGTTGTGGCCATCGAGACCATGGGACGCTGGGGTGGGGCACTGCAGGTCGCGCAGCTCGAGGCGCTCGTGGCGGGCCGCGCGGGCAACGGATATTGGAGCTGGGAGCGGGTGGCGGCCGATGCGGCTGCCAAGGCCCTGGCGCGCGTTCGAGCAGCAGGATGACGAGGACAGAGGACGTGATCGAACTCGACGGCTCCCAAGGCGAGGGCGGCGGCCAGATCCTGCGCACCGCGCTCGCGCTCGCGATGGTCACGGGCCAGCCGCTCGCCATCGATCGCATTCGCGCCGGGCGTCCCAAGCCGGGGCTGATGCGCCAGCACTTGGCCTGCGTGCTGGCGGCGGCGGAACTGAGCGGCGCGCAGGTCGAAGGCGCCGAGCTCGGTTCGCAGCGGCTGCGCTTCGAGCCCGGGCCCGTGCGCGCTGGCGACTACCGCTTCGCGGTCGCCAGCGCGGGCAGTTGCATGCTGGTGCTCCAGACGGTGCTGCCTGCGTTGCTGCTGGCGGATGCGCCGAGCCGCGTCTCGCTCGCGGGCGGCACGCACAACCCGATGGCGCCGCCCTTCCATTTTCTCGACCTGGCCTTTGCGCCGCTGGTGCGCCGCCTGGGCGCGGACCTGCAACTGGTGCTGCATCGCTGCGGCTTCTATCCGGCCGGGGGCGGTGCGGTCGAAGCGACCATCGTGCCCGGCGCCGGACCGCTCAGGCCCTTCGATCTGCTGGCGCGCGGCGCGCTGCAGGCGGCGCACGGCGAGTGCCTCGCGCCCGGCCTTGCGCGCCATGTCGCGGTGCGCGAGCTCGGCACGCTCGGCAGCGCGATGGGCTGGTCCGTCGAGCAACTGCGTCATGGCGTGGCGCGGCAGAACGAAGGGCCGGGCAATGCGCTCATGGCCGTCTTCGCCTACGAGCACGTCACCGAGGTCTTCACCGCCTTCGGCGAGAAGACGCTTTCCGCCGAGCAGGTGGCACACCGGCTCGTGAAGGAGGTGCGCGCCTTTCAGAAAAGCGGGGCTGCAGTCGGGTCGCACCTGGCGGATCAGCTCGCGCTGCTTCTTGCGCTCGCGGTGTGGCAGCGCAAGGAAGCCGCGGCCTTCAGCTGCAGCGAGGTGACGCAGCACACGCGCACCAACTGCGCGGTGATCGAGCGCTTCCTGCCGGTGCGCTTCGCGATCTCGCAGGGCGCCGAGGCCGCCGCGGTGCGGGTGGCGCCGGCCTGAGCGCCCGCCCTATGCCAACGGCGTCGCGTTGGCGTAGATGCGCAGCAGCATCTCGCGCAGCAGCTTCACCTCGCTCGCGCTGAAGTCGGAGAGCGCGATGGCCTCGTAGTGCTTGGCGAGCGGAATGATCTCGTGCGTGAGCTCGAGTCCGAGCGGTGTGAGCGCGAGGCGTATCGCACGGCCGTCCGTACCGCACTTCTCGCGCCGCACGAGCTCTAGCGTCGCCAGCCGGTCGACGATGCGCGAGAGCGCCGACAGGTCGTTCGAGGAATGCAGCGCGAGCTCGGAAAGCGTCTGGTCCGGCGTGTGCTGCAGCGAGGCGCAGACGCGCCATTCGACGAGGCTCAGGCCGTAGGGCTTGAGCGCCTTGGAGAAGGCATTGCCCATGCGCGCGCCTGCGCGTGCCAGCAGGAAGGGAATCGCCTTCTCGAGGTCGTGATCCTGGACTAGGGTTTTCATGAACAAATACTTGCTGATTCAAGTATAGAGTGCGTCTGGTTGCTTGAATATTCAAGTAAATAAAGAGGCGATCATGAACCTTTTCAGCTCCCGCTGCGCGGCTCTTCTGCTCGCGCTTTCGGCCGCCGCCGCCGCGTCGCTTGTCCATGCGCAGGGCACCGCAGGCAAGTGGCCGGCCCAGCCGGTGCGCTTCGTCGTTCCCTTCCCGGCGGGCTCGGCGCCCGACGTGCTGATCCGCCATGTGAGCGTCAAGCTCGGCGAGAAGTGGGGGCAGGGCGTGGTCGTCGACAACAAGCCGGGCGGCAGCGGCGTGATCGGCATGAACGCCATCCTCGCCGCGCCCGCGGACGGCGCCACCTTCGGCTTCGTGCAGGGCTCGGCGATCTCGGTCGCGCCGAGCACCATCAAGGGCGTAACCTACGACTTCAACCGCGACTTCGTGCCGGTCACGCTGGCCGCGGTCGCGCCATTCATGCTGGCGGTGCCGGGCGATTCGCCCTACAAGACGCTGGCCGATTTCATCGCCGCCGCCAAGGCGAAGCCGCAGGGCATCGAGGTGGCGGACAACGGCCGCGGCACGTTGCCGCATCTTGCATCGGCGCTGCTCGGCCTGCAGTCGGGCGCGCAGTTCCTCGAGGTGCACTACCCCGGCGGTGCGCAGGCGATGCAGGCCATGCTGGGCGGCCAGACCAAGATGATGGTCGAGACCTACAACGTGGTGGCGGGCAACGTGCAGGCCGGCAAGATGCGCGTCCTCGCGAGCATGGGCGACCGCGTCGAGCCCGGGCTGGAGCAGTTTCCATTGGCCAGCAAGACCGTGCCCGGCGCGGTGGCGCACGGCTGGTTCGCGGTGATTGCGAAGAAGGGCGTGGACCCGGCCATCCTCGCCAGGCTCAACAAGGACATGGGCGAGGTGCTGCTCCTGCCCGACGTGGTGGCGAAGTCGCGCGAGCTCGGCACCTACCCGCGCCCGGGCACGCCCGAGCAGCTGGCCCAGTACATCGCCGAGGACCGCAAGACCTGGCAGGGCGTGCTCGACAAGCTCAACATCAAACCGGAGTGAACAGCGGATGAAGAACAAGATCGCGCTCGAGGAGCATTTCGCCATCGAGCTCACCGTCGGCGACTCGGAGGTCTATGCGCGGCCGGAGGTCTGGGCCGGTCTCAAGAGCAATCTGCTCGACTTCGAGCAGCAGCGCATCGAGCAGATGGATGCCTGGGGCACCGAATACGCAATCCTCTCGCTCAACTCGCCGGCGGTGCAGGCCATTCCCGATGCGCGCCGTGCCGTCGAAGTGGCGCGGCGCGCGAACGAGGTGCTGGCCGAGCAGGCGGCGCGCCGGCCGACACGCTTCGGCGGCTTCGCGGCGCTGCCGATGCAGGATCCGGAGGCGGCGGCGCGCGAGCTCGAACGCTGCATCAAGGAGTTCGGCTTCCACGGCTTCCTGGTCAACGGTTTCTCGCAGGTCGGCGACGAACGCACGGTGGTCTACTACGACGCGCCTCGGTTCGCCGACTTCTGGGCCGCGGCTGCGGCGCTCGGCAAGCCGTTCTACATGCACCCGCGCGACCCGCTGCCGGCACGCGAGCCGATCTACGAGGGCGCGCACTGGCTCACGGGGCCGACCTGGGCCTTTGCCGTGGAGACCAGCATTCACGCGCTGCGGCTGATGTCGAGCGGCCTCTTCGACCGGCATCCCGGCTTGCAGATGATCCTCGGCCACTTCGGCGAAGGCATCCCCTTCAACATCTGGCGCGTCGACCACATCCTGCGCAAGGGACGGCGCGGCATGCCGTGCGAGAAGCAGATCGGCGACTACCTGCGCAGCAACGTGCACATCACGACCAGCGGCAACTTCCGCACGCCGACGCTGCTGTCGACGATGCTGGAGGTGGGCAGCGACCGCATCATGTACTCGGTGGACTACCCCTTCGAGAAGCACGAGGATGCGGCGCGCTGGTTCGACCATTGCGAGATCAGCGACAACGACCGGCTGAAGATCGGCCGTGACAACGCGCGCGAGCTTTTCAAACTGCCATGAAAACAGCACTCGACAGCCGACCCGTGCTGATCGCCGGCGGCGGCATCGGCGGCCTGGCGGCGGCGCTCGCGCTGGTGCGCGAGGGCTACAACGTGAAGGTGATCGAGCAGTCCGCCCACATCGGCGAGATCGGCGCCGGCATCCAGCTCAGCCCGAACGCCTTCGCGGCCTGCGATGCGCTGGGCGTCGGCGCGAACCTGCGCGCCCGTGCCGTCTACACCGACGAAATGCTGATGTTCGATGCCATCGATGCCCAGCGCGTGATCGGCATCGCGCTCGATGCGCGTTTCAGGGAGCGCTTCGGCAACCCCTACGCGGTGATCCACCGCGCCGACATCCACGGCGCGCTGCTCGAGGGCGTGCAGGCCACCACCGAAGGCATCGAGTTCCTCACCTCCACCAAGGTGGTGCACATCGAGCAGAGCGACGACGGCGTCGTGCTGATCGACGCGCAGGGTCGCCGCCACGCGGGCCAGGCCGTGATCGGCTGCGACGGCGTGCGTTCGGCCGTGCGCCAGCAGTACGTGGGCGACGGCATCCGCGTCTCCGGCCATGTGGTGTTCCGCGCGGTGATCGACACGGCCGAGTTCCCCGAAGCGCTGCGCTACACCGCGCCCTGCATCTGGGTCGGACCCAACTGCCACCTGGTGCACTACCCGCTCAAGGGCGGCGACAGGTTCAACCTTGCGGTCACCTTCCACAGCGACCGGCCCGAGCAGTGGGGCTCGATGGACGGCGACCCGGCCGAGGTGCAGCGCTACTTCCGCGCCACCTGCGAAGAGACGCAGCGGATCCTGCGCATTCCGAAAGCCTGGAAGCGCTACGCCACCGCCGACCGCGATCCGATCGAGCGCTGGACCTTCGGCCGCGCGACCCTGCTCGGCGATGCCGCGCATCCGATGGTTCAGTACCTGGCGCAGGGCGCCTGCATGGCCTGTGAGGATGCCGTCACGCTGGCGCTCGCGCTGCGGCGCGAAGGCGGCGACTGGGGCCGCGCGCTGGCGCTCTACGAGCGCTCGCGCGTCGCGCGCACGGCGCGCGTGGTGCTGTCGGCGCGCGAAATGGGCCGCATCTATCACGCCAAGGGCGTGGAGCGCCTGGTGCGCAACGAGATGTGGAAGGGCCGGCCGCAGGAGCGCTTCTACGACGCGCTCGAGTGGCTCTACGGCTGGACGGCCGGCACCTGCCTGGCGGACGATTGACGCGCGCTCACTCGGCAGACGGACCGTTCTTCCGGCGCGCGCTCGCGAACCTGCTGTCGCGGATGCCTTCGATGCGCTGCACCTCGGCCATGTAGGCATCGCTGTTGCGCGCCTGCCGGTAGGCGGCCATGCGGCGCGCATATTCGGGGCCGGTCGCATCGGGGCTGTCGATGCGCGCATAGTCGCCCAGGCCCGCCTTGTTGTAGAGGCTCAGATCGGCCAGCACCTCGGCCCGGCTCATCGCGCCGACGGCGACGGCGGCGGTCGCGGGCGTGCCGACCCACTGTTCCTGCGGCGTCCGCGCCACGCTCATCGAGCGTTGCAGATCGGCCGTGACCTCGCTGCGGCTCATCGTGCTGCTGGTGGTCGCGATCGGTGCGCCGACCCAGGCTTCGGCCGGCACGGTCTGGGCCGACGCGGCGCCGGCGAGGAGAAGGGCGGAGATGCCCAGGAGTTGCTTGGCTTGCATGATCGAGAGTCCTTTCACTGCTTCAGGTGGCTGCGGGGATCGCCGCCACCGTGGAACGCAGTGTGGATTCCGGCCGCGTTTCGGGCTGTGCGTTAGCGCACGCTTTTTTCAAGCTGCGGTCGCGGCACGTGCAGCACCGCGAGCGGCTCCGAGCGGCCACGCACGGTCACCATTTCCGGCTCGCCCAGCGCGTCGGCGATGTCGGCCTGCTCGGCTGCGAAGACCGAGATCACGAGCCGGGCCGCAGCTAGCTTGGACTGGTCCTGCAGCCGGCTCGCCGTGTTGACCACTTCGCCCACCGCGGTGAAGGTGGTGGTCTCCAGGTAGCCCACCTCGCCCACGGCCGCGCGCCCCGCGTGCAGGCCCATGCCGAAATCGAGGCGATGGCCGAACTGGGATTCGAAGCCGGCGCTCCACGCGTCCATGCGCTCGCCGATCAGCGCGGCCGCACGCACGGCCTGGCGGCATGCGGTCGGCAGGGCGACATCGAGCCCGAAGATCGCCATCACGCTGTCGCCGATGAACTGGTTCGGCACGCCGCCGCACTCGCGCACCGCGGCGCCGACGATCGCGAAGTAGCGGTCGAGCACGTACACCAGGTCCAAGGGCCATTGCCGCTCCGACAGGCCCGACCAGCGGCGCAGGTCGACGAAGAGGATCGCGACGTCGTGCTCGCAGCCCAGGCGGCCGGGCTGGGCGCCGGCGCCGAGGCGGGGCGCGAACAGGGGCGTCACCGCCAGATCGCCGTGCGGGCGAAGCTGGCATGCCAGCCGCACGTCATCCGGTGCACGCACCCGCTCCAGCGTGCGGTGCTCGTCGTGGCCCGGCGTTCCACATGCGAGGCCGGCCCGAGCACGCGCACGCGGCAGGTGGAGCAGCGCGCGCGTCCGCCGCAGACCGACAGGTGGGCGATGCCGTGCGCGCGGCTGGCTACGAGCACGCTCCAGCCGCGCGGCACGCGGACCGTGCGGTCCGGGTAGCGCAGCTCGATCGATGCCTTGCGCGGCCGCCGTTCATGCCAGGCGCGAAGCTGGCGCGCGGCGAGCAAAGCCAGCAGCGCCAGCGCATAGATCCACTTGGCGTCCTGCTCCGTCGCGTCGAGCGCTGCTTTCTGCGCTGCCGTCGGCATCTGGGCCGGCAGCGTGCCCGTCCAGTCCATTGCAGCTCGCGGCCCATCGCGAGGAAGCCAAGGGCGGCGAGCACCGGGAGCAGCACGGCTGCCGCCAAGAGCAGATGGAAATGCCGCCGGTAGGCCGGGCGGACGCGCAGCGCCAGGTGCAGCCCGAGGCAACCGTGCGTCCACGCGGCCAGCATCATGGCCAGCTGGAAGCTCGCAGCGCCCGGGCTCCAGAGGCCGCGGATCACGCGGGCGTAGGAAGCGTCGATCGCGAAGGCCTCGTAGGCCCAGCACATCGCCGTCAGGTGAGCGGCCAGCAGCAGCGGCAGCGAGAAGCCCAGGAGCAGCCGCACGGCCTCCATGGGCGGCATGCGCAGGCTGCGCCGCTCCCACAGGGCCACCGCGGCCAGCACCACATGCACCGCCGCCGCGCCGTACAGCAGCAGGCTGCCCGCGAGGCCGTGCCAGAAGGTGGAGACGGCCTGCAGCGCGGTTTCGGCGGTCGCCAGCGAAACGAGGCCCAGCGCATGGTTGCTCATGTGCGCCGCCACGTAGCCCATCAGGACCACGCCGCTCGTCCATCGGAGGTTGCGCCGCGAAGGAAGGCGCAAGAGGATGGGGGAACGGCTGTCCATGGGCGGGCTCCAAGCGGCACCCGAGCATAATGCGCGCGCCTGCCGACCCTGCATGACCTCTTCCCCTCACCGCTCCAGCCTCGCGCTGCGGAAGATCCCGCTGTTCGAAGGCCTGTCCGACCGCCGCCTCGAGCTGCTTGCCCAAGCCTGCCGCTGGCACAGCGTGGCGGCGCGCAAGCCGCTGATGCTGCGCTCACAGAACGAGGACGACGTCTATTTCCTGGTCTCGGGGCGGGCGCGCATCACGACCTACTCGGCCAACGGGCGGCAGGTCACCTTCCGCGACTGCGGCGCAGGCGAGCACTTCGGCGACATCGCCGCCATCGACGGCGGGCCGCGCTCGGCCGATGTGCTGACGCTCGATCCCTGTGTGGTCGCCAGCCTCGACCGGACGGCCTTCATGGCGCTCTTGCGCGACGAGCCGCTGGTGGCCGAGCGCGTGATGCGCCGGCTGACCCAGCTGGTGCGCCAGCTGTCCGAGCGCGTCATCGACCTCAGCACCCTCGGCGTGCAGAACCGCCTGCATGCCGAGCTGCTGCGCATGGCGCGCGCCGCCGGCATCGCCGACAACCGGGCACGCCTGGAGCCGGCGCCGCGCCATGCCGAGCTGGCCAGCCAGATCAGCACCAACCGCGAGCAGGTCACGCGCGAGCTCAACGTGCTGGTGCGCAAGGGCCTGCTGGCCAAGGAAGGCCGGGCCCTGGTCGTGACCGATGCCGAGCGCCTGGCCCGCATGGTGGCCGAGGTGCGCGGCGAGCCTGGCTGATCGGCAGGCCTCAGTTCAAGCGGCCTTTGGCACCGCCCAGGCTGAAGCGGCCCGCGCCCAGCAGCGCGACGGCCAGGGCGCCGGCCAGGTAGAGGCCCTGCAGTTCGAGCGCCCAGCCGCCGCCCTGCTTGGCCAGCGCGAACAGGCCGCTCATGTGCACCAAACCGATCGCGACCACCATGTTGATGGCGACAATGCCGGCCGCGGCGCGCGTCCAGAGGCCGGCGAGCATCAGCAGCGGCGCCAGCACCTCGCCCACGTACACCAGGTAGCCGATGCCGCCCGGCAGGCCGGCGCGTTCCGGCGCGCCGACGACGAAGCCCGGCCCTTTCGCGAGCTTGTCGATGCCGTGCAGCAGCACCAGCAGCGCGACCGATGCGCGCAGCAGGAGCTTGCCTGCATCCTCGCGCAGCCCGCCGATGGGGGTTGTCGCGGCCATCAGGGCCTGGGTGTTCATTGAGTGATCCTTCGTTAAGACGTAAAGACCGTCGAGTGTGCGAACTCCGGCAGCGCGAGTCGGTGCGTTTACGCACATCTTTTGGGTGAAGGCGGCCGCTCCCGCATCCTGCTACGCTCGGCGCACCCGCCCGCACGGCGCGGCCGCTTCTCTCTTCTTCCCCATGGCTCTCCCCATCATCACCGACCCGCATTTCTATGCGGTCGCCGTTCCTGCCGTGCTGATGCTCGGCGTCAGCAAGAGCGGCTTCGGCGCCGGCTTCGGTTCGCTGGCGGTGCCGCTCCTGGCCCTGGCCGTCACGGTGCCCCAGGCGGCGGCGATCCTGATGCCGGTGCTGCTCCTGATGGACCTGCTGGGGATCGCCGCCTTCCGGCGCGACTTCGACCGCTCGCTGCTGGTGTTCCTGATTCCCTTCGGGCTCGTAGGCACGTTGGTCGGCACGCTGCTCTTCCGGGTGCTTCCGGCGCACACGGTGGCCGGCATCGTCGGCGTCTTCACGCTGCTCTTCCTGGCGCAGCGCATGGCGTTCCCACCGCGCTCGGACGCTCCCCCGCCGTCGAAGACGGCCGGCGCGGTGCTGACGGCGATCGGCGGCTTCACCAGTTTCATCGCCCATGCGGGCGGGCCGCCGGTCAACGCCTACGTGATTCCGCTGCGGCTCACGCCGGTGGCCTACACCGCGACGCTGGCCTATTTCTTCTTCGTGGTGAACCTGAGCAAGTGGATTCCCTATGCGTGGCTCGGCCTGCTCGACTGGCGCAACATGGCGACTTCGCTGGTGCTGCTGCCGCTCGCGCCGCTCGGCGTGTGGCTCGGCATCCGGATCGCGCGCCGCATCGATGCCGTCTGGTTCTACCGCTTCGTCTACCTCGGCATGCTGCTGACGGGACTCAAATTGTGCTGGGACGGATTCCTCTCGTGACACGGTTTTGACATATGCCTGCGCGGCCGTGTAATGCAAAGCTCTACGATTGCCGCGGCCCCTTGGCGTGTGCAGAATTTCGGGATGTCCGAACAGATGACGACGCCCGCCAAGCTCGAAGATTCCGAGCTGCAAAGCCTTGCTGCCGAGTGGCGCATCCGCGCCATGCAGGGGGACCAGCTCGCGCACCGCATGGCCCAGGCGCTCGAGGCCGAGCAGCGCCGCCGCATCCGCGACACGGGGCTGCAGCCGCTGCCGCCGGCCCGTTCCTCCTCCGCCGCGCCGTGGTGGAAGTTCTGGTAATCGACGCCGACGTTTTTTTGACCCGACATGGACTTTGCGATCGTCCTCGCCTTGCTCAGCCTCTTTGGCGCGACCCTTCTTTCCAACCTTCTGGCGCGCCGGCGCGAAAAAGCCCTGGAGTTCGATCCCTTGACGAGCGAGGCGCGCGAGCTGCTGCTGCGGGAACGCGCCGCACCCGTTCCGCTGTGCCCCACGCTCAGGCCCGAACACTGGGCCCGCATCGAAGCGGCGCAGCCTTCCTGGCGGCGGCAGGTGTTCGAGGCGGCGCGGTCGCGCTACTTCGAGGCGCGCAACGCCTTCTCCCGCAACGACATCGACGGCGAGCTCTACTACCCGAACCCTGCCGCGGTCGCGGGCGCGGCGCACCAGGTGCTGGTGCTCACCGAGCGCTTCTGAGCCTTCCGGGATCAGTGATAGATTTTCTGCAGTAAGCGGATCAGCGTCTCGCGCTCGCGCGTCGTGAGGCGTGCGCTGGCATCCGCCTCCAGCTCGACCACCGTCCGCTCCGCGTCGCGCACGAGGGAAACGCCCGCCGGCGTCAGGTACAGGCCGATCGCGCGGCCGTCGTGCGGATGGGGGCGACGCTCGATCAGCCCGCGGCTGTCCATCGCCGAGATCAGGCTCACCAGATTGGGCGGCAGGATGTCGAGCGTGGCGCACAGCTGGCGCGAGGTGGCGCCCGGGTTGTGCGCGAGCAGCGAGAGCACCGAGAAGTCCACCTGCTTCAGGCCGTAGGCCGCCATGCGCTCGGCGAAGATCGTGCTCACGGCCAGCCAGGCGCGCCGCGCGTTGTAGCCGACCAGGGCTTCGAGCACACGGGTATCGAGCTGGTCGGCGCGCGGTGGTGCAACGGCGACGGTGGATGCGGGTTTCTTGCGGGAGACTGCCATGGCCGGAGGGTAACTGGCTTGGGCGGCCCGTGCACCGGCGGCCGTCGCCTAGGTGCCAGCCTGTGCAGCGGCCTCGCAGGCGCGCTTGACGATGCCCAGGCGCATCTCGAACTCCGGCAGCACCCAGCGCCGGAAGGCGGCAGCCGGTCCGGACCAGCGTGTTTCCTGCGGCGCCGCGCGCTCGATGCGCGCCCAGGCCCAGGCCAGCATGGCCAGCATCACGACCCGCAGGTAGTCGTCGGCCACTTCATGGGGCAGGGCGGGATCGGCTCCCGCCGCCATGACAACCGTGGTGCCGAGGTAGCGCAGCTGCGCGAGCCGGCGCTGCACGTCGGCTTCGACCTCGCGCGAGGCATCGAGCTCGTCGCGCAGCTCGATCAGGAGCGCCGACATGCCGGCGCCGCCGTCGGGCAGCACCTTGCGCACCAGCAGGTCGATGGCCTGGATCTCGTTGGTGCCCTCGTAGATCATGGTCACGCGCGCATCGCGAAGCACCTGCTCGATGCCGCACTCGCGCACATAGCCGTGGCCGCCGAAGACCTGCAGGCACTCGCTGGCGCCCTGAAAAGCCTGCTGCGTGCAGGCCGCCTTGAGCACCGGCGTGACCAGCGCGCACCAGCGCTGCGCGCGTTCCCGCGTCTTGGCATCGCCGTCGTGCCGCGCGATGTCGAGCTGCAGCGCGGTGCGGTAGGCGAGGAGCCGCGCGCCGTCGATCCAGGCGCGCTGCGTATCGAGGATGCGGCGCATCGCCGGATGCTCTGCGATCAGATCGGCCGGCTCGGCGCCGCGGCTGGCCGGCGCCGGCCCGGGGGCGCGCATCTGGCGCCGCTCGTGCGCATAGGCTTGCGCCTTCTGCCAGGCTGCATCGAGCAGGCCGATGCCCTGCAGCGCCACATGCAGCCGCGCCGCGTTCATCATCACGAACATCGCGGCCAGCCCGCGGTTCGGCTCGCCGATCAGCCAGCCGGTGGCCTCGTCGAAGCGCATCACGCAGGTCGGGCTGCCATGCAGGCCCATCTTTTCCTCGATGCGCTCGCAGTGCACCGCGTTGCGCGTGCCGTCGGGCAGCACCTTGGGCACCAGCACCAGCGACAGGCCCTTGGGGCCGGACGGTGCGTCCGGCAGGCGGCACAGCACCAGGTGGACGATGTTCTCCGTGAGATCGTGCTCGCCGCCCGAGATGAAGATCTTGCCGCCTGTCACGCGATGGCTGCCGTCGGCCTGCGGCACGGCACGGGTGCGCACCTGGCCCAAATCGCTGCCGGCATGGGCCTCGGTCAGGCACATGGTCGCGAGCCATTCGCCGCTCGCGATCTTCGAGAGGTAGCGCTGCTTCAGGTCCTCGCTGCCGTGGTGCCTGATGCATTCATAGGCGCCATGCAGCAGGCCGGGCGCCATCGTGAGGCCGTGGTTGGCCGCGCTGAGCCATTCGAACAGGACCGCTTCGAGCACGGCGGGCAGGCCCTGGCCGCCGTCTTCGGGCGCCGCCGAGAGTGCCAGCCAGCCGCCCTGGCTCAAGGCCTGGTAGGCCGCGCGAAAGCCGGGCGGCGTGTGCACCTCGCCATCGGCGAAGCGGCAGCCCGCCTCGTCGCCCGTGCGGTTGACCGGCGCGATGACCTCGGCGACGAACTTGCCGGCTTCGTCGAGCACCTGCGCCTGCAGCGCCTCGTCGAACTCGGCAAAGGGCGCGAGCGCGCGCAGGCGCGGCGTCGCGTCCAGCACCGTCTCCAGCAGGAAGCGCGTTTCGTCGGGACGGGGCCGATAGTCCATCCCGGATCAGGACTCGGCCGTGAAGCCGACCTTCTTGACCAGCGGGCCCCAGCGCTCGAACTCGGCGTGTTGCGAGCGGGTCA
>NZ_JBDGJK010000030.1:0-36686 GCF_057656935.1 Variovorax sp. Soil_C_33
CGAGGCCCCCTTCATCCCCCGTACCTCCGCTACCGCAGTCGATCAGCGAGGGGGAGGCGTCCATACCATCTCCTTGGGTCTGAGGGTGCTGAGGGAGGGGAAGCTCACCCCTCATACGCGGCATCGGCGCGGCCGGATTCAGCCCGTCTTGAATCCGTCGGGTTGCCGCTGCCGTATCGTCCCTATGAAAACCGATGCTCCACAATCCGCGCATGCCTGCACCCAGCCCCGACGCCGAACTGATGGCACTGATCGACCGCATCGGCCGGCGCGACGAAGCGGCGCTGCGCTTGCTCTACGACCGCACCGCGCCCAAGCTCTTCGGCCTGGCGATGCGCGTCGTGCGGCAGCGCGAGTGGGCCGAGGACGTGCTGCAGGAATCCTTCCTGACCATCTGGCGCGTGGCCGGCGACTACCGCGCCTCGCTGAGTCCGCCGCTGGCCTGGCTGGGACTCATCGTGCGCAGCCGCTCGCTCGACCTGCTGCGCCGCCGCACCGCCGACCGCGCCCAGATGACGCAGGAGTTCGACGACGTGATGGCCGACACCCTCGAGTCCGATGCGCCGAACCCGATGGACGCCGCGGACGCCAGCGAGCAGGCCTGGGCGCTGCACCAGTGCCTGAGCCAGCTCGAAGGCCGGCAGCGCGAGGTGTTGAGCCTGGCCTATCTGCGCGACCTCAGCCACGGCGAACTGGCCGAGCAGCTGAAGCTGCCACTCGGCACCGTCAAGACCTGGATCCGGCGCGGCCTGGAGAAGCTTCGCACCTGCATGCATCGCTTCGCATGAAGAAGACAGCCGCAGCACCACCATGAACCTGCCCGCCAATCCTCAACTGCTCGACCTGCTGGCCGCGAGCCATGCGCTCGGCACCCTGCGCGGCGGCGCCCGCCGGCGCTTCGAGGCCATCGCACGCGAACAGGCGCCGGTGCGCGCCGCGGCGCTGGTCTGGCAAGGCCGGCTCGCGAGCATGGCCGAGCTGCAAGAGCCGGTGGTGCCCGATGCCGCCGTCTGGACCCGCATCCGCAACCTGATCGAAGCCGAGCAGGAGCAGCAGGCCATCGCGCGCCAGCGCGCCGTGCCGGCCACGCCAGAAGCGGCGCCGCCCAAGGCCGGCTGGCTGCGCAGCCTGGCGCTCTGGCGCGGCGCGGCGGCGGCCGGCGCACTCGCCACCGTGATGGCGGTGCTGGTTGGCGTGAACCTCAACGAACAGCTGCGCAATGCGCCGGCCGTGCAGTACGTCGCCGTGCTGTCGGACGACCAGGCGGCCCCGTCCATGCTGGTGACCTTCGACCCGAAGAACCGGCAACTGGTCTTGCAACGCGTCGGCGGCTTCCGCGAAGGCGAAGACAAGTCGCTGCAACTGTGGGCGCTGCCGCCCGGCGGCGCACCGCGCTCGCTCGGCGTGCTCGGCCGCGACGCGGCGCTCAAGCTGACAGCGCAAGAAGCCGACATGCGCGCCGTGCCGGCGCTGGCCATCAGCCTCGAACCCAAGGGCGGCGTGCCCAGCGAGCGCGGGCCGACCGGGCCGGTGCTGTTCAAGGGACCGCTCATCGAGAAGACGCTTTGAGATGAACCTTGTTGCTGTTGCCGCCACCCGCTTCGCCCTCCTCCTTCCGCTTGCACTGCTGCTGACGGTGCTGCCGTCGCAGGCGCAGCCCATCGCCGCGGATACGGCACCCTCGCCGGCCTACCTGGCCGCCCAGAGCCGCTGGCAGAGCGAACTCGCCGCCTTCGCGCGTGCCGACAAGCAGAACCCGCCCGCCGAGGGCGGCGTGCTCTTCGTCGGCAGCTCCACCATCCGCTTCTGGACCAAGCTCGCGCAGGACTTCCCGCAATTGCCAGTGGTCATCAACCGCGGCTTCGGCGGCTCGACCATGACCGACTGCAGCTACTTCGCCCGCGAACTCGTGGTGCGCTACAAGCCGCGCCACGTGTTCATCTACGCCGGCGACAACGACCTGGCCGAGGGTCACACGCCGCTACAGATACTGGAGAGCTTCGCCCGCTTCGCGAACGTCGTGCGCGCCGAACTGCCGGACACGCGCATCAGCTACATCTCGATCAAGCCCAGCCCCTCGCGCGAGAAGCTGCTGCCGCAGATGCGCGAGACCAACGACATCATCGGGGCGTATTTGAACCGGCTGCCGAACAGCGAGTACATCGATATCTTTACGCCGATGCTGGGGGCGGATGGAAGGCCGCGGGCGGAGTTGTTCCGCGGGGACATGCTGCACCTCAATGACGAGGGGTACAGGTTGTGGCGGTCGGTGATTGCGGGGTATCTGCCCGCGACAGCATCTGCTGTCGTGCCCTAGACCGATCGCTCCAGCAGGAAAGTGCCGCTCATCCTGGTGCGGGACAGTCCCTCGATCACTTCCGTAGGCACAGGAACCGGAGCATCCGGCGCCGTGGCATCCGTCACGGCCAGAACGCATGCAGCATTGCCGGTCCAGATGAACTCCACGGTGTAGGCGCGGCCCTGCTCCGGAGTGAAGCGCATCACAGCAGGCCCGCAATGGCCGAAGCGGGCGCGCGCGCCGTGTCCGTCCTGGATGTAGCCGTAT
Organism: Variovorax sp. Soil_C_33; assembly: GCF_057656935.1. Classification (NCBI taxonomy): domain Bacteria; kingdom Pseudomonadati; phylum Pseudomonadota; class Betaproteobacteria; order Burkholderiales; family Comamonadaceae; genus Variovorax; species Variovorax sp. Soil_C_33. The sequence continues at coordinate 2,567 of NZ_JBDGJK010000030.1, forward strand.
CCACGCACCTGGCGGGGAACGCCCGGCTTGGCTTCGTGAACAAGATAGGGCTGTTGCCCGGTCACTGCGCTTCGCGTGCGCTCATTCATTCTGGCAATCCACGGAAGCACGATACCGCGGCCGCTGTAAGCCACGTAGCCGGAGGGCACGAAGTCCCGGCAGACCTGTGGCGAGGCGCTGACCGAAAAGTGAGCGGGATAGCCGGCGCCGCGGGCCCGCAGGACCAACTTCGCCGTGCCAGGTTCAACCAAGCGAAGCGCCTCGTAGCCATTGTTGGCGCGCTCGTCGGCAGCCGCGGTTTCGGGGTTGATGTCGCGGTAGGCGCGTGCGGTCAATGTGCAGGCGGTGGCTACCAGAAAGAGAGCTGCTGGTCTCATGAGGAGGACAGGTTGAGGTGGGTGATGGGAGATAGTTGCCGCGGCACCCTCGAGGCTCAACGGGCTGAAGGCAACTCGAAGGCGTGACCCATGGTTGTGGTCTTGAACAAGCGGAATATCGCCCGGTCGACATCAATGCCGGGCGACTCCTTCTGCACATCTCTCAGATAGCTTGCGAAGTCGTTCTGGCTATCCAGGTAGAAGCGCCACGGCATGGGGTTCTGGAAGCAATCCAAAGCGAAATGACCGATGTAGACGATCTCGCCGACGCTGACAGTGAAGCTACCGCCTTTCGACGTCCCCGCCGAAACAAGTTCGCCTCGCTCGGCCTTGAAATACCCGACCTTCGAGACGCTTTTCGCGACTCTCACGCTGAATGCGCTGAGAAGATATTCACCCGGCTCGACAAGAAAGGCGTAGTTCACGAAGGGCGAATTCGCGGCGGCAGGAAAGATCGATCTGTCCTCAATGACCAAATCTGCTTACTGCCACCGCCACCGCCGCACGCATGGAGGAGAAGGAGTGACAGCAGCAAGGGAACGAAGATCTTTTTGCTTTCCATGTGAACACGTGATGCATCGCAGGCGCAGCGGCGCGTCTGAAGTCGAGGTCGACGTAGCAACGAGCACGTGTTCGATGGAGGGGCTTCAGTCCCGTGCCTTCCCTGATTCGCATCGCCCGGCCTGCATGTTGTGATGGCGCGGCGGGCAATTCTGGGGCGTTGCGCCCCCAGCAAAATCTGATCAATTGTCGCGATGCGGATCGATGCTTCCCGCACCGACCGGCGGTCTCGTTTTCAGGTGCGCGTGCTTTTCATGTGGACGCGGCGTGCTGCGCGATGCCGTCTGCTCACTGCCCACCCGTCATCCTCGCACTCACCTCCGAATACTTCGCCTGCCCCGCCACCAGCACCACGGTCGCGCTCTGCTGGCTGGTCATGCGCAGGCCGCGCCCGCCCAGGTTTATTTCCTCGATCACGTCCGCCTCCATGCCTGCACTCTTGCCATCCGCCGCGATGGCGATGGAGCGCACGTTCACGCTGGTGCTCACCTCCACGTTGGCAGGCATGGCCGCGTAGCCCAGCTTCAGATACTCGCACCATTGCGGCTTGTCGAAGCGCTTGATGTCCGAACCCGTGAAGCGCACCTCGACGAGTCGGATCTTCGCGTCGTCGGTGAGCTGGCTGCACAAGGCAGTGGCATCGCGCTGCGCGGCGGCGCGTGCGCCTGCACTGGCGAGGCTCCGGATCATGGGTTCGTCGAGCTTGCTGGGCACGCGCGGCGAACAGGCCACGAGCGCGAGCAGGGCCAACAGGTAGCCGCCGGCCCGCAGCGGTCTTGCGTTCAGTTCGATGGTCATATTTCTCCTCTCCGCGATGTTGTCGTGAACCAGTGCCCGGCCTGGCCTGCGCCGCTCGCGCGCCGGAATTTCCATCGGCTTGTGTGAACTAATGCTCAGTCCGGCCAGACGGTGGGAGCGTCGTCGTTCTTGTCCCGGGCCCGGGCCCGGCGCCCCAGCCAGAGCGCGGTGCGTGCAACCGCGTAGAGCCAGCCGAGCACCGCCCCCAGCAGCAGCACATCGCCCCACCAGGGCCGCGCCAGCTGGCTGTCGCCATAGAAGGCCAGCACGAGCAGCACCGCCACCAAGTGCGCGCAGAAAACCGGCAGCGAAGCCGAGCCCATGGCTTCGAGCGCATGCAGCCGCGGGATGCGCCGCATGAAGGCCGGCCCGAATCGCACCGCGAGGATGCCGAGCACCACGAGGTTGACGATGCGCAGGGGCCCGAGCTGCCACTTGTCGAACAGCAGGTTCATCCGTTCGTCGCCGCCGAAGGGCGCCTGGCCATTGATGCCGTGGTGCCGCCACCAGAAGCCGTAGAGCGCTGCCGCCGCGGCCAGCGCCACCAGCCAGTTCGGAAACCGGAACGGCTTGGCATCGGGCGCGTTGCGGCTCGCCCCCATCCACAGCCCCGCGAACCACAGGAATTGCCAGGCGAAGGCATTGAAGGCCCCCATCTCATGGAAGGGCACGGACAGGCCGAGATAGCGCACCGCCTGTTCGTAGAGCCACTCGCTGAGCCCAAATTGCGCCAGCGCCCACAGCGTCGCGCTGGCGACCACCACGCCGGTCCAGCCGTGGCGCATCGCAAAGGCCAGCACCCACGGGCTCATCAGCATGAAGAAGATGTACATCGGCAGGATGTCGAGCAGGGCCGGCTCGTACACCAGCAGCAGCGAGAAGACGAAGGCCTCGGACGGATCGGCGAGGTAGTAGGAGAGCAGGTTCGTCACCGCCGGCTGGTCGATGCGCGTGCCGACCGTGCCGATGATGGTGAAGAGGAAGAGCAGCGTCGCCGCCTGCGCCATGTAGACCTTGAGCGCGCGCCGCCAGAAGGCGCGGCGCATCGAATCGACGCCCTGCCGCTGCCCGATGCGGGTGTAGACCAGCCCGGCGACGAAGGCCGACAGCACGACGAAGCCCTCGGCCGCCGAGACGAAGCCGAAGGGCTGCCCCAGCGGATCGGTGAAGCGCGTCGGCAAGTGGGTGACCGTCATCAGCACGAGCATCAAGCCGCGCAGCGCATCGATTTCCCAGTAGCGATTCATCGGAGGGGTGCCGGGCGTCAGGGGCCCCAGCGGTCAGGCAGGTGGATTCGCTACGGCGCTAGCTTGCGGATCGCGTCGATCACGACGTGGCTGTAGTTGGGCCAGGTGTAGCTGGCCGCGTGCTGCATCGCCGCCTCTTTCATCGCCGGCAGCTCCTGCCGGTTCTGGTTGAACCAGGACAGCTTCTCGGCGATCTTCTCGGGCGAGCGGATGGGCACCAGGAAGCCGGTCTTGCCCTCGATCACGAGATCCTCGCCGCCCGTGTTGGGCGTGATGACCACCGGCAGGCCCTGGCTCATCGCCTCCTGCATCACCAGCGCGCGCCCTTCGTAGAGCGAGGGCAGGCAGAACACGTCGCAGCTGCGCATCAGCTTCAGCACCTCGGAGTGCGGGCGGCCCTTCTCGTACGTGAAGCCGGGGCACTGGCTGCGGTAGAAGTCCAGGTCGGTGAGCAGGGAGCCCATGGCGATCAGCTCGATGTTCTCGCCCTTGAGCAATTGCATGGCCTGGAACAGGTCGGCCAGCCCCTTGCGCTGGCCCATGGAGCCCACGAAGAGCACACGCAGCGGACGCGAGGGGTCGACCGCCTCGCGCGACGGCGCACCGGTCGACGCCGGCGAGCCGAAGGGCGACAGCACCTTGGTTTTCTGCGCAGCCCACGACGGCAGCGAATCGGCCACGAAGCGGCTGGGCACCACCACCAGGTCGGCCAGCGCCAGCTCCTGCGCCTTGCGCTCCAGCTTGGCCGGCGAGTCGGACATGCCGCCGCCCATGGCGCCGGCCCAGGCCGGCAGGCGCTGCAGTTCGTCCTCCATCAGCCGGCGACCTACCTCCCAGTAGGAAATGGGCAGGTCGTAGACGCATTTCAGGTCCAGCGACTTCGCGGCCTTGAAGGTGTCGAGGGCGGAGTCCTCGTAGGTGTAGACGGCGCCCAGGCCATGCTGCTGGTGCACCTTCGGCAAGACGCCGGCGGTGAAGCGATCGAAATCCTGCAGCACGCCGTCGATGGAAGCAAAGCCTTCCTCGTGGCGCAGCGGATAGCCCCAGCCGATCTTGTTGCACACCGTCCGCGCCACCTCACGCCAGGGGTGCTGCAGGATCTTCTCGCGCGGCACCTTGAAGCGCCGCCGCAGCAGGTCGCGGCTCAGGCCCTCCGGCACCAGCTTCAGTGCGAGGCTGTCCGGCGACACGGCGAGCGTGGTCGAGAAGCGGGCCAGCATGCCGGCTGTTTCCAAGCCATCGAGCATCGCGCGAACATTCTGGTTGCCTGCAGGGTGGCTCAACAACAGTTTCATATCGATCGATCATAGTGGAGGCACATGGCGTGCCATGGCGCTTGCGCCCAGTTGCGCTACGCTCGCGCCCCGAAGGAGAAGTCTGTTGAAAACGAGAACGACAACGCGCGCCCTCGCGGCCGCCGCACTGGCCTTTATCTCTCTCGGCGCCCATGCGCTGCAGATCACCAGCCTCACGCCGCAGGGCGAGGTGGCGCGCATCCGGCAAGTGGTGACCAAGTTCGACCAGGCGGCCATCAACTTCGGCGACCCCAAGGCCCCCGCCCCGCTGGCCGTGAGCTGCACCGACGCGCAGGCGGCCAAGGGCACCGGCCGCTGGACCGGCGAGAAGCAGTGGGTGTACGACTTCGAGAACGACCTGCCGCCCGGCGTGCGCTGCACGGTGACGCGGGTGAGTTCCTTCAAGTCGGCTTCCGGCGCCGACCTGACCGGTCCGGAGCGCTACCAGTTCAACAGCGGCGGTCCCTTCGTGCGCAACCACCAGCCGAGCTACGGCAAGATCGACGAAGAGCAGCAGTTCATGCTCGAGCTCAACGGGGCGGCCACGCAGGAGAGCGTGCGCGAAAACGTCTGGTGCCAGGCCGACGGCGTCGGCGAGCGCATCCCGGTCAGGCTCATCGAAGGCGAGCAGCGCACCGCCCTGCTCAAGGCCTTCGGCCGCGACAAGGAAGCCGAGAAGACGCCGCTGCGCTTCGTCACGCTGCAATGCAACCGCACGCTGACGCCGGGCGGGCGCCTGCAGCTGGTCTACGGCAAGGGCGTCGCCACGCCCTCGGGCGTGGTCAACAACATCGAGCGGCGGCTCAACTTCGAGGTGCGCGAGCCCTTCGCCGTCTCCTTCACCTGCGAGCGCGAGAACGCGCAGTCGGCCTGCCTGCCGCTCAAGCCGATGGTGCTGCAGTTCAATGCGCCGGTGTCGCGCAAGCTGGCGGCGCAGATCACGCTCAAAGGCAGTGGCAAGACGATCAAGCCGAAGTTCGACGACGAGAACGCGGCCGAGGATGCGGTGGTCGACTCGGTGAGCTTCCCGCCGCCCTTCGCCGAGCAGACGCCCTTCACGATCGAGCTGCCGGCGAAGTTCGTGGATGCCTCGGGCCGCGCGCTGGCATCGCCCGACAGCTTTCCGCTCAAGGTTTCGACCGGCGCCATGCCGCCGCTGGCCAAGTTCGCCGCCTCGCCCTTCGGCGTGGTGGAGCGGCTGGCCGAACCCGGCGGCACGGCGCTCATGCCGGTGACGGTGCGGCGCGTCGAGCCCGCGCTGCAGGTGCAGGCGCTCACGCCGGCCAAGGTCAGCGACATGAGCCCGAAGACCGACGCCGAGATCATCGCGTGGTTCCGCAAGGTCCGCCGCTACGACACCAACTACACGGTCGACCGCAAGCAGGCGGCACGCGACGTGAAGGGCGCGCTGCCCAAGGTGATCGACAAGGAGGACCGCGAGCGCATCCAGACCCGCATGGTCTCGCTGCTCGGCGGCCAGGCCCACGTGAAGACGCTGGACATGCCCAAGGCCGAAGGTGGCGACCCACGCCCCTTCGAGGTGATCGGCATCCCGCTCAGCCCGGGCTTCCACGTGCTCGAGATCGCATCGCAGAAGCTCGGCGACGCGCTGCTCGACGAGCGCTACGGCACCGGCCGCACGATGTACGTGCGCACCACCGCGCTGGCCACCAACCTCGCGGTGCACTTCAAGCTGGGGCGCGAAAATGCTGTGGCCTGGGTCACGACGCTGGACAAGGGCAAGGTGGTGGCCAACGCCGCCGTGCGCGTCTCGGACTGCAATGGCCGCGAAGTGGCCGCGGGCATGACGGATGCGCGCGGCCTGGTGCAACTGAGGGGCATCGCGCCGGATGCACCGAGCTGCTCCAGCCCGAACAGTGAAGATGGCGACTACAGCAGCGACGCCTACTTCGTGAGCGCCCGCGCGAAAGACGACAAGGGCGTGGAAGACCTCGCCTTCACCTGGAGCGACTGGCAGCGCGGCATCGAGCCCTGGCGCTTCAACGTGCCGACCAGCCTGGAGCCGCAGCCCGACCGCGTCGCCCACACGGTGTTCGACCGCAGCCTGCTGCGCGCCGGCGAAACGGTGTCGATGAAGCACCTGATCCGCACCCAGACCAGCATGGGCTTCGGGCTGCCGGACACCCTGCCCGACACGCTGGTCGTCACGCACGTGGGCAGCGGCCAGCAATACACACAGCCGCTGAAGTGGCGCAAGACCGCGACCGGCGGGCAGAGCGGCGAGAACACCTTCGCGATTCCGCCGGCGGCCAAGCTCGGCGTCTACCAGGTCGAGCTCAGGAGCGGCAAGGATGGCGACCAAGGCAGCTACAGCACCGGCCAATTCCGCGTCGAGGAATTCCGCCTGCCGGTGCTCGAAGGCCGCATCGCGCCCAGCGAGAAGAAGCCGCTGGTGGCCGCGACCTCGCTGCCCACCGAGGTGCAGATCAACTACGTGGCCGGCGGCGCCGCGGCCAACCTGCCGGTGCGCGTGTCGGCGGCCGTGCGAGCCAAGAGCCTCTCGTTCGCCGACTTCGATGCCTTCAGCTTCTCGCCGCCGCGCAAGGATGGCCTGATCGCGGTCGACGCAGAAGAATCCGATTCGGCCGCGCAGGACCTGCGCGTGATCGCCGACAAGCTGCCGCTCACGCTCGACAAGAACGGCGCCGGCAAGCTCACGATCGAGAAGTTTCCGCTCGCCAAGGCGACGCCGCGCGAGCTGCTGCTCGAAGCGACCTACTCCGATCCGAACGGCGAAGTGCAGACCTTGCGCAGCGTGCAGACGCTGTGGCCCGCGGCCGTGATCGCCGGCATCAAGACCGAGGGCTGGGTCTCGACCAGTCAGAAGCTCAAGTTCCAGGCGTTGGCGCTCGACCTTACGGGCAAGCCGCAGGAAGGCGTGACGCTCAACGTGCGTGCCATCGCGCGCATCACCACCACCAGCCGCAAGCGCATGGTGGGCGGCTTCTACACCTACGACAACAAGACCGAGGTGAAGGAGATCGGCACCGTGTGCAGCGGCAAGAGCGATGCGCGCGGCCTGCTCTTGTGCGAGGCCGAGCTCAAGGAAGCCGGCCAGGTCGAACTGATCGCCAGCGCCACCGATAAGGACGGCCGCGACAGCCGCGCCGCGAGCTCGGTCTACGTCACCAGGCAGGGCGAGCTCTGGTTCGGCGGCGAGGACCACGACCGCATCGACGTGCTGCCCGAGAAGAAGAGCTACCAGCCCGGCGAGACGGCCAAGTTCCAGGTGCGCAGCCCCTTCCGCTTTGCGACCGCGCTGGTGTCGGTGGAGCGCGAGGGCGTGATCGAGACGCAGGTGGTGCAGCTCAATGGGCAGGACCCGACGGTGAGCCTGCGGGTCAAGCCCGAGTGGGGGCCCAACGCCTATGTGAGCGTGCTCGCGCTGCGCGGGCGGCTGCGCGAAGTGCCGTGGTACAGCTTCTTCACCTGGGGCTTCAAGGCGCCGCGCGAATGGTGGACCGCCTTCTGGTACGAGGGCAAAGAGTACGTGGCGCCGACCGCGCTGGTCGACCTGAGCAAGCCGGCCTACCGGCTCGGCCTGGCCGAGATCCGCGTCGGCACGCAGGCGCACCAGATCGAGGTCAAGGTGGCGAGCGACAAGCCCAGCTACCCGGTGCGCGGCAAGGCGCTGGTCACCATCTCGGCCAAGCTGCCCGACGGCAAGCCCGCCGCCGGCGCCGAGGTCGCGCTGGCCGCGGTCGACCAGGCGCTCTTGGAGCTGATGCCCAACGACAGCTGGAAGCTGCTCGAAGCGATGCTGCAGCGGCGCAGCTGGGGCGTGAGCACCTCGACCGCGCAGATGGAAATCGTCGGCCGCCGGCACTACGGCCGCAAGGCCGTGCCTGCGGGCGGCGGCGGCGGCAAGGGCCAGACGCGCGAGCTGCTCGACACCCTGCTCTTGTGGAACCCCGCGGTGGTGCTCGACGCCAACGGGCAGGCCACGGTGACGGTGCCGCTCAACGATACGCTCACCACCTTCAAGATCGTCGCGGTGGCCGACGCTGGCACCGGCCTGTTCGGCACCGGCCAGACCTCGATCCAGGCCACGCAGGATCTGCAGATCGTCAGCGGCCTGCCGCCGCTGGTGCGCGAGGACGACCAGTTCCGGGCCCAGATCACGCTGCGCAACACGACGCAAAAGGCGATGAAGGTCGAGGCCACGCCGCGCGCCACGCTCATCAAGCTGGAGCCGCAGACGGTCGACATTCCGGCCGGCGAAGCGCGCGAGCTCGCCTGGAACGTGACGGCGCCCGCGCAGCTCGCGCAGACGCGCGCCGAAGCCCTCCTGTGGGAGATCGAGGCCAAGGACACGATCGGCGGCGCGCGCGATGCGCTCAAGCTGCGCCAGCGCATCGTGCCGGCCGTGCCGCTCACGGTGCAGCAGGCCACGCTGGTGCAGCTAGACGGGCCCTTCACGCTCGACGTGGCGCCGCCCGCCGACGCCCTGCCCGGCCGCGGCGGCCTGAAGCTTTCTCTGCAGCCCCGGCTGGCCGAAGGCCTGACGGGCGTGCGCGACTGGTTCGCCGCCTACCCCTATGCCTGCCTGGAGCAGAAGGCCAGCAAGTCCATCGGCCTGCGCGACGGCAAGGCCTGGCAGACGGTGGTGGCGCAGCTGCCGAGCTACCTCGACGGCGACGGCCTGGCCAACTACTTCCCGCCGCGCGACGGCGAGGCCAACCGCGGCAGCGACATCCTGACGGCGTACCTGCTCGCGGCCACGCACGAGGCCGCCGCGCTCGACCCGAGCTTCGCGCTGCCCGACGCGGCGCGCGCGCCGATGGAACAAGGCCTGATCGCCTTCGTCGAAGGCCGAATCCAGCGCGAGTTCTGGAGCCCGCAGAAGGACCTCGACGTGCGCAAGCTCGCCGCGCTCGAAGCGCTCTCGCGCTACGGCAAGGCGCAGGGCCGCATGGCCGGCAGCATCACCATCGCGCCCAACCAGTGGCCGACCAGCGCAGTGATCGACTGGCTCAACATCCTCAAGCGCGTGCCCGACGTGCCGCAGCGCCAGCAGCGCATGGCCGAGGCGGACAACGTGCTCAAGGCGCGCCTGTCCTATCAAGGCACCAAGCTGGTCTTCAGCACCGAGCGCGAGGACTACTGGTGGTGGCTGATGACCAACGGCGACGTCAACACCGCGCGCCTGCTGCTCACGGTGCTGGACGACCCGGCCTGGAAGGACGACATCGGCAAGCTGGCCGCCGGCTTCATCGGCCGCCAGCAGAACGGCGCCTGGCACACCACCACCGCCAACCTGTGGGGCGGACTGGCCCTGGAAAAATTCTCGAAGCAATTCGAAAGTGCGCCGGTCGCGGGCATCACCGCCGCCAACCTCGGTGCGATCAAGGCCCAGGTGGACTGGCGCAAGGTCGAGCGCATCAAGACCAGCGACGCCGGCGGCGCGCCGAACCAGACCACGGCCTTCGGCGCGCCCGCCGCGCCGGGCAACTTGCGCAACAACGCGATGTTCCTGCCCTGGCCGGCATCGAACGCGGCGCGCGACACCCTGCTGGTCACGCAGTCCGGCAGCGGCAAGCCCTGGCTCACGCTGCAGTCCATCGCCGCGGTGCAGCTGAAGGCGCCGTTCGCGGCCGGCTATGCGATCAAGAAAACCATCACCCCGGTCGAGCAAGCCGTGCCGGGCGTCTACACGCGCGGCGACGTGCTGCGCGTGAGCCTGGAAGTCAACGCCAGCGCCGACATGACCTGGGTCGCGATCACCGACCCGATCCCCGGCGGCGCCACCATCCTCGGCGGCGGCCTGGGCCGCGATTCGCAGATCGCCACGCAGGGCGAGAAGCGCACCGGCGCCGGCTGGCCGGCTTTCGAAGAACGCAGCTTCGAGGCTTTCCGCAGCTACTACCAGCACCTCCCGAAGGGGGTGGTGAAGGTGGAGTACACGGTGCGCCTGAACAATGTCGGGGACTTTGCGCTGCCGCCGAGCCGGGTCGAGGCGCTGTATGCGCCGGAGATGTTCGGGGAAGTGCCGAATGGGCGGGTGAAGGTGGAGGCGCCGAAGTGAAGGGCGGCCCGCGCATGCCGACATGGCAGCTTGAGAACGCCGACCTGATCGCGGCGGAGAACAGATACACCTTCTACAAGCCGCCGCAAGAGATCATTCAGAAAATCGCGGTCGGCGAAGTCGTCAAGCTGATCTTTCGATTCGAATCCGACGATCCTGAAGCGCCGTCGGCGGAGCGCATGTGGGTGCAGGTCGAAGAGATCGGCGCCGAGGGCTGCTTCAAGGGGCGTCTCGACAATGTTCCTCGCTACATCCCGGACCTCAAGCTTGGCGATCCGGTGGAGTTCCAGGCATGCCACATCATCAGCACCGAGCATGATGATGACGACAACCTCGTCGAGCGGTACATCAAGCGGTGCTTCGTCACGAATCGAGTTCTGCAGGATGGCGCGCAAATCGGCTACCTGTACCGCGAGACGCCGGATGAAGAGAAGGACAGCGGGTGGCGAATCACGGCCAACGACGAATCGGATGAGTACATGGACAACGCAAGGAACATCGCCTACGTCTCGCTGGGGGCCGTGCTGAGCAAGGACGACTCCATCGTCATGCTGCTGGACTCCTCGGTCGGTTCGACTTTCGTCCGCGACGCCGCAACCGGTCAGTTTGTTCCGGCCGCCGATGAAGGCTGACTCGCGCCGACCACGTCGCACCAGAAGCCGAACATGCCTGCCCTCAGAGTTTCCATCGACGGAACAGCGCTTGCGACTGTGTGCACCGACGGCTATGACGTCGTCTCCGTGCATGTGAGTGGAACTCGAGTCGACAAAATTCCTGCCGACCTTCACGTATCTGGCGGTAGCCATCCTGAGGACCGCGAATCCGCGTATCTCATGTGGGTCAACGATGTACCCGTGCAGCGGGGCCAGGTGGTCACGGTGTCGGTTCTCGAAACTGCGCCTACGAGCCATCCCGGAAAGACGATCGACGAGCTCTATCCACCGGCCGAACCTCTCGAAGTCATCGAAAACTTCAAACCCACTGAGGCGATGTTTGCCGAGTTGCGCAGCCGTCCCAGGCTGCAGGAAAAGCTCGCATTCAAACTGGAGTCCTCAGCAGGCACATGCTTCGCGGGCGAGCTTGCGCCCGAGGAGCACGGCTTCGGTTTTTCTGTTCTTTGGAACTCATTTCGCCCCAACCGCGTCAGCGTCTCGCTCCACGCCTACACACTGGAGGGCCTCCAGAACGGCGACCCGTTCAATAACCATGTGTCGGAGCGGCTCCAATCTGGAGGCATGGTGCGCTTTCAACTCATTGCCTAAACCTCATATGCCGCCCGAGCCACCGCCACTTGCACCACAAGCGTCTTGTGTCCGTGTCATCCGGTGCAGCAGAATTCACAATTGCCCCTGACCTTCCATTGAGCGGACGTGCCTGCATTCCTCCGCAAGCTGCTCATGTCGAATAGCTAGACGCCTCAAGCAAGCCCCATGAAACTCACAGTCCTGCCCCTCACGCCCGGGCGCTGGCCTGAGCTCGAAGCGCTGTTCAATGCCAAGGGGTGCTCGGTCGCTCGCGGGTGCTGGTGTATGCACTACCGCCGAAGCGGCGCTCGCGAAGCCCTGCCCTCGGGGACAACGCGTGCCCGTGCCGATCGCGCGGACCTGAAGGAACTCGTGGAAGCCGGCACGCCGCCAGGCCTCATCGGCTATCGCGGCAAAGTTCCGGTCGGCTGGGTATCGCTCGCGCCACGCGAGGAATATGCCAGGCTCAAGCGCTCACCCGTGATGAAGGCGGTTGACGACCAGCCCGTCTGGTCGATCATCTGTTTCGTCGTGCCATCCGAGTACCGCGGCCAGGGTGTCGCGCAGGCGCTCCTCGACGGAGCCATTGCCTACGCCAGGAGACGAGGCGCCACGCTGCTCGAGGCGTACCCCGTGGACAAACCCGGCCGCTCCGGCGACGATCAGATGTGGTTCGGTGCCAAGTCGATGTACGACCGCGCGGGTTTCAAGGAAGTTGCGCGTCGCAAGCCGCAGCGGCCGGTGGTGCGCCTCAAGCCCAGTTGAGCGTTTCCGCAATTTGAGAAGTTGCCGACCACCTCCCAGCCATTGAGCAAGACATTTCAGCAGCCGTAGGAGAAAGCAGATGCCGAAGGGATACTGGATCGCCCGCGTCGATGTCGCCGATACGGAGGCCTACAAGGCTTACGTCGCAGCCAACGCAAAACCATTTGCGATGTTTGGCGCACGCTTCCTCGTGCGCGCCGGCCGATTCGAGAACCCCGAGGGCACCAGCCGCACGCGCAACGTCGTGATCGAGTTCCCTTCGTACCAGGCCGCCCTGGACTGCTGGAAGTCCCCCGAATATCGGGAAGCGCTCAAACTGCGTGTGCCCGTCTCGACCATCGACCTGGTCATCATCGAGGGCTACGACGGTCCGCAACCGTCTTGATGGATACCCCCATGACCAGAAAACTCATCAGCTCCGGCTCCACCTTCGAGGAGCAGATCGGCTACTCGCGCGCCGTCGTCGATGGCGACTGGGTGTTTGTCTCTGGCACGACGGGCTTCGACTACGCAACGATGACGATCTCCAATGACGTGGTCGAACAGGCCGAGCAATGCCTGAAGAACATCGAGTCCGCGCTGCAGCAAGCAGACGCAAGCTTGAAGGACGTGGTTCGCGTCACCTACGTGCTGCCGAACGGCGCCGAGTTCGAATCATGCTGGCCGGTGCTGCGCAAGTACTTCGGCGAGGTGCGTCCCGCGGCGATGATGATCTCCGCAGGCCTGGCCGACCCGCGCATGAAAATCGAGATCGAAGTCACGGCCCGGAAGCGTTCGCAAGCCTGAGATATGAACCCCATCACGCTCCAAGCCCTCGAAAGCTTTCCGCAGCAGTTGGAGGCGCACTATGGCGCCATTCCTGCAGAGTTCAAGCATTGGGCACCGCCTTCCTGGGACGGCGTACCCAGCGAAGCGTTCACCGCCATCGAGCAGGTCTGCCATGTGCGCGACATCGAGATCGAGGGCTATCACGTGCGCTTCCAGCGCACGCTGAACGAGTCCAGCCCTTTGCTCGCATCCATCGAAAGCGAGGAGCTTGCCAAGTCGCGTGCCTATGCCACGGCCGATACGGCCGCCGTCTTCGCCTCTTTCAGGGAGGCGCGCGCGAAGACCCTGGCACTCATCGCCGGGCTGAGCGCCGAACAGTTCGATCGCACCGCGGAGTTCGAAGGCTACGGCCCGCTGACGCTGCGCAGCCTCGTTCACTATCTCTGCAGCCATGACCAGCAGCACCTGGCGGGGCTGCAATGGCTGCTCGGGAAGATCGAGGCCTCGCGTGTTCACGCCAGTTGACGCTCACCATCCGAAAGAATCCATGCCGAATGTCGCCTCCCCAAAGCAGATCGCCGCTTCGCTCGCCGAATTCTGGTCGCCGCGCGTCGTCGCGGAGGTCGACGACGCCTACATCAAGGTCGCCAAGGTTCAGGGCTCGCTGGCCTGGCACAGCCACGAGAACGAGGACGAGCTCTTCCTCGTGCTCAAGGGTCGTTTGCGCATCGAGATGGAAAGCGGCCCGATCGAGCTCGGCGAAGGCGAGATGTTCGTCGTTCAGAAGGGCGTGCGCCACAACCCGGTGGCCGAAGAGGAATGCCATCTGATGCTGATCGAGCGCAAGTCGACATTGCACACGGGCGACGTCGTCACCGAGAAGACTCGCTCACTTGACGAGCAACTGCGTCCCGTCTGAGCGACTGCATCACATTCCCATGCATGACAACGATTGGTCCGTCGCCTGCGTGGCGCTTCCCAGCGAATCACGCGCCGCTCGCGCGTACGCGACAACGGACCTGGCCGACGCCTACGCGATCCGCTTGCCGAAGGACGCCGTCACCGATCCCGAGCTGCTTGCGCGTTTTCTCTTCTCCCAGCAAGCGCCGTGGGCCGCAGGCCTGATGCGAGCACGCGATACGCTCGTTGCAGGCTTTGGCCTCAAGACCTCGGGGCAGCTGAAAAGCCCTTCTGCCAAGTCGCGCCACGACCGCATTTCCATCTTCAAGATCTATGAGAGGGACACGCACGAGATCTTGCTGGGCGAAGACGACAAGCACCTGGACTTCCGGGTGTCGGTGCTGCACCAGACGCGGACAGTCTCCGCGGAATGCGCGCCTTACCTGGTCGTGTCCACCGTCGTGCATTGCCACAACCTCCTGGGGCGCACGTACATCCGGCTCATCGCGCCCTTTCATCGATTGATTATTCAGTCCAACATGCGCAGAGCCGCCCGTGCCGGGTGGCCTGTTCTTTCGCGAACTCCGTAGGAACAAGAATTGAAGCCCCAGATGATCCTCGTCGCCGGCCCCTACCGTTCCGGCACGAACGACGACCCTTTGCTCATCGCCCGGAACGTCGCGGCGATGACCGAAGCCTCGCTCCAGTTGTTCCGCGCCGGCCACCTGCCCGTGATGGGCGAGTGGTTCGCGCTTCCGCTCATCGAGCACGCGGGCTCCAAGCGCATCGGGGACGCCGTGTTCAACGAGATCTTCCACCCCATCTCGCGCAGGCTGGTCGCCCAATGCGACGGCTGCCTGCGCATCGCTGGCGCGTCTGCCGGCGCCGACGAGATGGTGGCGCTCGCCAGGCAGCACGGAAAGGCCGTGTACCACGCCCTCGAGGAAATACCCGGTGCCGACACGCCGCTATGACATCGCCGTGGGCGGCCTGGTCATCCTGATCGCGGCCTTCTGTTTCATCTACGCCGCGCTCGGCTCCTACGTGCGGCAGTCGCAAGCGCATTCCTCCTTCATCCCCGTCGGCGCAACGATCGTGGAGGCCTCGGTTCGGTCCAGCGGCAGCACGGCAGCCGCGCATGGCGAATCCTTCGCGCCGCGCATCGTCTACCGCTACAACGTGGGCGGCAAGGCCTACCAGAGCGATCGCTACTTCTTCGCCGGCGACGGATGGCGCGATGCCGCTTCGGTGCAAGCGGTCGTGGCGCGCTTCCCGGCGGGAAGCTCGGTGCATGTGTACGTGGACAAGGCCGACCCCACGCAGGCCGTGATCGACAGGAGCAAACCCCGGCTGGGCGTGCTGCTGTACCTGCTTCCCATCGCGGCCCTGGGGCTTGGCGTCTTGGGCTACGGCTTGCGCAAGCGAGAAGAGACGCGCTAAAACGCGAGGCGTGATGTCCCTCGATCGCCTTGCATTCATCGCCGTACTGGCGGCCACGCTCACGGCATGTGCGCCGATGCACGGCGCCGGCTGCGCAAGCGGGGGGCAGGCGCTCGTTCACGATTCGCTGTTCTTCGGTACCGGCAAGCCCCGCGGCGGCGTGGTGACGCCCGCGGAATGGGCCGAGTTCCTGAAAGGCACGGTCACGCCGCGCTTTCCGCAGGGCCTGACCGTTTCGCCCGCGTCGGGGCAATGGCGGGGCGCCGATGGCGCGATCGTTCAAGAGGCGTCGCAGGTGCTCCAGCTGGTTCATCCCGACGACGCGGCCAGCGAGCGCGCCGTGCAGGAACTCGTCGCGGCGTACAAGACGCAGTTCCAGCAGGAGGCCGTGCTGCGCGTCAAAGCGAGGGCCTGCGTATCCTTCTAGACTTGAAGACCGAACTCGTGGAGCGGCGCCATGTGCAGAAACATCAAGACCCTGTTCAACTTCGAACCTCCCGCGACGGATGAAGAGATTCGGGCCGCGTCCCTGCAGTTCGTGCGCAAGCTCAGCGGCTTCAACAGCCCGTCCAAGCTCAACCAGGAGGCCTTCGAGCGCGCGGTGGAAGACGTGGCGAGAGCGGCCCGCGTCCTGATCGAGTCGCTGGTGACCACCGCCGACCCGCGCGACCGCGAAATCGAGGCCGAGCGGGCGCGCGCCAGGTCGGCGAACCGATTCGGAACACAGCCATACCGGCCCGTGAAGGCAGCGCCATGACCCAAGCCCTTCCCTCCGTCGAAGCCGTCCAGCAGGTCCTGAACCCGCTGTTCCCGGGCCTGATGGGCGTGCGCATCGTCGCGCTCGAAGCAGAGCGCGTGGTGGCCGAGCTCGCCGTGCGCCCCGATCTCTGCACCACCGGAGGCATCCTGCATGGCGGGGCCTACATGGCCTTCGCCGACACGCTCGGCGCGGTCGGCACCTTCGTCAACATGCCGCAGGGCAAGCGAACGACGACCACGGATTCCAGCACCAAGTTCATCGGCGGCGCGCGCGCGAACACGACGATCACGGCCGAATGCCTCGCCCTGCACCGCGGGCGGACCACCATGGTGTGGCAGACGACGATCCGCTCCGCCGAAGGCAAGCTGTGCGCCGTCGTCACGCAAACGCAGCTCGTCATGGATGCCTAGCGGCAGAGCTCCATGAAAGGCGCAGCCGTCGACGTGAGATTGCTCGGTCCCGACGAGGCCGAGGTGCTTGCGAACGTGGCGCCGGACGTGTTCGACTTCGACGTGCAGCCGAAGCTCGCGGAGGAATTCCTCCACGATCCGCGGCACCACCTGGCAGTCGCGCTGGACGGCGGGCAGGTCGTCGGCATGGCTTCCGGCGTTCACTACATCCATCCCGATCAGCGCGCGCAGCTCTTCATCAACGAGGTCGGTGTTGCGCCCACCTATCAGCGCCGGGGCATCGGCCGCCGGCTGGTCGCGGCATTGCTGTCGCGCGCCAGGGCCCTGGGCTGCACCGAAGCCTGGGTCGCCACGGAGCCGGACAACGACGCCGCTCGCGGCCTGTACGCCGCCGCGGGCGCCATCGAAGACCCGGAGCCGTTTGTCCTCTACGCTTTTCCGCTGAACCAGAAAGGACCTTGATGCGCACGCTGATCGTCATCGCCTGCGGGTTCGTTCTCCTGGCGGCATGCCTGGGTGCGGCAAAGCTGCTCACCAACGGCCTCGCCGATGCCATGCGCACGGCGACCATCGCCTTCCTGGCGCTCTGGTTCGTGATCGCCGCAGTCAACATGTGGATCGGGGTGGCGAAGGCCGGCTATTCGGTGGCCGAGGAGCTGCCGATCTTTCTGCTGATCTTCGGCCTCCCGGCGGTCGCCGCCGTGCTCCTCAAATGGAAAGTCTTTTGAGGCGGCCATGAATCAGGAACTCTCCCTTCTTGCGGCCGAACTCGGCATCGATGCGCCGCAGCACGAGCTGCTTCGCCTCGCCTTCGGTCTTGCCTGTGTTCGCCGCGTGCAGCACCTGCTGGAAGACCCCAGGGCAATCGACGGCGTCTCGGCTCTGGCAGCCTTCGTCGAAGGCCGGTCGGACCGGGCCGCGCTGCTGCAGGCCGCGCAGGAGATCGCAGCCGTGGCCAACAGCCATCGCGGCTCCAGCTCGATCGACGGCTCGGCCCATGCGGCCGTCTCCGCGACCTACGCCGTGGCCAAGGCGCTTGCCGGGCAGGCCCTCGAAGCGGCGGGCTATGCTGCCTATGCCTCGGTCTATGCCTATGGCGGCTATGCGGTCAACGATCCGTCGGCCTTCGAAGCCGAGCACACTTGGCAGGTCCAGACACTCAGGGAGCTGGCTCATGCGCACACCTCGGGTTGAGGGGCGCACCATGGAGGTCTACTCATGATTTCGCGTCACTGGCGAGGCTTGGCGAAGCCCGCCCAGGCAGATGCCTATGTCGAGCATCTGCGCATCGAGACCTTTCCGGCGCTGAAAACAATGCCGGGATTCATCGGCGCATCGATCCTGCGCCGCTCCCAGGCGCTGGGCGTGGAGTTCCTGGTCGTCACCCAATGGGCATCCCTGGAGGCCATCCACGGCTTCGCCGGGCAAGATGCGGAGACGGCCGTCGTTCCCCTGAAGGTGCAGGACATGATGGTGGAGTACGACCGCAGCGCGCGGCACTACGAAGTGGTGTTGTGAAGGAGGCCGCATGGACACCGATCTGAACGGCATGTCGCGCGAGCAGCTGGTCGCCGAAGTGAAGAAGTTGCGCCAGGGCATTCGCGAGCATCGCGACAGCACGGGCCACGCGCTGTGCTGGCATCACCCGGCCTTGTGGGCGCTGCTGCCCGAACGCACAGACCCTGTGCCCGTCGTGCCCGACTGGCCACAGTTCCTGCGCGGCTGCCTGCGCTACCGCGAATCGCTCGATGCGCAGCTCCCGCAGGCGCCTCGCAGCAAGGAACCTTACCAAGATTGATACCCACTCAAAAAGGAGAACTCGTGCCCCATCCCTCTGTGCTCGAAGGCGGCTGCCAATGCGGCTCGGTTCGCTATCGCATCACCGGCGAGCCGGTGATGGCGGCGCTGTGCCATTGCTCGATGTGCCGCCGCGCGAATGCGGCGCCGGCCGTGGCCTGGGCCATGTACCAGGAATCGCAGGTGGTATTTCCCGACAGCGCGCCGGCCCTCTACGAATCGTCGCCGGGTGCGCGCCGCGGTTTCTGCGCCTACTGCGGCACGCAGGTCAGCTTCACCGCGGATTACATCCCGGGGCTCATCGACATCACGATCGGCAGCATGGACGACCCCGGCAGGGTGCCGCCCACGCTCCACTACTGGGAGTCGAAGCGCCTGCCTTGGGTGCACTTCGCCGACCCCCTGCCCCGCTACCCGGAGTTTCCGCCCCAGGAGTAGCAGGCGGCGCGCTCAATACCGATTGGGGTTGTTCGGCCGGCTGTCGTAGCGATTGGGCACGCCGTCGTTGTCGCGGTCGCGGTCGTAGCGGTTGGGCACGCCGTCGCGGTCCCTATCGCCATAGCCCTGGCCTTGATAGCGCGGCGGCGGTCGGCCGCTGTCGTAGGGGACGGCCACGCAGCCGGCCAGGGTGGCGGATGCAACGAGCAGTGCGAGCAGTGTTTTCATTGGGTTCTCCTTGAGCTTCGGTCGATCGGTAGACCCGACGAAGCCATCATCGGCTGCGCCGGTGTCGGGCCGGTATCCGCCTTTCGCCTTTGCGTGAAGCTGGTTACCGGATGTGCCCATTCAAGATGCTCGGTGCGCCGCGCTGCCGCAACCGGCACGGGCCCCTGTTCGCGAGTAGGCCCAGACCGCTTTCATGCATCGGCATGCAACTTGCGGCGCTTCGAAAGGCAACCCGGAGGCATCGATGAACAGCCGCTACACCCGGTCCGCTGCCCGTGCACGGCCGCTTCGACTACCAGCCCATCACGCGCCGCGTCGACCATGCGTGGCCGAACGACGCGCGACTCGCGGTCTATTCCGATTCAACCTCGAGCACTTCGCGTTCGGCGAAGGCATGGGGGCCTGCATCGGTCCGGCGGCGCCGCATCCCGACGTGCTCCGACCTGGTGGCGGCCTCGGTCGCGCGCGGCGATGAGCTCATCGGCCACGGGCATACCAATTCCGAACGGCAATCCGAAATGGACGAAAGCACGGAGGCCGCGCGCCGGCGGGCTGGCTTTCGCCGTGGATTTCCGAAAGCCCCCGCACGCCCAACCCCACGACGACCAGCCGACGCCCATGCGCACGCGCAGCGGCCGCGTGCTGTGGTCGGTGCCCTACCCGCAGGAGCTCAACGACATCCCGATGATCGTCGCGCGCCAGATGGACGCCAAGGACTTCGCCCAGATGATCATCGACAACGCCGACGAGATGCTCGAACAGTCGCGCCGCCAGCATACTAGGACCAGGTGGCCGGCTGTGGCAAGCTAGCGGCCCCATGCCACGCACCCGAGCCGCCTTGCTGGCGCTGACACTGCTTGCCGCCCTCGCCGGCGAGGCGCAGGCACTTGCCAGCTTCGACGAGGTGCGGCGCGAGTTCCGCCCGTCCGAAACCCGTGTGCTCGACCGCCACGGCGAGCTGCTGCAGCGCGTGCGCACCGACTCCCAGGTGCGCTGCGGCCAATGGATCGCGCTCGCCGAGGTGTCGCCGGCCCTGCGCACGGCCATGGTGCTGAGCGAGGACAAGCGCTTCTACGCGCACAGCGGTGTCGACTGGCGCGCGGTCTCGGCCGCGGCCTGGGCCAATGTGTGGAACACGCGCACGCGCGGCGCCTCGACCATCACGATGCAGCTCGCGGGCCTGCTCGACGACGATCTGCGGCGCGGCGGCGGCGGGCGCAATTTCACGCAGAAGCTCGGACAGACCGTGGCAGCACAACAGCTGGAGCGCCACTGGCGCAAAGACCAGATCCTCGAGGCCTACCTCAACACCGTGCCCTTCCGCGGCGAGATCGTCGGCATCGATGCGCTCTCGCGCACGCTGTTCGGCAAGGCGCCGCACGGGCTCGACGCGCGCGAGGCGGCTGTGGCGGCCGCACTGGTGCGCGCGCCCAATGCGAAGCCGGCGCTGGTGGCGCAACGCGCGTGCGAGGTAATGCGGGCGATGGAGGCGGGCGCCAGGGTGGATTGCGAGGCGCTGGACATGTTTGCGAGTGCGGCTTTGCAAAGGCGGGGGTTCGCTGCGAGCGAGGGGATCGCGCCGCATTTGGCGCTGCGCGCCCTCACCCCCGCCCTCTCCCGGGGGGAGAGGGAGGATATCCGGACCACCCTGCGCGCACCCTTGCAGCGCTTTGCACTCACGACCTTGCAGCGCCATCTGCGCGAACTGCGCGGCCGCAACGTCGAAGACGGCGCGCTGGTGGTGCTCGACAACGCGAGCGGCGAGGTGCTGGCCTGGGTCGGCTCCTCGGGCGAGCTGAGCCGCGCGGCCGAGGTCGACGGCGTGCTCGCGCAGCGCCAGCCGGGCTCCACGCTGAAGCCGCTGCTCTATGCGCAGGCGATTGCCGAACGAAGGCTCACGGCAGCCTCGCTGCTCGACGACTCCTCGGCGCAGATCACCACTGCGAGCGGCCTCTACGTCCCGCAGAACTACGACCGCCAGTTCAAGGGCCATGTGTCGGTGCGCACCGCGCTGGCGGCCTCGCTCAACGTGCCGGCGGTGCGCACGCTGGTGATGGTCTCGCCGGCCTCCTTTGCACGCCAGCTGCGCGCGGCGGGCTTGCCGCTGGCGCAGAACGGCGACTACTACGGCTACAGCCTGGCGCTGGGGAGTGCGGAGGTGTCGCTGCTGGGGTTGACGAATGCGTATCGGACGCTGGCGAATGGGGGGCGGGTTGGGGAGACGCGGTTCCTGGTGGCGCCGATGCCCCCATCCCAGCCTTCCCCCAGAGGGGGAAGGAGCAACACGCCGGCCATCGATCCGCGTGCTGCGTTCATCGTGGGCGACATCCTCAGTGACACCAATGCGCGCGCCCGCACCTTCGGCCTCGACAGCGTGCTCGGCACGCGCTTCTGGAGCGCGGTGAAGACCGGCACCAGCAAGGACATGCGCGACAACTGGGCCATCGGCTGGTCCGAGCGCTACACGGTCGGCGTGTGGGTGGGCAATGCGAGCGGGGCGCCGATGTGGGAGGTGAGCGGCACCAGCGGCGCCGCGCCCGTGTGGGCCGAGCTGATGGGCTTTCTGCATCGCAGCGAAGGCAGCCGCGCGCCCGCGCCGCCGCCCGGCCTGGTGCGCTTGCGCGTGCGCTTCGGCGACGAGCTCGAAGCGGCGCGCGACGAATGGTTCATCGCAGGCACCGAGCAGCCGCTGTTCGCCATCCCCGGCGCCGCAGCCGAGTCGGCGCCGCGGATCACCGCGCCTGCGGACGGCACCATCATCGCGCTCGACCCCGACATCCCGCCCCGGCACCAGCGCGTTCGCCTCGAGGCCGTGGGCCACGGCCTGCAGTGGCGCATCGACGGCAAGCTCTTCGCGCGCGGCGGCAGCGCACAGTGGCTGCCCTGGCCGGGCCGCCACGTGGTGGAGCTCGTCGATGCGCGCGGCCAGGTGCTCGACCAGGTCAAGCTCGAGGTGCGCGGCGCCGGCGTCGTGGCCAGCGCCAAGCGCTGACGCGCACAATCCGGCGCTTGCGAACAAAAGCCTTGGAGACATCGACCATGAAGACAAGCACACTCGGCCTCATCGTGCCGCCCGCAGCAGGCCTCGTGCCGTCCGACGGCCAGGCGCTCTATGGCGGGCGAGATGTGCGCTTCATCGCCCGCGGCCTCGGCATCCCGGGCATCTCGCCCGAAGGCTTCGACACCGTGGTGGACCGCATCCTGGCGCTCGCCGTCGAGCTGCGCGATGCCGGCGCCGAAGCCGTCTCGCTGATGGGCACCTCGCTCAGCTTCTACCGCGGCCTCGAGTTCACCGACCAGCTGCGCGACCGCATGCAGGAGGCCACCGGCCTGCCCTGCACGACGATGAGCCACGCGATCGTCGCCAGCCTGCGGCAGCTCGGCATCCGGCGCGTGGCGGTCGCCACCGCCTACATCGACACGCTCAATGAGCGCCTCGTGGCCTATCTCGCGAGCTGTGGCATCGCGGTCACGCACATCGAGGGGCTCTCGATCACCGGCGTCGACGCGGTCGCCCAGGTGAGCGCCGACACGCTGATGGCGCTGGCCGAGCGCACGGTCGCGGCCGACCGCTCGGCCGAGGGCCTGCTGATCTCCTGCGGCGGCCTGCTGACGCTGGACATCCACATGCCGCTGGAACAAAAGCTCGGGCTACCCGTCACTTCGAGCTCGCCGGCCGGCTTCTGGGACCTGATGAGGGTCGCCGGCCTCGAGCCTGCCTCGCCGGGCCACGGCCGCTTGTTCGCACCCGAGCAGGCTCTTGAACGAGCCGCTTGATCTCGCCACGCTGCGCGTGATCGTCGCGGCAGCGGAGCTCGGTTCCATCAGCGCCGCAGGCGACCGGCTGCAGTTGGCCGTGGCCGCCGCCAGCGCGCGCATCACGGCGCTGGAAGAGTCGCTCGGGCTGCGCGTGTTCGAGCGCTCTTCGCGCGGCGTGCGGCTCACGCCCGTCGGCCAGATGCTGGTGCGGCGCGGCCGCGAGCTGCTGGCCGACACCGATCGCCTCTCGATCGACCTGCACGACTACGCCAAGGGCCTGCAGGGCCATGTGCGCCTGGTGGCCAACACCTCTTCCGTGCTGGAGCTGCTGCCGGCCAAGCTCGACCGGATGATGCGCGAGCATCCGCTGATCCGCATCGACGTCGCCGAGTACGGCAGCCTGGACATCCCGCTACTGCTGCTCGAGGGCCGGGCCGATCTGGGCATCGTCGACATGGCGCATGCGCCGCACGGCATCAGCTTGCGCGACTGCTTCTCCGACACGCTGGTGCTGGTGGTGCCCGCGGCCCACGCGCTCGCCGGCAGCGGCCCGATGGCGCTGGAGGATGCGCTGGCCGAGGATTTCATCGCGCTGCACGACGGCACGGCCCTGTCGAGCCGGCTCGCCACCTCGGCCTCGGTGGCCGGCAAGCCGCTCAAGGTCCGCATGCAGATGCGCAGCTTCGATGCCGTCTGCCGCATGGTCGCCGGCGGCCTGGGCGTGGCCGTGCTGCCGCTGCAGGCGGTGACGCCGCAGCTCGCGAGCCTGCCGCTCGCGGCCGTGCCCCTGACCGATGCCTGGGCCGCGCGCACGCACCGCATCGCGCTGCGCAGCGAGGTCGCGCCCTCGCCGGCCACGCTCACGCTGATCGAGTTCCTGCTGCGCTGAACCCCCCTCCGGGCAAACCCGGGGGTCAACAGACCCCAGCTTTCGCGGATGCCGAAAGCGGGCTTCGCGCAGCGTTCTTGTGGATGCCGCAGCGTGCTTCCTACACTGCGCCCCAACACAGGAGACACACGTTCATGAAGATCACCCGCGTCGCGGCCACGCCCCTGCACCTGCCGATCTCGGTGGAGGTTTCGGGCCGCAGCAAGACCACCTCGCTGTCGCTGTGCCTGGTCGACGTCGAAACCGACGAAGGCCTGGTCGGGACCGGGATGACCGCCATCACCGAGGAGGAAGTGGTTGCCTCGGTGGTCAACGAGATCGCGGCCCACGCGCTGGTCGGCATGGACCCGATGCGCCACGAGCAGATCTGGGAGCGGCTCTACTGGCTGCTCACGCCGCGCGGCCAGTCCGGCTACGCGAGCCATGCCATCGCGGCGCTCGACCTCGCGCTGTGGGACCTGAAGGGCAAGGCACTCGGCCAGCCCTGCTGGCGCCTCCTGGGCGGTGCGCGCGCGGAGGTGCCGGTGTACGCGACCTTCGGCTTTGCCTTCTTCGAGCGCGACGAGCTCGCCGCGGCGGCGCAGGGCTGGGTCGAGCGCGGCTTCAAGCGGCTGAAGATGACGGTCGGCCACCACGGCCTCGCCCGACGCGACGAGCCGCGGCCGCTCGACGCGCTGATCGCCGAGGACGTGCAGCGCATCCGCGCGGTGCGCGAGGCGGTCGGCCCCGAAGTGCAGATCTACATCGACGCCAACTGCAGCCTGGACTACTTCCATGCGCTCTCGCTCGCGCAGCGCATCGAGGAATACGGCATCAGCTTCTTCGAGGAGCCGGTGTCGCAGAACGACATTCCCAACCTCGTGAAGCTGCGCGCCAAGACCTCCATTCCGCTCGCCGCCGGCCAGAACGAAGGCCAGGCGAGCCGCTTCCGCGACATGCTGGTGGCGCAGGCGGTCGACGTGGTGCAGCCCAATGCCTGCATCACCGGCGGCTTCACCCAGTGCGCGCGCATCGCAGGCATGGCTTCGGCCTTCAACACACGCTTCGCCAACGGCGGTGCCTGGCCGCACCACAACATGCACCTGCACGCGGGCCTCGCCAACGGCTCGCTGGTCGAATACCACTCGGTGGCGGTCGACTGCTGCAGGATGGTGTTCGACGATCTGCCGGTGCCCGGCAACGGCGTGCTGGCGCTGCCCGAGCAGCCCGGCCTCGGCTTCGAGCCGAACCGCGAACGCGTGGCCGAATTGGCCAAGCGGTCCGGCTCGCGCGGAGCGGGCAAGGCCTGACGCAGCGCGGCGACACGACACAACGATTTCCGGAGACAACACAATGAACACGATCACCACGCGCCGCGGCACCCTGCTCGCACTCGGCGCCGCGCTGCTGGCGGGCCATGCCGGGCTCGCCGGCGCCCAGGCCTACCCCGACCGCCCGATCCGCCTGCTGGTCGGCTACTCCGCCGGCGGCGGCGTCGACGCCATGGCGCGGCTGGTCGCACCGCGCCTGTCGGCGCTGCTGGGGCAACAGGTGGTGGTGGAGAACCGCGCCGGCGCGGCCGGCGTGATCGCGGGCGACGCGGTGGCCAAGGCCGCGCCCGACGGCTACACGCTGCTGCTCGGCGACAGCTCGACGCTGATCGCGAAGTACATGCAGGCCAAGCTCAGCTTCGATCCGATCAAGAGCTTCGTGCCGGTCGCGGGCCTCTTCAAGTCGCCGCTCCTGATCGTCGCAGGCAACGACTTCCCGGCCAAGACGCCGCGCGAGCTGGTCGCCGCGCTGAAAGCCAAGCCCGGCTTCTACTCCTTCGCGACCTCGGGTGTCGGCACGGTGCAGCACCTGGGCTTCGAGATGATGAAGGGCCAGTCGGGCACCTTCGCGCTGCACATTCCCTACCGCGGCGCCGCACAGATCGTGCCCGACGTGATCAGCGGCCAGGTGCCGCTCGGCGTGGTCAGCGCGACCGCGGGCATGGCGCAGGCGAAGGCCGGCAAGCTGCGCGCGCTGGCGATGATGAGCAACGACCGCCTGCCCGGCACGGAAGGCATCGAAGCACTGTCGACCGCCGTACCCGGCGTCGACGTGGCGCCGCGGCTCTTCCTGCTGGCGCCCGCCGGCACGCCGAACGCGATCATCGAGCGGCTGGGCGAAGCGGCACGCGCCGTGATGAGCGCCCCCGATCTTCCGCAGGCCGCCGCCCTGCAGGGCGCGGTGCCGGACTACATGCCGTCCGCGGCGCTGGCCACCGCCCTGGCGCAGGAATCGGCGCGCTGGGGCAAGCTGATCAGCGAGCAGAAGATCGCGACGCAGTGAGCGTCATCGCCGACATCGAGGACCTGCGCGTCCTCGCGCAGAAGCGCGTGCCGCGCATGTTCTACGACTACGTGGACTCCGGCTCGTGGACCGAAGGCACCTACCGCGCGAACGCGGCGGACTTCGACCGCATCAAGCTGCGCCAGCGCGTGGCGGTGAACATCGAGCACCGCAGCACGCGCACGAAGCTGGTGGGCATCGACGTCGCGATGCCGGTGGCCATCGCGCCAACCGGCATGACGGGCATGCAGCATGCCGACGGCGAGATCCTGGCGGCAAAGGCGGCCGAGAAGTTCGGCATTCCGTTCACGCTCTCGACCATGAGCATCTGCTCGATCGAGGACATTGCCGCGGCGACAAGCCGGCCCTTCTGGTTCCAGCTCTACGTGATGCGCGACCGCGACTTCATGGAGCGCCTGATCGACCGCGCCAAGGCGGCCCGATGCTCGGCCCTGGTGCTCACGCTGGACCTTCAGATCATCGGCCAGCGGCACAAGGACCTGCGCAACGGCCTCTCGGTGCCGCCGAAGCTGAGCCTGCGCAACCTTGCCGACATGGCGAGCAAGCCGCGCTGGTGCCTGGGCATGCTGGGCACGCCGCGGCGCAACTTCGGCAACGTGTTCGGCCACGTCAAGGGCATCGAGACCATGCGTTCGCTCGCGGAGTGGACCAACAAGCAGTTCGACCCGCGGCTCTCGTGGGCCGACATCGAATGGATCCGAAAGCGCTGGGGCGGCAAGCTGATCCTGAAGGGCATCCAGGACGTCGAGGACGCGCAGCTGGCCGTCGGCTCGGGCGCCGATGCGCTGATCGTCTCGAACCACGGCGGGCGGCAGCTCGACAGCGCGCCCTCTTCCATCTCGGCGCTGCCGGCGATCGCCGACGCCGTGGGCCGCAAGATCGAGGTGCACATGGACGGCGGGATCCGCAGCGGCCAGGACGTGCTGAAGGCGCGGGCCCTCGGCGCCAAGGGCGTCTACATCGGCCGCTCGATGCTGTACGGGCTCGGCGCGATGGGCGAGGCGGGGGTGACGCGGGCCCTGCAGATCATCCATCGGGAGCTGGATCTCACGATGGCGTTCTGCGGGCATACCGATGTCGAAAAGATCGATGGCGGCGTGGTGCGGGTGTAGGCCTCCTACGCGGGCTTGGGGCATTTGCGCACCCGGGCGTCGGAAATTTCGGACGAGAGTCGCGAGTTCCACGGCTTTCCCTCTCGAAAATCGCCATCATGTCCGCGCCGCCGACTTCAACCGAGATCCGAACCATGGCAGACCTCAATACGCCGCTCGATCTGGGTATCGTCACGGACGCGGACTATCGCCTCATGGTGGATTCGATCGCCGACTATGCGATCTTCTTCCTCGATCCCGACGGCATCGTGCTCAGCTGGAACACCGGGGCGAAAAAGCTCAAGGGCTACGAGCCCGACGAGGTGATCGGGCGCCACTTCTCGATGTTCTACCCCCCCGATCTGCTGGAGAAGGACTGGCCCCGGCACGAGCTCCAGGTCGCCGCCGAGGAGGGGAGATTCGAGGACGAGGGGTGGCGGCTTCGCAAGGACGGGGCGCGCTTCTGGGCCAACATCATCATCACGCGGCTGACGGGGCCGGACGGGTCGCTGCGCGGCTTTTCCAAGATCACCCGCGATCTGACGGAACGCCAAAGACAGCAGGACCTGCTTCGCGCCAGCGAAGAGCGCTTCCGCTTGATGGTGGATGGCGTCAAGGATTACGCGATCTTCATGCTCGATCCCGGCGGCTACGTCGTGAGCTGGAACACCGGTGCCAGGGCCAACAAGGGATACGAAGCGGGAGAAATCATCGGCAGGCATTTCTCGGTCTTCTATCCGCCCGAGGTGGCCGCGACCGGCTTCCCCGACAAGGAGCTCGAGATCGCGCGCGAAGTCGGGCGCTACGAGGACGAAGGCTGGCGAGTGCGAAAGGACGGCAGCCGGTTCTGGGCCAGCGTCGTGATCACCGCGCTCTTCGACGCGACCGGCCGCCATCGTGGGTTCGCCAAGGTCACGCGCGACCTGACCGAGCGCCGGCGTGCATCCCTTCTCGAGGACGAAGGACGCCGCATCACGACCTTCCTGGCGATGCTGGGGCATGAGCTGCGCAATCCGCTCGCCCCGATCGCCAACGCGCTGGCGATCATCGAGCATCCGAACGCATCGGCCGGGACGCTGAAGAGAATGACCGGCATCATCTCGCGTCAGCTCAAGCAGATGACGCGCCTCGTCGACGACCTGCTCGATGTCGGCCGGATCACGAGCGGCAAGATCCACCTCGAAGCCAAGCCGGTGAAGCTCTCCGAGGTGATCGAGGAAGCCGTCGAGGCCATGAAGCCGATGGCCGACGCCAAAGGGCACGCGCTCGCGCTCGACACGCCCGCGGAAGCGCTATGGATCAGCGGCGACCGTGCCCGCATGATTCAGGTGGTTTGCAATCTGCTGAACAACGCCATCAAGTTCACGCCGAGCGGCGGACACGTCAACGTCCGTCTGCACGCGGCAGGCAGCCATGCGGAGATCTGCGTGAGCGACGACGGGCCCGGCATTCCGCCCCAGCATCTGCCTCGGATCTTCATGATGTTCGCCCAGGGCGATCACGACGCTTCCCGCTCGCAGGGAGGGCTGGGCCTGGGCCTCACGCTCGTGCAGCAGCTGGTGACGCTCCATGGCGGCGAGATCAGCGCTTTCAGCAAGGGCGTGCCGGGCCAGGGAAGCGAATTCGTCATCCAGCTGCCGACCGTCAAGGCGCCTCTGGAGATGCGCAGGGCCGGTGGGCCGGAGGCCGGCAAGCGGGTTCTGATCGTCGACGACAACATGGATGCGGCGGAGACGATGTCCGCCCTGGTCGACAACCTCGGTTATGTCACCAGCACCGCCTTCGACGGGCTCTCGGCACTGCAGGCGATCAAGGACGAGCAACCCGACCTGGTGCTGATGGACATCGGCTTGCCTGGCCTCAGCGGCGTGGAGGTGGCCCAGAGGGTTCGACGCGAGGTCGCCAATCCGCCGGCCCTGATTGCGGTCACCGGCTATGGGCAAGCGTCGGACCGGGATATCAGCTTCGACGCCGGCTTCTATGCGCACCTCACCAAGCCCGTCGACGTTCGGCAACTGCAAAGCCTGCTCGGAAGGCTGCTCGACGAGCCCTGAGCTCAGTAGGTCCTGTACGGCAGGAACTTCCCCGACAACACCACGTTCACCCGATCCCCCTTCGGATCGGCCTCACGCCGGATGTCCATGCTGAAGTCGATCGCGCTCATGATGCCGTCGCCGAACTCTTCGTGGATCAGTTCCTTTATGGTGCTGCCGTACACGCTCACCACCTCGTACCAGCGGTAGATCAGCGGATCCGTGGGCACCGGCGTCGGCAACGAGCCCTTGTAGGGCACGACCTGCAGCCACTTCTGCTCCTCGGGCGTGAGGCCGAAGATCTCGCCGACGATGCCGGCCTGCTTCTCGTCAAGCGTCATCTGGCCCAGGCAGGCGGCCGTCGTCCACTCCTTCGAGAGGCCGACCTTCTTGGCCACGTCGGCCCACTGGATGCCTTTGGCCACCTTGACGGTGATGATCTTCTCGGTGACGTCGTTGCGGTTCATGCGGATGCTCCTTCGGATATGGCAAATGGCCGGGTGCAACGGAACAAGCAACGGGCGTGCCGGGAGTGCACCGCGATAATCGGCACCCAGCGCCACCCACGAACAAGGAGACCCCGCGTGCCCGACCTTTCCCGGATCACCTGCATCGAAGACCTGCGAGTGATCGCCAAGGAGCGCGTGCCGCGCATGTTCTACGACTACGCCGACTCCGGCTCCTGGACCGAGGGCACGTACCGCGCGAACGAAAGCGACTTCCAGAAGATCAAGCTGCGCCAGCGCGTCGCCGTCAACATGGAAGACCGCTCGACGAGGAGCACCATGATCGGCCAGGAGGTCGCGATGCCGGTGGCCATCGCGCCCACGGGCCTGACCGGCATGCAGCACGCCGACGGCGAGATCCTGGGCGCACGCGCGGCCAAGGCCTTCGGCGTTCCGTTCACGCTCTCGACCATGAGCATCTGCTCGCTGGAAGACATCGCCGAGCACACCGACCGGCATCCCTTCTGGTTCCAGCTCTACGTGATGCGCGACCGCGACTTCATCGAGCGGCTGATCGAGCGCGCGCGCGCCGCCAACGTCTCGGCGCTGCAGCTCACGCTGGACCTGCAGATCCTCGGCCAGCGGCACAAGGACATCAAGAACGGCCTCACCGCGCCGCCCAAGCCCACGCTCACGAACCTGATGGACTTGGCGACCAAGCCGCGCTGGTGCATGGGCATGCTGGGCACCAAGCGCCGCACCTTCGGCAACATCGCGGGCCACGCCAGAGGCGTGAAGGATCTGTCGTCGCTGTCGTCCTGGACGGCCGAGCAGTTCGACCCGACGCTGAGCTGGGCCGACGTGGAGTGGATCAAGAAGCTGTGGGGCGGCAAGCTGATCCTGAAGGGCATCATGGACGTGGAGGATGCGCGCCTTGCAGCCTCCAGCGGCGCCGATGCGCTGATCGTCTCGAACCACGGCGGCCGCCAGCTCGACGGAGCGCCCTCCTCGATCGAGGCGCTGCCGGCGATCGCCGAGGCGGTGGGGACCGAGATCGAGGTCTGGATGGACGGCGGCATCCGCAGCGGCCAGGACGTGCTGAAGGCGCGCGCGCTCGGCGCCCGCGGCACGCTGATCGGGCGCAGCTTCCTCTACGGGCTGGGCGCCTTCGGCCAAGCCGGTGTGACGCGCGCGCTGCAGATCATCCAGCGCGAACTCGACCTCACGATGGCGTTCTGCGGGCGCACGCAGATCGACGAGGTGGATTCGAGCATCCTGCTGCCGGGAACGTTCTGAGTCAGTCAGTCCTCGGCTTGCCAGAGGTCCGGATAGCGCGACACGAAACCCTCCGGCGTAACGATGAGCATCGCTGCATAGTCGAAGCGCGGTGACTGGTACCAGTAGTCCGTCTCGCTGCGGCGCTCGTAGGTCTGGGCCAGCGGCGTCAGGCTGTCGCCGTCGACATCGACCCAGGCCACCGGCGCCTCGGCGCTCTCGCCGGTCTTCAGGTTCAGGCGGCGCAGTTGCAGCAGGTTGGTGGCTGGCGTGAAACCCAGGTCCAGGTCGGTGCAATGGGCCAGGCCCGGCGCCACCTGGTCGTTGAGGGACCACTCGCCGTTGCTGCCGCGCGCGATTGCGAAGTCGACAGCCGCAGAACCGATCCAGCCGCGCACGCGGGCCCATTGCGCATGCCATGCGTTGTCGCAATGCACGCGATAGTCCAGCCGCACGGGCCGGCCGTCCTCGTTGCGGAATACCGCGGCACCGTCGAGCTGCCACCCGTTGCCGTGCTTTTCGAGGCGGCAGGCGTCATGGCCGGGCAGGTCGAGCCGGCGCCAGAACATGGTGGCAACGATTTGCATGGCCGTCATGATGTCATCGATGCCCTTCGGGCACCAGCACCCGCGCCGAAGCGTTCAAAATCGGGACCGTGACCGCCGCCCCGATCCGCCGCATTGCCCACCTCGACATGGATGCGTTCTATGCCTCGGTGGAGCTGCTGCGCTATCCGCAGCTCAAGGGATTGCCGGTGGTGATCGGCGGCGGCCGCCGCAAGGCGGACGAGGCGATCCGCAATCTGCCCGAGGGCGGCACGCTGGCCGACATTCCGGTCGAGGCCTTTCCGCTGCTCAAGGACTATGCCGGCCGCGGCGTGATCACCACCGCGACCTACCCGGCCCGCCAGTTCGGCGTCGGTTCGGCAATGGGACTCATGAAGGCGGCGAAGCTGTGTCCGCAGGCGCTGATCCTGCCGGTCGACTTCGACGAGTACCGCAAGTACTCGCGCCGGTTCAAGCAGGTGATCATCGAGATCGCGCCGGTGATGGAGGACCGCGGCGTCGATGAGGTCTACATCGACTTCACAGCGGTGCCGGGCGGCCAGCGCGAGGGCGGCCGCGTGCTCGCGCGGCTGATCCAGCGCTCGATCTTCGACGCCACCGGCCTCACCTGCTCGATCGGCATCGCGCCCAACAAGCTCTTGGCCAAGATGGCGAGCGAATTCGACAAGCCCAACGGCATTTCGGTCGTGTTCGAGCGCGACCTGCAAACGCGCATCTGGCCATTGCCCTGCCGCAAGGTCAACGGCATCGGGCCCAAGGCCGACGAGAAGCTGCAGCGCTTCGGCATCCGCACCATCGGCGAGCTCGCGGCCAGGGAGCGCGACTGGCTTGTCGAGAACTTCGGCAAGGCCACCGGCGCCTGGATGCATGCGGTCGCCTGGGGCCGCGACGAACGGCCCGTGGTGACCGAGAGCGAGCCGGTGTCGATGAGCCGCGAGACCACCTTCGACCGCGACCTGCAGGCGGTACGCGACCGTGCCGAGCTGGGGGCAATCTTCACGCACCTGTGCGAAAAGCTGGCCGAAGACCTGCAGCGCAAGGGCTACGTCGGCAAGACCATCGGCATCAAGCTGCGCTACGACGACTTCAAGATCGCCACGCGCGACCAGACCATCGACCACTTCACCGCCGACGCGAAGACCATCCGGCGGACGGCCGGACTGTGCCTCAAGCGCGTGCCGCTCGATCGGCCGCTGCGGCTCCTGGGTGTCCGCGTGGGCGCGCTGGTGAAGGCGAACAGTCCCGAAACTTCTGCGGCCGATCCGCTTCCAAGGGCGGCGAGCCGCTCGCGCGGCCTGGCCGATGCGCAGGCGGCTACCGCCTCTTTGTTCTAGCTCCACAGCGGCGGTCGGTTCGCGAGCTTGATCGCGGCGTCCTACAGTCGCGCACGGCGCGCGCCACCACGTTCGAGCGCTCCCTTGGTGCACGCTTTTTGCGCTCCATCTCGCAAAGCCCATGTCCGCCGCTGCACGCCATCGCCCCCTTCCGCTCGCCAACGGTCTGGTCTACATCAACCCGGAGATGCCCGGTCTGAGCCGGGTGAAGCGCGGCAGCAGCTTTCGCTACCGCGACGCCAAGGGCCAGTGGCTGCGCGACGTCGACGAGATCGCGCGCATCCGGCAGCTGGCCATTCCGCCCGCATACACGGATGTCTGGATCTGCCCGCTGCCGAACGGACATCTGCAAGCGACCGGGCTCGATGCGCGCGGGCGCAAGCAATACCGCTATCACGCCGAATGGCGAGTCATGAAGGACGAGACCAAGTTCGAGCGGCTCGAGGCCTTCGGGCGTGCCTTGCCGAAGATTCGCGCTCGGGTGGCGCGCGACCTGCAGCCAGGCAGCAAGAGAACGACGCTGGATCGCGAGTTGGTACTGGCCACGCTCGTGCGGCTGCTCGACACCACCTTCCTGCGCGTGGGCAGCGAGGAATATGCGAGCAGCAACGGCTCCTACGGCCTCACCACCTTGCGCAACAAGCACGCCGAAGTTCGCGGCGCCTCGCTCAAGCTGCGCTTCCGGGGAAAAAGCGGCGTGCTGCACGAGGCGAGGCTCGACGATCCGCAGGTGGCCCGAGTAGTCCGCCGCTGCCAGCAACTGCCGGGGCAGGAGCTGTTCCAGTACCAGGACGAGGACGGCACGCCGCGCATCCTTTCGTCAACCGACGTCAACGACTACTTGCGCGAGGCCGCCGGCGACAATTTCACCGCAAAGGATTTCCGGACCTGGCACGGCACCGTGCAGGCGCTCGAACTGACACGGCTGGCTTGTTCTGACGTCGATCCGGCGGACGCGTCACCCGCCATGCGCTACAGCGCCAAGAAGATCCTGAGCGTCGTGGCCAAGCAGCTCGGCAATACCCCGGCAGTCTGCAAGAAGGCCTATGTGCACCCGGCCGTTCTGGCGCTCGGCTCGAAACTGGCAGGCGACGCAGGCGCCATGAACGACATCTGGCAGGAGCTCGCCGGCAGGACCAAAAGTGTGCGCCGGCTTCACTCCGCTGAGGCGCGGCTGCTAGCTTTCCTGCACCGACATCGCCTGGAAGCCAGGCGCGCGCAGAAGGCCGAGCGAGGCGCCGCAAAGCAAAAAGCCCAACCATTTCTGGTTGGGCTTTTTGGGGCTGTAAGAGCCTGACGATGACCTACTTTCACACGGG
>NZ_JBDGJK010000031.1:0-28365 GCF_057656935.1 Variovorax sp. Soil_C_33
GAGGGCGTGGCCGATTCGGGCAAGTCGAGCTTCGTGGGCCGCGAAATCACCAAGAGCGACCGCCCCGAGCTCACCGCGGCCAAGATCATCGTCTCCGGTGGCCGTGCCCTGGGCAGCGCCGAGAAGTTCACCGAAGTGATGACGCCGCTGGCCGACAAGCTCAACGCCGGCCTGGGCGCCAGCCGCGCGGCGGTGGACGCGGGCTACGCGCCCAATGACTGGCAGGTCGGCCAGACCGGCAAGATCGTGGCGCCGCAGCTCTACATCGCCTGCGGCATCTCGGGCGCGATCCAGCACTTGGCGGGCATGAAGGATTCGAAGGTGATCGTGGCGATCAACAAGGATCCTGAAGCGCCGATCTTCTCGGTGGCCGACTACGGCCTGGAAGCCGACCTGTTCACGGCCGTGCCGGAACTGGTGAAAGCGCTCTGATCCGCTTTCGTCGAACAGAGAAAGACAGGTCAAGGGCATCGTTCGCGATGCCCTTTTCATATCCGCCGCACAGGAGACACCATGAGCTACACCGCCCCGATCAAGGACATGCTGTTCGACATCGAGCACCTCGCGAACATCGCGCAGGTCTCGCAGATGCCGGGCCTCGAAGACGCCGGCCTCGAAACCGCCCAGGCGGTGCTCGAGGAATGCGCGCGCTTCAACCGCGACGTGATCGCGCCGCTCAACGTCGCGGGCGACCGGCATCCGTCCTCGTTCAAGGACGGCCGGGTCGCGACCACGCCCGGCTTCAAGGAGGCTTTTGCGCAGTACGTCGCCGGCGGCTGGCAGGGCCTGCAGCATCCGGCCGAGTTCGGCGGCCAGGGCCTGCCCAAGACCATCGGCGCGGCCTGCGGCGAGATGCTCAACTCGGCCAACATGAGCTTCGCGCTGTGCCCGCTCCTGAGCGACGGCGCCATCGAGGCGCTGCTCACGGCCGGCTCCGACGAGCTCAAGGCCACCTACCTCGAGAAGCTGGTGAACGGGCAATGGACCGGCACCATGAACCTGACCGAGCCGCAGGCCGGCAGCGACCTCGCCATGGTGCGAAGCCGTGCCGAACCGCAACCCGACGGCAGCTACAAGGTCTTCGGCACCAAGATCTTCATCACGTACGGCGAGCACGACATGGCCGAGAACATCGTGCACCTCGTGCTGGCACGCGTGACCGGCGCGCCCGAGGGCGTGAAGGGCATCAGCCTGTTCGTGGTGCCCAAGTTCCTCGTCGACAAGGACGGCTCGCTGGGCGAACGCAACGACGTGCACTGCGTGAGTATCGAGCACAAGCTGGGCATCAAGGCCAGCCCGACCGCGGTGCTGCAATACGGTGACCATGGCGGGGCCGTCGGCTATCTCGTGGGCCAGGAAAACCGCGGCCTCGAGTACATGTTCATCATGATGAATGCGGCACGCTACGCGGTGGGCATGCAGGGCATCGCGATTGCCGAGCGCGCCTACCAGCAGGCGGTGGCCTATGCCCGGGACCGCGTGCAGAGCCGCCCGGTCGACGGCTCGATCAACGCCAGCGCGCCGATCATCCATCACCCCGACGTGAAGCGCATGCTGATGACGATGCGCGCCTACACCGAGGGCTGCCGCGCCATGGCCGCGGTGGCCGCGGCCGCCTACGACGCGGCGCACCACCACGCGGACGCCGACACGCGCAAGCAGAATCAGGCCTTCTACGAATTCATGGTGCCGCTGGTCAAGGGCTACAGCACCGAGATGAGCCTGGAGGTCGCGTCTCTGGGCGTGCAGGTGCACGGCGGCATGGGCTTCATCGAGGAGACCGGCGCGGCGCAGTACCTGCGCGATGCCAAGATCCTCACCATCTACGAAGGCACGACCGCGATCCAGGCCAACGACCTGGTGGGCCGCAAGACCGCGCGCGACGGCGGCCAGACGGCGAAGGCCATCGCCGCGCAGATCGAGCAGACCGAGGCGGAGCTCGCCAAGCAGGGCAGCGTTGTGGCACGCGCGGTGCACAAGCGGCTCGCGGCCGCGCGCCAGGCCTTCGTCGAGGTGGTCGACTTCGTCGCCGGCCAGACCAAGGCATCGCCCAATGCGGTGTTCGCGGGCAGCGTGCCCTACCTGATGCTGGCGGGCAACCTGGTCGCCGGCTGGCAGCTCGCGCGCTCGCTGCTGGTGGCCGAGAAGCTCGCCGCGGCCGGCACCGACACCGCCTTCATGAACGCCAAGATCGCCACCGCGCGCTTCTATGCCGAGCACATCCTCAACAAGGCCCCCGGCCTGCGCGACAGCATCGTCGACGGCGCCGAGAGCGTGACGGCGCTGGCGCTCGACGCCTTCTGAATCCAGCCATCCCTATCGAACCTCGGAGACCCCACCCCATGTCCAAGCTGCCCCCCGTACTCGCCAATCTCCCGCTGCCGATCATCGGCTCGCCGCTGTTCATCATCAGCAACCCCAAGCTCGTGATCGCGCAGTGCAAGGCCGGCGTCGTCGGCGCGATGCCGGCGCTCAATGCGCGGCCCGCGTCGCAGCTCGAGGACTGGCTGGCAGAGATCACCGAGGAACTCGCGGCCTACAACAAGGCGAACCCGGACAAGCCGGCTGCACCCTTCGCCATCAACCAGATCGTGCACAAGAGCAACGACCGGCTCGAGCACGACATGGCGATGGTCGTGAAGTACAAGGTGCCGATCGTCATCACCTCGCTCGGCGCGCGCACCGACGTCAACGATGCGGTCCACAGCTACGGCGGCGTGACACTGCACGACATCATCAACAACAACTTCGCGAAGAAGGCGATCGAGAAGGGCGCCGACGGCATCATTGCGGTGGCGGCGGGCGCCGGCGGCCATGCGGGCGTGAAGAGTCCCTTCGCGCTGGTGCAGGAGATCCGCCAGTGGTTCGATGGCCCGATCGCCCTCTCTGGCTCGATCGCGACCGGCGGCGCGGTGCTCGCGGCGCAGGCCATGGGCGCCGACTTCGCCTACATCGGCACCGCCTTCATCGCCACCGAAGAGGCGCGCGCCAGCGCCGAGTACAAGCAGGCCATCGTCGACGGCACCTCCGACGACATCGTCTATTCGAACCTCTTCACCGGCGTGCACGGCAACTACCTGGCGCCGAGCATCGTGGCTGCCGGCATGGACCCGGCCAACCTGCCGCAGGGCGAGCTCAAGACCATGAACTTCGGCGGCGGCGAGGGCAGCAAGGCCAAGGCCTGGAAGGACATCTGGGGTTCGGGCCAGGGCATCGGCGCCGTGACCGAGGTCGCGAGCGCCGCCGCTTTCATCGACAAGCTCAAGCGCGAGTACGACGAGGCTCGGCGCCGCCTTGCGCTCTGACGCTGCTGCTGCCGCCGCCGCGGCGCGCATGCCGCTGCTCGATGCGGTGAAGGGCCTGGCCTGCGCCGTGATCGTCGGGCATCACCTCGTGCGCTACGGGCCCTTGCCGGCGGGCGCGTCCTCCCTCGCGCCGGGGCTGTTCGAATGGCTGGCGCAGGATGGGCGGCTCGCGGTGCAGGTGTTCCTGGTGCTGGCGGGTTTTCTGGCGGCGGGCAGCCTGGCGCCGGACGGCGTGCTGCGGATCGACAGGCCGCTGGTCCGCGTGTTCCAGCGCTACGGCCGGCTCGCGATGCCTTACCTGGCAGCGCTCTGCTTCAGCGTGCTGGTTGCCGCGCTCGTGCGGCCCTGGCTGAACGACGAGGCCGTGCCCGCGGCGCCCATCATGGCGCAGCTGCTGGCGCACGGGTTGCTGCTGCAGGACCTGCTCGGCTACGACGCCTTGTCCACCGGCGTCTGGTACGTGGCCATCGACTTCCAGCTCTTCGTGCTGGCGCTCGGGGCGATCGGCTTTTCCGAACTGCTGCAGCGGCGCTGGTCGGTGCGGCCGGAGCGATCGCGCTGGCTCGCGGTGGCGCTGGTGCTGCTGCTGGTCGTCGCCTCGCTGGCGGTATTCAACCGCCACGAGGAACTCGACGACACGGCGCTCTACTTCTTCGGCGCCTACGGCCTGGGCATGGGGGTGTTCTGGATCGGCCGCGCGACGCGGCGCAGCACCTGGCAGTTCGGCATCGCGCTGCTGCTCCTGGTCGGCTCCGCAGCGCTGGCGCTCGACTGGCGCAGCCGCATCGCCACGGCGCTGGTCACGGCGCTGCTGCTGGCGGTGATCCAGCGCCGCGCCGGGCCCGAGCAGGCCGCATGGCCCCCGATCGCGCAGCCGCTGCTGCGGCTGGGGCGCATCTCCTACTCGCTGTTCCTGATCCACTTTCCGGTGCTGCTGCTGGTGAGCGCGGCCTTCGACCGGCTCGCACCCGACGGGCCCTGGGTCGACCTGTTCGGCCTCCTGGCCACCTTCGCGCTGTCGATCGCCGCGGCGACGCTGCTCTACCGCTGGGTGGAGTCGCGGCGCGCCACCTGGCGCGCCGTGCTGGCCCTGTTCGCGGGCCTGCTGGTCTGCGGCGCGGTGGCCTCCTTCTAGCGGCCTGCCTCGAGCGCCTGCGCGTAATGCGCCGAGAAGGTCTCGGCGACGACTTCCCAGTCGTAGCGCTTGGCCCGCTGCTGCGCAGCCGTCGACATCGCGGCGCAGCGCTCGCCGTCGAGGCTCGCGACCTCGCGCACCACCGCCAGATCCTTGGCGCCGATGTCGAAATCAAGGAAGAAGCCGTTGACCGAGGGCTCGACGAAGCCGTTGATCGGCGTCATGTCGCGGCACAGCACGATCTTGCCGGCGGCCATGGCCTCCAGGATGCCGATGCCGAAGCCCTCGTACTCGCTGCCGGTGACGAAGACCGTTCGCTGCTGCAGTTCCGCAAGCAGCGCAGCGTCTTCGATGTAGGGATGCAGCCTGACTGCGTCATCGAGCTGGAGAGCGCCGATCTGCGCCTGCAGCGATTCGCCCAGATTGTCGAAATCGGGCCCGGCGATCAGCAGGTCGATCTTGACTCCCTGATCCCGTGCCATGGCCACGGTGTCGATGACCGCGTCGATGCGCTTGTTGCGCGACCAGCGGCCCCAGTAGATCCACTTCGTCGGGTCGGCCGGGCCGGTGAGGCGCCCGCCCTGGAACTTCGAGTAGGCGATGCCGTTCTCGCATTTCTCGACCCGGTTCGAGAAGTGGCTGAAGTAGGCGGTGTCGGATTCGCTGCTCGCGAGGATCTTCCGGTAGCGGCGCAGCAGGCGACGCATCAGCACGCGCTCGTGCAGCCACTTGATCGCGCCGTGCTTGGCCGTGTGGCGAAAGCCGCCGTGCGTGCTCAGCACGGCGGGGATGTCGCGGCATTGAAGCAGCACGTTGCCGGTGAGCATCATCAGTTGCGGATCGTGCACGTGCAGCAGGTCGTAGCCGGCGGCCAGCCGGCCGAGCTCGCGCGCATAGCCGGCCAGGCGGTTGCCCAGCACCGGCACCCGGAACACCTTGATGCCGTCCAGCTCGCCGATCGAAAACTCCGTGTGCTTGGCGGACACGTGCGCGATGTCGACCTGGCTGCCCTGGGCCGAGTTGCGCACCGCGAGTTCCCGCACGACGGACTCGATGCCTCCGATCTCGGGAAAGTAGGTCGGCGTGATGGAAAGAATCTTCATGGCGACGTAGCTTAGCGGGTGCACCATGCCGCTTCGGGCAATTGCCTGTGCCGTGTCACATACGCTATCATTGTGGAACTTTCAGTAAATACTGAAATTACACGAAGTTCAACAAAATGCAGCCTCACGATCCCTCGCTCGCCGGCTTGCGATCCCTCGACTCACCAAGGCTTGCCGGCTTTGTGCAGGGGGCTGCCGCGCTGCTGTGGCTGCCGCAGGCGGCCTTGCTGGCCTGGGCCGTCGAGGGCCTGGCAGCGGGCAGGGGTCTTGCAGCGGTGCTGGGGCCCGCAGGCGGGATCGTGCTGCTCGGGCTGCTGCGCGCCGTCTGCGAGGCCTGGGGGGCGCGCCGCGTGTTTGCCGGCGCGCGGGCGGCGCTGACGGAATTGCGCGCGCGGGTCGCCGCCGCTTTGGCGGCGGGCTCGCCGCTGGATCGCGCACGTCCAGCCTCGGGGCTTGCGGCCAGCGTGATCGCGGAGCAGGCGGAGGCGGTGGTTCCGTACCTGGTGCGCTATGGGCCCGCGCGTTGGCGCGCGATGGTGGTGCCGCTCGCGATCCTGCCGGTGGTGGCCGGCTTCTCGTGGGTGGCGGCGCTGGTGCTGCTGGTCGCGGCGCCGCTGATTCCGCTCTTCATGGCCATCGTGGGCTGGCGCGCGCGGGCCGCGAGCGAGGCGCAACTGGTGGAGACGGGCGGCATGAATGCCTTCCTGCTCGACCGCCTGCGCGGCCTTCCGACCTTGCGTGCGCTCGGCGCGATCGATGCCACAGCGCTGCGGCTCGGCGAGGCGGCCGAGGCGCTGCGACAGCGCACCATGGCGGTGTTGCGCATCGCCTTCCTGTCGTCCGCGGTGCTGGAGCTGTTCTCGGCGCTGGGCGTGGCGATGGTCGCGGCCTATGTGGGTTTCCATCTGCTCGGCACCTTCGAGTTCGGCACCTGGGGCCGGCGCCTGAGCCTGGGCGAGGGCATGTTCGTGCTGCTGCTGGCACCGGCTTTCTTCGAGCCGCTGCGCGAGCTGTCGGCGGTCTGGCACGACCGCGCCGCCGGCGAGGCGGCGCTCGATGCGCTCGACCGGCTCGCGCGCGCCGATGTGGCGCTGCCCGGCGCGCAGAACGAAATGCCGGCCGACGACCAGGCCACGGCCGGCGCGCCCTCGGTGCACGTGCGCGGCCTGCATTTCTCCCACGCCGGCGAGGACGCCTTCTTCGAGAACTATGCGCTGCGCATCGCCCCCGGCGAGCATGTCGCACTGATGGGGCCTAGCGGCTCGGGCAAGACGGCCTTGCTCTGCCTGATCGCCGGACTGGTGCCGGCGCGGCAGGGCGAGATCGCAATCGGCGGCATCACGCTCTCGGACCGGACCGTGGCTTCGCTGCGCCGGCGCATGGCCTGGATGGGCCAGAAGTCTCATGTGTTCGCGGGCTCGGCAAAGGCGAACGTGGCCTTGGGGCGCGGCGGCGTGAACCTGCAACAGGTCGAGGCCGCGATGCAGTTCGCGCATTTGGACCGCGTGGCCCAGGCCCACCCGAGCGCGGCGCTGGGCGAGGGCGGCAGCGGCTTGTCGGGCGGCGAGGCGGTGCGGCTCGCGCTGGCGCGGCTGGCCGTGCATGCCGATGCCGATCTGCTGCTGGTCGACGAGCCCACGGCGCACCTCGACACCGAGACCGCCGAGCGCGTGGCCGATGCGCTGATCGAACTGGCGCGGGGCAAGACCCTGATCGCCGCCACCCACGATCCCGTGCTGGCCGCGCGCATGCACCGCGTGGTCCGGCTCGATGCCGTGCCCGCGAAGGAAGCGGCATGAAGCTGCTGCGCGATCTTGGTCCGGTCATGGGGCTGTTCCTCGGCGCGCAGCCGCGCAGGCTGATGCTCGGCGCGGCGCTCGCGGCACTCACCGTCCTGATGGGCATGGCGCTTCTGGGCCTCTCGGGCTGGTTCATCACCGCCACCGCGCTCGCAGGCCTGCATGCCGCGACCGCGATCGTCTTCGACGTCTTCATGCCCTCGGCCGGCATCCGCCTGCTGGCGCTGGGCCGCACCGCATCGCGCTATGGCGAGCGGCTGATCACGCACGACGCGAGCTTCGCCGTGCTGGCCGCGCTGCGCGTGCGCCTGTTCCGCGGCTGGGCCCGGCCCGATGCCGCGCGCCAGCTGCTGGCGCGGCCTGCGCGGCTCTTGTTCCGCCTGACCGCGGACATCGATGCGCTCGAATCCTTCTACCTGCGACTCCTGGTGCCTGCCGCAGCGGCGCTCGGCGCGGCGCTGCTGGCGGGCGTAGTGCTCGGCGTCATGAATCCCTGGATGGGCGGGCTGCTCGCGTTCTGGCTGCTGGCCGCGGGCTGGGGCATCGCGCTGGTCGTGGCGCAGCGTGCGCGGCCGGCCGCGGTGCAGCGAGCGCAGGCGATGGAAAGCCTGCGCGCCCGCGCCGTCGACCTGGTCGCCGGCCAGACCGAACTGGTCATGGCGGGCCGCATCGACGCGCAGCGCGAGGCGTTGGCCGCGGCCGACCGCCACCTGGCCCGGGCCGACCTGGCGCTGAATCGCCTCGAAGCCGGCGCCGGCATGGCCTACGGCATGGCCGGCACGCTGACCCTGGCGGCGGTGCTGCTCGCGGTGGGCCTGCTGGCAGGCGAGGGCGAGATCGGAGCGCCGGCGGCGGCGCTGGCGCTGCTGGTGGCACTGACGGCCATCGAACCCTTCTCCGCCTTGCGCCGCGGCGCGCTCGATGCCGGGCGCAGCTGGCTCGCGGCGCGGCGGCTGGCACCGCGCATGGCGCCCGAGCCGAAGGCCCTGCATGGCCCCGCCGCGCCCGACGAGGGCTTGGCGCTGCAACTGAAGGATGTCCTCGTGGCGCACCCCGGCAGCCGCGTGCCTGCGCTGCAGCTCGGCGCGCTGGCACTGGCCGCGGGCGAGCGCGTCGCGCTGATCGGCGCGAGTGGTGCAGGCAAGTCGACGCTGCTCGCGGCGATCGCGGGCGAACTGGCGCCGCAGCAGGGTGAACTCCGCGCCCCAGACCATTGCCTGCTGACCCAGCGCACCGAACTCTTCCACGACAGCCTGCGCGACAACCTGCTGCTCGCCGACCCGGCGGCCGACGATGCCCGGGTGTGGGCCGTGCTGCGCGCCGCAGGGCTGGGCGACGAAGTCCGCGCCATGGCCCGGGGCCTCGATACCGTGCTCGGCGAAGGCGGCCTGGGCCTTTCCGGCGGCCAGTCACGACGCCTTGCGTTGGCGCGCCTGCTGCTGCGGAACGTACCCTTTTGGCTGCTCGACGAGCCCACCGAAGCGCTGGACACTGCGACCGCACACGATGTGCTGCAGCGGCTGCGCGTCCAGGCCGCGGGGCGAAGCCTGTTGATCGCGACCC
This sequence comes from Variovorax sp. Soil_C_33, assembly GCF_057656935.1. NCBI lineage: Bacteria > Pseudomonadati > Pseudomonadota > Betaproteobacteria > Burkholderiales > Comamonadaceae > Variovorax > Variovorax sp. Soil_C_33. The sequence goes on from NZ_JBDGJK010000031.1 coordinate 8,906, forward strand.
ATCTGCGGCGCGAGGCCGCGCTGGCGGACCGGCTGCTGTGCATGCGGGCCGGCCGCATCACCGCCGACCTGCGGCGCGGCACCGCTGCCTTCGATGCCGCGCTGGGCGCACTGCGGCCCGACTGAGATCGCACGCCGACCCCAAGAACACGAAAGGAACCCCATGGACCTCGACATCGTTGCACTTTCACGCTTGCAGTTCGCGCTCACGGCGCTCTACCACTTCCTGTTCGTGCCGCTGACCATCGGCCTCGCGGTGATCGTCGCGATCATGGAGACGGTCTACGTCATGACCGGCCGCACCATCTGGCGCGACATGACGAAGTTCTGGGGCCTGCTCTTCGGCATCAACTTCGCGATGGGCGTGGCCACCGGCGTCGTGATGGAGTTCCAGTTCGGCATGAACTGGAGCTACTACAGCCACTACGTCGGCGACGTCTTCGGCGCGCCGCTGGCCATCGAGGGGCTGATGGCCTTCTTCCTCGAGGCGACCTTCGTCGGCCTGTTCTTCTTCGGCTGGGACAAGCTCTCGAAAGTCGGGCACCTGGTCACCACCTGGGCGGTGGCCATCGGCTCCAACTTCTCGGCGCTGTGGATCCTGATCGCCAACGGCTGGATGCAGAACCCCGTGGGCGCCGCCTTCAATCCGCAGACCATGCGCATGGAAGTGACCGACTTCTTCGCCGTGCTGACCAATCCGGTGGCGCAGGCCAAGTTCGTGCACACGGTGTCGGCGGGCTACACGGTCGCTTCCATCTTCGTGCTCGGCGTCTCGGCCTGGTACGTGCTGCGCGGGCGGCACCTGCAGCTGGCCAAGCGCTCGATGACGGTGGCGGCCTCCTTCGGCCTCGCGGCTTCGTTGTCGGTCGTGGTGCTGGGCGACGAGAGCGGCTACCTCTCGACCGAGCACCAGAAGATGAAGCTCGCGGCCGTCGAAGCGATGTGGAAGACCGAGCCGGCGCCGGCCGCCTTCACCGCCTTCGGCTTCCCCGACCAGGAAACGCGCGAGACGCACTACGCCATCCATATCCCCGCGGTGATGGGCCTGATCGGCACGCGCTCGCTCACCACCGAGATCCCCGGCATCGACGACCTCGTGCACCGCGCCGAGCTCAACATCCGCGTCGGCATCTCGGCCTACGATGCGCTGCAGAAGATCCGTGCCGCCGGCAGCGAGGCCGAAGTTCCGGAGTCGGCGCGCAAGATCTTCGAGGCCAACGGCCATGCCATGGGCTATGCGCTGCTGCTCAAGCGCTACGTCGACGATCCGCGGCAGGCCACGCCCGAGCAGATCGCCCGCGCCGCGCTCGACACCGTGCCGGCCGTGGCGCCGCTCTACTGGTCCTTCCGCATCATGGTCGGGCTCGGGATGTTCTTCATCCTGCTGACGGCCACCTTCTTCGTGCTGTCGGCGCGGCGCAGGCTCGATGCGCATCCGTGGCTGCTCAAGCTTGCGGTGTTCGCGATTCCGCTGCCGTGGATCGCCGCCGAGTGCGGCTGGATCGTGGCCGAGGTCGGCCGCCAGCCCTGGGTGATCGAAGGCGTGCTGCCGACCGCGGTGGCGGTGTCGAACCTCGGCGTTGCCACGGTGCTGATCACGATCGCCGGCTTCACGCTGATCTACACCGTGCTGTTCCTGATCGAGATGAAGCTGATGCTAAAGACCATCCGCAAAGGGCCCGAGGAGCATCCGGTGCCGCCGCCCGCGGCCTATCGCGCGGAGGCCGACCCCGAGCTGGCCGCCGCGCTGCCGCGCGCCCCCCTTGCCGCCGCCGACTGAGGAGCAACACATGATCCTGCACGAACTCATCTCCTACGAAACCCTGCGCCTCACCTGGTGGCTGCTGATCGGCGTGCTCCTGATCGGCTTTGCCGTGACCGACGGCTTCGACCTCGGCACCAACATGCTGTTGCCCTTCGCCGGCCGCAGCGATCTCGAACGCCGCGTCATCATCAACAGCGTCGGCCCGGTGTGGGAGGGCAACCAGGTGTGGCTGATCCTCGGCGGCGGCGCGATCTTCGCGGCCTGGCCGCAGCTCTACGCCGTCTCCTTCTCGGGCTTCTATCTCGCGATGTTCGCGATCCTGGTGCCGCTGATCCTCCGGCCCGTGGCCATCAAGTTCCGCAGCAAGAATGACGATGCGCGCTGGCGCACGCGCTGGGACTGGACGCTGTTCGTCACCGGCCTGGTGCCCGCGCTGATCTTCGGCGTCGCCATGGGCAACGTGCTGCAGGGCGTGCCCTTCCGGCTCGCACCGGACATGCGCATCTTTTACGAAGGTTCCTTCTTCGGCCTGTTGAATCCCTTCGCCTTGCTGTGCGGCGGGGTGTCGCTCGCGATGCTGGTGATGCACGGCAGCGCGTGGCTTCAGCTCAAGACCCAGGGGCCGATCGCCGATCGCGCGCGCGCCTTCGGCAGCGTCGCGGCGCTGCTCACGCTGGTGCTCTATGCGCTGGCCGGGTACGTGCTGTGGAACTGGGTCGACGGCTACCGGGTGACGAGCGCGCTGCCGACCGGCGGGCCGTCCAACCCGCTGCTCAAGATGGTCGAAGTGCAGCCGGGGGCGTGGTTCGCCAACTATGCGGCACGGCCGTGGATGTGGGCGGCCCCGGGCCTGGGACTGGCTGGCGCGCTGCTGGCCTTCGTGGGGCTGCGCCTGCGGCGCGAAGTGTTCACGCTGCTCGCCAGCGCGCTCGGCATCATGGGCATCATCCTCAGCGTCGGCGCCTCGATGTTCCCCTTCATCCTGCCGTCGTCGATCGACCCGCGCGCCGGCCTCACGGTGTGGGACTCGTCGTCGAGCCACCTGACGCTGTTCATCATGCTGGTGGTCACCGCCATCTTCATCCCGCTCATCGTGGCCTACACGAGCTGGGTCTACAAGGTGCTGTGGGGCAAGGTGGATGCCGACGCCATCCGCGACGAACGCGGCCACGCCTATTGAATCAGGAAAAGAAAAGGAACCGAACCATGTGGTACTTCGCCTGGCTGCTGGGCCTCCCCCTCGCCGCGACCTTCGCGGTGCTCAATGCGATGTGGTACGAGCTGATGGACGACGAGGCGATTCGGCGCGACAAGCTCGAGAAGCCCTAGCCCTCCGCCTTCTTGCCCTTCGCCCCGGTGATGCGGTCCTTGAGCGTGAGCACCTTGGTCACCGTCGCTCCCATGCCCATCAGCTGCATCGCAGTCTCGGGGGCGAGACGCTGCACGTCGTCAAACCATTTCATGAGCCGGTCGATCAGGTCGTGCATCTCGCGCATGCGCTGCTGGGCGTGGCGCTCCTCGTCGCTCGTGGGTTCCTCGAGCAGTGCCATGCGCAGCATCGAGAGCGTCGGCTCGACCTCGCGGCGGCGCCGTTCCTCGGCCAGCACGCGGAAGATCTCCCACACATCGGCCGGCGCCTCGAAGTACTCGCGCCGGTCGCCCGGCTGGTGGCGCAATTGCACCAGCCGCCAGGCCTGCAGTTCCTTCAGGCCCATGCTCACGTTCGAACGCGAGAACTCCAGCATCTCGGCGATCTCGTCCGCGTTGAGCGCGCGCTGCGAGATGAAGATCAGCGCGTAGATCTGGCCGACGGTGCGGTTGATGCCCCACTTGCTGCCCATCTCTCCGAAGTGGGCGACGAACTGGCGATTGAGCGGGGGCAGGGGGTGGGAAGGCATCGGCGCATTTTCGCGCCGAATTGCTGTAGCTTCAAGAAAGACTGAAAACTCGTGCGCTACTTCCAGGGCGTGGGCGCGGGAACCTCGCAGGCCGGCTCGACATCGATGCTCTTGAAGTCCGCCGGCGAGACGATCTCGAGGTACTCCATGTCGGGCGAGTAGTCGAAGAGATAGTGCCGGATGCCCGGACGCTGGTGCACCACGTCGCCGGCTTCGACCAGCGTTTCCTGGTCCTCGTACATGAAGCGGGCCCAGCCCTTGACCATGATGACGATCTGGAACTCCGCCTCGTGCCGGTGCCAGCCGGTGCCCGCTTCCGGTGCCATGTTGGCCTTGACCAGGTGCGCGATGACCTTGCCGTGCGTGGCCTCGGCGATGCCCAGATCGCGGTACAAAAAGAAGTCGCGCAATCCGCCCGAGACGTACTCGGTGTCGCCGGGCTTGACGTGGGAGAACTTCGTGTCGGTGCGGTCCAGCATGGGGGCTCCTTGTGGCGTGGGATGCTGCGTCGCAATGCATAAAGCGTTCCCGCGCGCGGCTTGACAAGGGCGCCGCGCGCTTCGAAACTCAACCGCATGGTTCACTCTGATGCAGACACCCTCGATGCCGTCTTCGCCGCGCTTTCCGATTCGACGCGCCGCGCGGTGCTCGAAACGCTGGGGGAGGGCGGCAGCCTCACCGTGTCCGAACTCGCGCAGCCGCACGGCATGTCGCTCACCGGCTTCATGAAGCACCTGCGCGTGCTCGAGAACGCGGGGCTCGTTTCCCGCACGAAGGAGGGCCGCATCGTGCGCTGCGAGCTCTCGCCTCAGCCCATGCAGGAGGCCGCCGTGTGGTTGTCCCACTATGAAAAATTCTGGACCGAGCGCCTCGACGCCCTGGCCCGCTTCCTGTACCACCAAGAGGAGACCGCATGGCGAGCCCTGCCACCCGAGACGAAGAACGCCCCTCGCTCACCCTCCGCCGGCACTACGAAGTCGGCGCCGAAAAAGTCTGGCGGGCGTGGACCGACCCGCAAGCGCTGAAGCTGTGGTTCGGTCCGGCCGAGATCGTCTCGGTGCCGGTCTCCGAGATCGACCTGCGCGTGGGCGGCCGCTTCCGCGTGGTGATGCTGGAAGCGAACGGCGAGCGGCATGAGGTCGGCGGCACCTACCGCGAGATCGTCCCGAACCGCAAGCTGGTTTTCAGCTGGGCCTGGCACAGCACGCCCGAGCGCGAATCGCGCGTCACGGTGCTGATCGAGCCCGCGGGCCGCGGCTGCGAGCTGGTGCTGCGCCACGAGCAGTTCTTCGACGAGGCCGCGCGCGAAGGCCACGAACACGGCTGGACCGGCTCGCTGGTGAAGCTGGAGGCCCTGTTCGGCAGTGCGGAAGCTGCCTGATGGCCACAGGGCCGGCCGCGGTGCGCGAGGCGGTGGATGCGGTCTACCGCAGCGAGTCGCGCCGCATCTTCGCGACGCTGGTGCGCCTGTTGGGTGATTTCGACCTGGCCGAGGAGGCGCTGCACGACGGCTTTCGCGCGGCGCTCGAGCAGTGGCCGGCGAGCGGCATCCCGGGCAGCCCGCGCGCGTGGCTGGTGTCGGCCGGACGCTTCAAGGCCATCGACGGCCTGCGCCGCCGCGCGCGCTTCGATGCTTGGGACGACGCGGGCGACGCGGTCGAGGCCATCGCCGATCCCGCGCTGGCCTGGGACGAGCGCGATGCCGATGCCGAGGCGCTGGAGGACGACCGCCTGCGCCTGGTCTTCACCTGCTGCCACCCGGCGCTGACGCCCGACGCGCAGGTCGCGCTGACGCTGCGCGAGGTCTGCGGCCTGGCCACCGAGGACATCGCCAATGCCTTCCTGGTGCCGGCGCCGACGATTGCGCAGCGCATCGTGCGCGCCAAGGCCAGGATCCGGGAAGCACGCGTTCCCTACCAGGTGCCGCCGGTGGCCGAACTGTCCGAGCGGCTCGATGCCGTGCTGCGCGTGGTCTACCTGGTGTTCAACGAAGGCTATGCAGCCTCGTCCGGCGAGACCCTGACGCGGCCCGACCTGTCGGCCGAGGCGATCCGGCTCGGCCGGCTGCTGGTCGACCTGCTGCCCGAGCCCGAGGCCGTGGGCCTCCTGGCGCTGATGCTGCTGCACGAGTCGCGGCGCGCCGCACGAAGCTCGGCATCGGGCGAGATGGTGCTGCTCGACGAGCAGGATCGCAGCCTGTGGAATCGGGCATCGATCGAGGAGGGCGCCGCGCTCGTGGTGCGCGCGCTCTCGTCGCGCCGCTTCGGGCCTTACACGCTGCAGGCCGCCATCGCCGCAGTGCATGCCGAAGCCGCGGATTCGCAATCCACCGACTGGGCCCAGATCGCCGGCCTCTACGAGGTGCTGCTGCGCGCCGAGCCGTCGCCGGTGGTGGCGCTCAACCGCGCCGTCGCGATCGCGATGCGCGACGGGCCGGCGGCCGGCTTGTCGCTCATCGATGACATCCTCGCACGCGGCGAGCTCGCGGACTACCACCTGGCCCACGCGGCACGCGCCGACCTGTGCCGGCGGCTCGGGCGCACGGCGGAAGCGAGGGCATCGTACGAACGCGCGCTGGCGCTCGCGCGGCAGGCGCCCGAGCGGCAGTTTCTCGAACGTCGGCTGGCTGAGCTTGCATCCTGAAACAAATTCGAGCGGGCGCGAATGTCGATCGGCGGCCTCTGCGTTCGACCAGTGGGTGTCAGTCGACCCAACTTCTTTCCGGAGATGCTCATGAAGTACTTGTGCATGGTGTATTTCGATTACGCGCTGCTGCAGAACATGTCGAAGAGCGAGCGTGCGAAGCTCGACGCGGATTCGATGGCCTACGACAAGGAGCTCGATGCGCGCGGCCAGCTGGTCGTCGCGGAAGCCCTGCAGTCGGTGAAGACCGCCAAGGTCGTGCAGGTGCGCAACGGCAGGCTGTCGCAGACCGATGGCCCCTTCGCCGAGACCAAGGAGCAGCTCGGCGGCTTCATCCTGATCGAGGTCCAGGACCTCAACGCCGCGATCCAGGTGGCCGCCAGAATCCCGCTCGCGAAGTACGGCAGCATCGAGGTGCGTCCGATCGCCAAGGTCGAGAGGATCGCGCCATGAGATACCTCTGCATGATCTTCGCCACCGACGCGCAGATGGGCGTGCTTTCGCCCGGCGAGATGTGCGACTTCGTCAACGCGCACCTGGACTACGACGACGCGCTGCGCGCAAGCGGACATTTCGTCGAGTCCGAGGGCCTGGCAGCCGCGAGCACCGCCGCCGTCGTGCGCGTGCGCAACGGCAAGCTGTCGGTGACCGACGGCCCCTTCGTCGAAACCAACGAGCAGCTCGGCGGCTTCTACCTGGTCGAGGCCGCGAGCGACGAAGAGGCGGTGCGCATCGCCGCCGGCATTCCGTCCTCGCGCGTGGGCAGCATCGAAGTGCGGCCGGTGGTGGTCTGGGAGAAGCCATGAACGCCCCGGCTGCCGGCGCCAAGGCCAGCGCGCGCGAATGGATCGGCCTGGCCGTGATCGCGCTGCCCTGCATGATCTATTCGATGGACCTCACGGTCCTCAACCTCGCGGTGCCCCACCTGAGCGCCGCGCTGCATCCCACCAGCGCCCAGATGCTGTGGATCGTCGACATCTACGGCTTCATGCTCGCGGGTTCGCTGATCACCATGGGCACGCTGGGCGACCGCATCGGCCGGCGCCGGCTGCTCCTGATCGGCGCGGCCTGCTTCGGCATCGCCTCGGTGCTGGCCGCCTTCTCGAGCAGCGCCGCGATGCTGATCGCCACGCGCGCGCTGCTGGGCATCGCGGGCGCCACGCTCGCGCCCTCGACGCTCTCGCTGATCCGCAACATGTTCCTCGACGCGCACGAGCGCAGCGTGGCCATCGGCATCTGGGTCACGAGCTTCTCGGTCGGCGGCACCATCGGCCCGCTGATCGGCGGCGCGCTGCTCGAGCACTTCTGGTGGGGCTCGGTGTTCCTGGTCAGCGTGCCGGTGATGCTGCTGCTGCTCGCGCTCGGGCCCTGGCTCCTGCCCGAGTACCGCGACACGCAGGCCGGACGGCTCGACCTGCTGAGCGCGGCGCAGTCGCTGCTGGCCGTGCTCGCCGTCATCTATGGCCTCAAGCGCATCGCCGAGGCGGGCATGGGCGTGCTGACGCTGGCGGCCATCGCGGTGGGTGTGGTGATCGGCGTCGCCTTCATCCGCCGGCAGGGGCGGCTGGCCGATCCGCTGATCGAGCTGCGGCTGTTCCGCGTGCCGGCCTTCAGTGCCGCGCTCGCGATCAACACGCTGGCCTTCTTCATCGCCTTCGGCGGATTTCTCTTCATCGCGCAGTACCTGCAACTCGTGCTCGGCTTGTCGGCACTGCAGGCTGGCTTGTGGAGCGTGCCATCGGGCGCGGCCTTCGCCATCGGGTCCACCATCGCGCCGCGGCTCGTGCGGCTGGTGCGTCCCGGCTTCGTGGTGGCCGGCGGCCTGCTCGTGGCCGCGGCCGGCTTCGCCCTGCTGAGCACGGTGGACCGCACCGGCGGCTTGGTGAGGCTGGTCGTGGCCTACGGGGTCCTGTCGCTGGGACTCTCGTTCGCATTCACGCTGGCGGTCGATCTGATGGTCGGCACGGCGCCGCCCGAGCGCGCCGGTGCGGCGTCGGCCATTTCGGAAACGAGCTCGGAGTTCGGCGGCGCGCTGGGCATCGCGGTGCTCGGCAGCGTGATCGTGGCCATCTACCGCCGTGCCATGGGCGAGGCCCGGATCGAGGGCGTACCCCAGGCCGCGCTCGAGGCCGCACGCGCCAATCTGGGAGTCGCTGCGGACACCGCGGCCACGCTTCCGGGGCCTGCAGGCGCGGCCCTGTTCGATGCCGGGCGCGAGGCTTTCGCGCGGGCCTTCGAGACGACGGCCACCATCAGCGCGGCGGTGGCGCTGGCTGCCGCGGTGCTGGCTGCCATCATGCTGCGGCGCGTGGGCATGCCACCGGCCGAGCCGTCCGGGGATGTGGAGGCGACTTTGTTGGGATAATCCGCCGCATGAGCGGCAATACCTTCGGCACCCTTTTCGCGGTCACCAACTTCGGCGAGTCCCACGGTCCCGCGATCGGGTGCGTCATCGACGGCTGCCCGCCCGGCATGGCGCTCAGCGAGGCCGATATCCAGGGCGACCTCGACCGCCGCCGTCCCGGCACCAGCCGCCACGTGACCCAGCGCAACGAACCCGATGCGGTGCAGATCCTCTCCGGCGTGTACGAGGGCAAGACCACCGGCACGCCGATCGCGCTGCTGATCCAGAACACCGACCAGCGCAGCAAGGATTACGGCCAGATCGCGCAGCAGTTCCGCCCCGGCCATGCCGACTTCGCCTACTGGAAGAAATACGGCATCCGCGATCCGCGCGGCGGCGGCCGCTCCTCGGCACGGCTCACGGCGCCGATGGTCGCGGCCGGCGCGGTGGCCAAGAAGTGGCTCTTCGAAAAGTACGGCACCGTGTTTCGCGGCTGCATGGCGCAGATCGGCGACATCGCGATTCCCTTCGAGGGCTGGGAGCATGTGCCGAACAACCCCTTCTTCGCGCCCATCGCCGACGTCTCCAAGCTCGAGGCCTACATGGACGCCTTGCGCAAGGCAGGCGACTCCTGCGGCGCGCGCATACGCGTGACGGCATCGAAGGTGCCGGTGGGCCTCGGCGAGCCGCTGTTCGACAAGATGGACGCCGACATCGCCTGGGCCATGATGGGCATCAACGCCGTCAAGGGCGTGGAAATCGGCGCCGGCTTCGCAAGCGTCACGCAGCGCGGCACCGTGCACGGCGACTCGATCATGCCCGAGGGCTTCGAGAGCAACAACGCGGGCGGCACGCTCGGCGGCATCACGACGGGGCAGGACCTCGAGGTCAGCATCGCGATCAAGCCGACCAGCTCGATCATCAGCCCGCGCCGCTCGGTCGATGTCAACAACCAGCCGGTCGAGGTCGTCACCAAGGGCCGGCACGACCCCTGCGTCGGCATCCGCGCGACGCCGATCGCCGAGGCGATGCTGGCGCTGGTCGTGATGGAGCATGCGCTGCGCAACCGCGCGCAATGCGGCGACGTGCAGGGAGAGCAGGAACAAGGGCAAGCTGCGGACGCGTCGTCGCCGCAGGCGTCCTTCCTCTAGTGGCGACGCCGGGGCCGACTTCGGGCGGCCGCGGCCACCTGCTGGCTTTCGCAGCGCTCTCGGCCAGCTACTTCGCGCACATCGGCTTCTTCAATCCCTACCTGCCGCTGTGGCTGAAGGATCTGGGGCTGCCGATCTTCACCATCAGTCTCTTGACCTCGGTGCAGTCGATCACCCGGGTCTTCGCGCCCTATGCATGGGGCGCCCTGAGCGACCACACGGGGCATCGCGTGCTGCTGCTGCGCATCAGCGCGGCGGTGGCGCTGGTGTCCTCGTTCGGGCTGTGGTGGCACGGCGGCGCCTGGTGGCTGGGCCTGGTGCTGCTGGTGATGTTCACGCACACCAGTTCGATGATGTCGCTCACCGAAGCGGCCATGGCGCACCTGGTGGCCGGCGATTGGGGGCGCTACGGCCGCATCCGGCTCTGGGGCTCGGCGGGCTTCCTGGTCACAGTCTTCTTCGCCGGCGAATGGTTCGAGCATTTCGGCATGGGGCACTTCCCCGCCTGGGCGGGCGGCACGCTCGCCATCGTGCTGATCGCAACGCTGCGCCTGCCCGACGTCCGGGAGCCGGCTGTGGCCCACGCGGAGGCGCAGGAACCGGTCGGGCCGGTGCTGCGCATTCCGGCGGTGCGCTGGTTCTTCATCTCGCTGTTCTTCCACGTGATGGCGCACTTCGCGGTCTACGGCTTTCTCTCGCTGTACCTCGATTCGCTCGGCTACGGCAAGGGGACCATCGGCTTGCTGTGGGCGCTGTCGGTGGTGGCCGAGATCGCATGGTTCTACCTGCAGGGCCGGCTGCTGGCCTTGTTCGCAATGCCGCGCTGGCTCCTGATCTGCGGCGTCGCCGCGGTGCTGCGCATGGGCATCACCGCGGGATGCGGCCCCTGGGTCTGGGCGCTGGCGGCGGCGCAGGCCCTGCACGCGCTCTCGTTCGCCGCGCACCACACGGCCTGCATCGCGATGGTGTCGCGCCACTTCCCGGGGCGGCTGCGCGGACGCGGGCAGGCGCTCTTCACCGTGATCGGCTACGGCTTCGGTGGCGTGCTCGGCGTGCTGGCCGGCGGCGCGATCGCGCAGCAATTCGGCTATGTCGCGATGTTCGGCGTCGCGACGCTGCTCGCGGTGGTGGGCAGCGTTTGCGCGTGGCGGGCGCAGAGCTTGGAAGCTGGCGGTTGACCCTCCGGCGAGGGATGGCTAAAGTAAGGATTCCTTACGTCAGGAATATTCCATGCTTGCCAAGATGACCTCCAAGAACCAGCTCACGCTGCCGCGCAGCGTGACGGACCAGGTCGGCGCCACGGAGTACTTCGACGTCGAGGTGCGCGACGGCCAGATCGTGCTGACGCCCGTGCGGATCCAGCGTGGCGATGCGGTGCGCGCCAAGCTCGCGGCGCTGGGCCTGACCGATGCGGATGTTCGCGATGCCGTCGATTGGGCACGGCAGGGGGCCGAACCGGCTGCGCTGATGGCTGCCGAGCCGCCGCCTGCCTATCGCGTCAAGCGTGCGCGCTCGGCCGGCAGCGCCCCCGCCAAGACCAAGCGCCAGGCCTGAGCGCGTGGCTGCCCGGCGGGTGGTGTTCGACACCAACGTGGTTCTTTCGGCCTTGCTGTTCGGCGGACCGGCGACACGGCGGCTGCGCGAGCTGTGGCAGCAAGGCGCCTGCACGCCGCTCGTCAGTACCGCAACCGCAGGGGAACTGGTGCGCGTGCTGGGCTACCCGAAGTTCCGGCTCTCGCCGCAGGATCGCGAAGAGCTGCTGGCCGACTATCTTCCCTTTGCGCAGGTCGTGACGCTGCTGGATCCGCCACCGGCCGTGCCGGTGTGCCGCGACCCCTTCGACGCGCCCTTCCTGCAACTCGCGGCGGCCGGCAAGGCAACGCTGGTGACGGGCGATCGCGATCTCCTGGTGTTGTCGGGGGCAGCCAAGTTCCGCATCCTCGCCATCGAGCCGTTCATCGAAGGATTCGATGCCTCCTGAAAGCCTCAGTTCAGCTTGTCTCGGCGCGGCATGTCGGCACCGCGCCGCGAACAGGTGATCGCCGCAGCCCGGGCGGCGAAGCCCAGCAGATCGGCGAGCGATGCGCGGTCGAGCGCCGACAGCGCCTCGGGCGTGAGTGCATCGTGCTCGTCCAGCCAGGTCAGGAGCGCGGCCTGGAAGGTGTCGCCCGCGCCGACCGTGTCCACCACCTCGGTCTCCGGCGAGGGCACCTCGGCCTGCGCCGCCCGGGTCCATGCGCTCGCCCCATGGCGGCCGCGCGTCACTGCGACCAGGCTCGCGCCGCGCTCGAGCCAGCGCGCCGCCATCTGCTGCGGCGTTTCGGCCGGATAGAGCAGGCCCAGGTCTTCGTCGCTGACCTTGACCAGGTGCGCGATCGACACCATCTGCTCGACCACCGCGCGCCAGTGCGCGAGGTCGGGCTCGACGTTGAGCCGCACATTGGGGTCGTAGGCGATCAGGCGCCGCTCGCGCTCGCGTGCCGCCAGGGCGCGCAGCGCGCTTCCGACCGGTTCCACCGCGAGCGCGTAGGAGCCGAACTGCAGCACGCGCGCCGCTGCAGGCAGCGCCGGCAGCGTGTCGTGCGTGATCTGCCGGTCCGCCGCGCCCGTGCCGTGGAAGGCATAGCGCGGCACGCCTGCAGCGTCGACGCTGATCACGCTGAGCGTGCTCGGCGCGTCGCTGCGCAGCACCAGCGAGGTGTCGACGCCTTCGGCGCGCAGCGAGGCCAGCAGGCGCTCGCCGCAGGCATCGGTCGACAAGGCGGCCAGGAAGGCGACCGGCCGTTCCAGCCGCGCCAGGCCCTGCGCCACGTTGAGCGGCGAGCCGCCGATGCGCGCATCGAGCGTCATGCCGGTGGCCGTCCATTCGCCCGTGTAGACATCCATCAGGGCTTCGCCGCAGACCACGAACATACCTATCCTTCGAAGAGCTTCAAACGGTTGAAACCGAAACCAGTCCGCCGCCGGGCCGCCCCAAGGCGGACTGCGGCCCCCTGGCGGGTAGCGAGTACACGAAGTGACGGAGCTCGGGGGCCACATTCAGCGCGGGGCCTGCCAGCCTTTGTAGTCCTTGACATTTGCGCGGGTGATCAAGGTCGAGGGCAGCAGCGTCATCGGCTGGGCGGGCTTCTTGCCGTTCATGATGTCGTGCCCGATCTCGACTGCCTTCTGCGCAATCATGTACGGGTCCTGGCTGGCCGAGGCCTGCACTTGCGTGTCGCTCTTGAGCGCCGTCTCGATGTCGGGCGCGCCGTCGACCGAGGTGATGACGATGTTCTTGCGGTTGAGCTGCTTGGCAGCGAGATCGGCACCGATGGCCTGTGGGTCGTTGATGGCGAACACGGCGTCGATCTTCGGGAAGCGCGTCAAGTGGTTCTGCATCACGTTGAGGCCGCCTTCGCGCGAGCCCTTGGCGTCCTGGTCGTCCGACAGGATCTTGATGTCGGGGCTCTTCTTGAGCACCGTCTTGCAGCCGTTGACGCGGTCGATCACGGCCGACACCTGCGGGCCGTTCTGGATGATCACGTTGCCCTTGCCGCCGAGCTTCTCCACGATGTACTGGCAGGCGAGCTCGCCGGCCTGCACGTTGTTGGTCTGCACGGTGGCGTCGGCGCCGTTGGCCGCCACGTCCACGCCCACCACCACGATGCCGGCCTTCTTGGCCTTCTGCAGCGCGGGCTCGATGGCCTTGGCGTCGACCGCGTTGACCAGAATCATGTCCGTGCCCGAGGCGATGAAGCCGTCGATCTGCGAGAACTGCTTGTTGAGGTCGTAGTCGGCCGACAGCGCATTGACCTTGGCATTCGGACTGTATTGCTTGACCTTGGCTTCGGCGCCCTTGGCGAGCGAGACGAAGAAGGGATTGCCGAGCGAGCCGAGCGTGATGCCGACGCTCTTGATCTGCTTCTGCTGGGCCTGCGCCGCCGGGGCGGCGAGGGCCGCGGCGATCACGGCGAGTGCGAACAATGACTTGCGCATGGGAGAGTCTCCTGGTCGTGGTTGGGAAAATGAAGCGGGTTCAGGTGCGTGCCGAGTCTTTGCGGCGATAGCGATCGAGCGCGACGGCGCCGATGATCACCAGGCCCTTGACGATGTACTGCCAGATGTCCGAGACACCCATCAGGATCAGGCCGTTGGTCAGCACCGCGATGATGAGCGCGCCGATCAGCGTGCCGAGGATCGAGCCGGTGCCGCCGACGAAGCTGGTGCCGCCGAGAATCACCGCCGCGATGGCGTCGAGTTCGTAGGAGGCGCCGAGCTGCAGGCCGTTGGCCGCGTAGAGCCGCGCCGAGGCCATGACCCCGCCCAGGCCCGAGAGCAGCCCGGAGGTGCAGTAGACGAACAGCAGCACCGCCCAGACCTTGATGCCGGCCAGGCGCGCGGCTTCCGGGTTGCCGCCCACCGAGTAGATGTTCAGGCCCAGCACGGTGCGGCGCAGGATGAACCACGACAGCGCCACCACCGCGAAGGCGATGATCACCAGCCAGGGCACGCCCAGCACCTCGCCGTTGCCGATGAAGGCGAAGGGCAGCTGCGGGTTGAACACGGTGGTGTCGTTGCCGAGCAGCCGCGCGATGCCGCGCACCGCAGTCAGCGAGCCCAGCGTCACGATGAAGGGCGGCAGCTTGACGAAGGCGATCAGCACGCCGTTGATCAGTCCGAACAGCAGCCCGCAGGCCAGGCCGGCGGCGATGCCGAGCATGCCGAACTCCGGCACGTTCGACACCAGCATCGCGACCACCGCCGAAGCCGCGAGGATCGAGCCCACCGACAGGTCGATGCCGCCGGTGAGGATCACGAAGGTCATGCCGGCGGCCAGCACGATGTTGATCGAGGCCTGCTGCGTCATGATCGACAGGTTCTGCAGGCTGAAGAAGTTGTCGCTCGCGAAGCTGAAGCCGATGCACAGCAGCACCAGCACCGGCAGCATGCCGAGGGCACGCATGATCTCCTTGCCGGAGGCGCCGCGCAGCGCGGGGGGCAGGGCGGAGTTGTCCGGTGCCGGGATGGCGGGGGAAATCTGCTTGGTCATGGGGAGGTCTCCTGTTGCGTCGTCCGGCTCAGTGCAGCACGGGCGCGTGGATGGCGGCCGCGCCGGTGGCCAGCGCGACGATGTTTTCCTGGGTGATGGGCAGGGCGCTCGCGCCGCCCACCTCGCCGACGAGATGGCCTTCGCGCATCACGATCACGCGGTCGCAGATGCCCACCACCTCGGCCAGTTCGCTCGAGATCACCAGCACCGCGACGCCGCGCCGCGCCAGCTCGTCGATCAGGCGGTAGATCTCGCTCTTGGCGCCGATATCGACCCCCCGCGTCGGTTCGTCGAGGATCAGCACCTTGGGCGCCAGTTCGAGCAGCCGGGCCAGCAGCACCTTCTGCTGGTTGCCGCCGGACAGCGAGCCGACGTTGACCCGCGCCGAGGGCACGCGGATCGAGAGCTGCGCGATCGCGTCGCGCGCGCGCTGCGCGGCGCGCTTGCCGTCCATCACGCCGCCGGCGTTCGCGTCGCGCGGGCACACCATCACGTTGATGTTGTCGCGCACCGATTGGTCGAGAAACAGGCCCTGGCCCTTGCGGTCCTCCGTGAGGTAGAGGATGCCCGAGCGGATCGCGTCGATCGGCTTGGCGATCTTCAGCAGCGCGCCGCTGCCATTCAAGGAGATCTCGCCGCCGGTGCTCGGATCGGCGCCGAAGATCAGGCGCGCCAGCTCGGTGCGGCCGGCGCCGACCAGACCGGCCAGGCCGAGCACTTCTCCGGCATGCAGCTCGAAGCTGCAGTCGTGCACCCGCCGGCCGTCGCTGAGGCCGCGCACCGAGAGCGCGCGCTCGCCGGTGTGCTGGCCGTGGTGCTCCTTGCGATAGAAGCCCGAGAGATCGCGGCCCACCATCATCTTCACCAGCTTCTCGCGCGAGAGCTCGGCGCGCGTGAGCGTGCCGACATAGCTGCCGTCGCGCAGCACGGTGACCTCGTCGGCGAGCTCGTCGATCTCGTCCATGCGGTGGCTGATGTAGAGGATCGCCAGGCCCTCGTCGCGCAGGCGCTTGATCAGCGCGAACAGGCGGTCGGTCTCGTGCGTCGACAGCGGCGTGGTCGGCTCGTCCATCACCAGGATGCGGCAGTCGAAGTGCACCGCGCGCGCAATCTCCACCAACTGGCGCTGCGCGATCGAGAGCATCGCGACGCGCGTCGCCGGGCCGAAGTCGGCGCCCAGGCGCTGCAGCGTGCCCTCGCAGGCTGCGGCCATGCCGGCGCGGTCGACCAGGCCGCCGCGGCGCAGCGCGCGGCCCATGTAGATGTTCTCGGCCACGCTGAGGTTGGCCGCGAGGCTCAGTTCCTGGTAGATCACCGAGACACCGAGCTGCTTGGCTGCCAGCGGGCCGTCGATATGGACCTGCTTGCCGTCGATCAGGATCTCGGCGCCGGGGTCGGGCATGTAGGCGCCCGACAGCACTTTCATCAGCGTCGACTTGCCGGCGCCGTTCTCGCCCATCAGCGCATGCACGTGGCCGGCGCTGGCGCGCAGCCGCACGTCCTGCAGCGCCTTGACGCCGGGGAAGGTCTTGGAAATCTTGCGCAGCTCCAGCAGCGCGGTGGGGTCTTCATGCATTCGCTGTCTCCGGGTGGCGGGGGCGTGAACGGCCGCGCAGCACATCTGCGCGCGGCGAGAAGTTGAAGAACATCGGCAGGCTGGCCGCGCCGATCGCGCCGGCGTCGGCGCGAAAGCTGCCGCGCAGGATTCGCGGGGTCTGGCGCGCCTCCGGCGCGATCGCGCGCAGGCCTTCGTCGAGGCGCTTCATGAGCTCGCCGATCAGGCCGCTGTCGATGTCGCAGTCGATCACCACCACCGGCAAATCGAGCACGGCCAGCGATGCGCGCGTCGAAGGCACCAGCGCATCGATGCAGTCGTCGATCCATTCGCGCACCTCGGGCCGGCCGGACTTGACGCAGGCCTCCAGGTCGGCGTGGCCGCGCACCGCGATGCCGTGGTGGCGCAGGTGGCGCGCCAGCGCGTTGAGCGAGGCGCGCGAGAGCAGGATGTCCCAGCGCCGGTCCGACACCGGGGCCGAGGCCAGGCGGCTGGGCGGCACCGGCATCAGGCCGAGGTCGGCCGCGTTGCCGGTCGGCCCGCGCAGGCTTTCGCCGCCGATTACCGCGCCCGCGCCCAGCGCCGCGCCGATGAAGATGTAGAGGAAGTCGTTCTCCTCGCGGCCGATGCCGAAGAACAGCTCGGCGATCGCGGCCGCGTTGCCGTCGTTTTCCTTGAACACGGGCTGGTCCACGGCCCGCGCCAGCATCGCGCCGAAGTCGACCTCGTCCCAGATGCGGAAGTCCGCCTTCAGGTCGAGTTCGCGCAGCCAGCTGCCGAGGTTGTAGGGCTGCGCCAGGCCGACACCCATGAGCCGGCGGTGCTGCGCCGCGTCGAGCGTGGCCGTCATGCGGCTCACGTCTTTCTGCACCAGCGCCAGCGCGCGGTCGGGGTGGGGCAGCAGCAGGTCGTGCGCCGCGCGGGCCAGGATCTTGCCGCCGAGGTCGATCATCACGGTCTCGATGCTGGTGCGGTCCAGCCGCACGCCGATGCCGTAGGCGCCTTCGGGATTGATGCGGTAGAGCCCGGCGGGCTGGCCGCGCTGGCCTTCCTGCCGGCGGCCCGCGGGCTCGATCAGCCGCGACTCCTCGAGCGACTGCACGATGCTGCCGACGGCCGTGTTGGTGAGCTGAGCCCAGCGCGCCAGGTCGGCCTTCGACGCCTCGCCGGCCCGGCGCAGCCGCTGCAGCAGGCTGCGCTCGTTGTAGAGGCGCAGGTTGACCGAATTGGTGCCCCGACCGGGACCGGCTGTCGTCACTTGGGCTGTCTCCTGATCCCCAGGAAGGGACTCAATTAATTAATTCAAGTTGAATAAATAGTAGAAGCAAGCACCGGCAGACCAGCCAGGGGTTAACCCGGAAAAATGCAAGAAAGTATGTGTTCGGGCCGGTTGCGCACCGTGGGGCAGGGGGAAGCAAGCAAGACCGTATCGGTCGGGGCAGCCCACCTCGGGCACCTGGGGACAAACCCCCATTCCGCGCGAAAGTCGCACGAGCTTGATCGATGATCGATCGCCACCCTGTTCCGTTGCATTGCCGCGGCTCCGGAGGCGCACCTACAGTCGCCTCGCCCCTTCCCAATGGAGACACCCATGAGCAAACCCCAGGCGCACGAGCCGCAAGGCCGGCACCAGTCGAAGAAAGCCGCCGCCAGCGGCTGGATCGGCTCGGCCCTCGAGTACTACGACTTCTTCATCTACGCCACCGCAGCAGCGCTGATCTTTCCGCAGATCTTCTTTCCCAAGGGCGATCCGAATATCGCCATCGTCGCCTCGCTCGCGACCTACGGCGTCGGCTACGTGGCGCGACCGATAGGCGCCTTCTTCCTCGGCCACTGGGGCGACACCCACGGCCGCAAGCAGGTGCTGGTCCTGTGCATGTTCCTGATGGGCTTCTCGACCATCGCCGTCGGCCTCTTGCCCACCTACGACCAAGTCGGCCTCTTGGCGCCGGTGCTGCTCGTGATCTGCCGCCTGGTCCAGGGCTTCGCGGTCGCCGGCGAGATCTCGGGCGCCAGCTCGATGATCCTGGAGCACGCGCCCTTCGGGCGGCGCGGCTTCTTCGCCAGCTTCACGCTGCAGGGCGTGCAGGCCGGCCAGATCCTGGCCGCCGCGGTGTTCCTGCCGCTCGCGCACTACATGCCGGAGGAAGCCTTCAACAGCTGGGGTTGGCGCATTCCCTTCCTCTTGAGCTTCATCGTCATCGCCGCCGGCTACATCATCCGGCGCGAGGTCGACGAGACGCCTGCCTTCGCCGAGGAAGGCCAGCGCAACGAGCGTCCGCGCTCGCCGATCGTGGACGCCTTCAAGTACAGCTGGAAGGACATGCTGCGCGTCGTGCTGATGGCGCTGATGAACGTGATCCCGGTGGTCGCCACCATCTTCGGCGCCGCCTATGCGGTGCAGTCCGCCTACGGCATCGGCTTCGCGAAGGACATCTACCTGTGGATCCCGGTGCTCGGCAACATTCTCGCGGTGCTGGTCATTCCCTACGTCGGCAACCTCTCGGACCGCATCGGCCGCAAGCCGCCCATCGTCTTCGGCGCGCTGGCCTCGGGCCTGCTGGCCTTCGGCTATCTCTATGCGATCAGCATCAAGAACGTGCCGTTGGCGATCTGCATGTCGCTCCTGATGTGGGGCGTGGTCTACCAGGGCTACAACGCGGTGTTCCCGAGCTTCTACCCCGAGCTGTTCCCGACCCGCACCCGCGTCTCGGCGATGGCGATCTCGCAGAACATCGGCACCGCCGCCACCGCGATGCTGCCGGCGCTGTTCGCCACCGTGGCGCCTCCGGGCGCGGCCAACATCCCGCTGATCGTGGGCTCGCTGGCCTTCGGCATCACGGTCATCTCTGCACTCGCCGCGCTGAGCGCCCGCGAGACCTACCGCATCCACATGAACGACCTCGGCAATCCCGATGCGGTGCCGGTGCCCAAGCCGGAATACGAGCGCCTGCGCGAACAGACGCTGGCCGACGCGCGGTTGGCGAAGGCTGCGGCCTAGATGCTATGTAGGACTACCCGAGTCACCCCCGTTTAGCTAAAACGGGATTTCCAACTTCTAGGCAAAGGAGAC
>NZ_JBDGJK010000032.1:0-20498 GCF_057656935.1 Variovorax sp. Soil_C_33
TGGAGAAGATTTCGGCCTGAGTTGCAGGGCCAGGCGCGGTCAATTCGAGAGCTTCGGCGCAACGCCTCACCAGCGGGACGACGTGGACGAGGACAAGGTACGCTACTACGCCGTTCTTTGATAGGCAGCGGGAGGGACTGCTGTCATGGGTCACCTTGCACGAGTGAGCATCCGTGCGTAGTCACTGGCTTCGGCGGGACGCGGATTGGTTATGTGCGAATGGTCCTGCAGCGCGCCTTCAACAATGCGTGGGAACATGGCTTCACTGACGCTCATTTCGCGCAACCTCGTTGGCAGACCCAGACGTCTGTTCATCGCAGTGATGGCATCGCCGACGGAAGACGAATCGGCCAAGTCCATGGCGTGAGCCAGGCGGGCGAGCTTGTTCTCGTTCCTGACCGTGGTCGCTGCCTCGTTGAACTCGATGACGGCGGGCAGGAACACGGCATTCAGCATGCCGTGATGTAGGCTCGGATCGAGGCCGCCGAGCGAATGGCTGAGGCTGTGCACGCACCCGAGGCCTTTCTGGAACGCCATCGCGCCCTGCATCGACGCCGACATCATTTGCAGGCGCGCTTCGCGATCGTGCGGCTCGCGTGTCGCGCGCTCGATGTGCGCCCATGCGCGCCATAGTCCGTCCAGCGCAATGCCGTCGGCGGGCGGGTTGAAGGCCGGGGCCATGAAGGTCTCGATGCAGTGCGCGATCGCGTCCATGCCGGTGGCAGCAGTGAGCCTTGCCGGCAAGTCGAGCGTCAGGTCGGGGTCGCAGATGGCCACTTTCGGCACCACATGCGCCGAGATCACGGCCACCTTTCGACCGTCGTCGAGGATCAGCACTGCACCGCGGCCCACCTCGCTGCCGGTGCCGGCCGTGGTCGGAATCGCGATGACCGGCGCCGTTGCCGCGGTGATCCTTGCGAGGCCGCCTTCGATCATCGCAAAGCTCTTCAGCGGCCCTTCATGCGTGCCGCAAACGGCAACGCCCTTGGCCAGATCGATCGAAGAGCCGCCACCTACCGCGATCACGCCGTCGCAGCGCTGCGCGAGGAACAGCGCGGCGGCGGCGCGTACCGCCGCTTCGTTCGGGTTGGAAGGCGTTTGATCGAACACCGCGACGGCGCTGGCGTCGGCCAGGCGTGCAAGCACGCGATCGACCAGGCCTGCCGCGCGCACGCCGGCGTCCGTGACGACCAGGGGACGCCGGATGCCGATGCGCTCGCACTCCTGCGGCAGCATGTCGATGGCACCGAAGCCGAATTGGACCGACGTGATGTAGTTGATCGGGGAGACCATGGTTCGAACCTCTTGTGGAAGGGGGTATGGACGCCTACTGGCCGAGCACGTACTTGGGCAGCCAGGTGATGATTTGCGGCGCAAAGGCGCAGATCAGCAAGCCGAGCCCCTGCAGCGCGATGAAGGGCGGTGTCGACTTGTAGATGTCCTTCATCGTGATGCCCTTGGGCGCTACCGAATTCAGGTAGAACAGGTTGTAGCCGAACGGCGGCGTGAGATAGGACATCTCAAGATTGATGATCAGCATGCCGCCGTACCACAGGGGATCGAATCCGAGCGCCACCACGATGGGCAGGAAGATCGGCGTGGTCAGGAAGATGATGCCGATCGGGTCCATCACCATCCCGAGCAGGAATAGGATGACCATCATGATCGTCATTACCACCCAGGGCGAAAGGTCCATACCGATGAGCAGGCTGCGCACCAGCTTGTCGCCGCCGATGCCGGCGTAGACCGATACGAAGACGAGCGACGCAATGGCGATCCAGATCACCATCGACGTCGACTTCAGGGTTTCGCGTGCCGCGTCTGCGATGTCGCCCCAGCGCAGACTGCGGCGCGCGAAGCCGATCACCATGCTGCCGACCGCGCCGACCGCCGCTGCTTCCGTGGGGCCTGCGATGCCCGTGAACATGGCACCCAGCACCGCCAGAACCAGCAGCGCCACGGGCACGATGCCCAGCAGGCTTGCGATTCGCTCGCGACCGGTGATGCGGGCGCGCTCCTCGGCCGGCATCGCAGGGCCTGCCGCCGGGTTGATCCAGCACTTGAGCAGCACGTAGACGATGAAAAGCGAGGCGAGCAACAGGCCCGGCATCAGCCCGGAAAGGAAGACCTGGCCGACCGAGAGGTTGGCTAGGCCGCTGTAGACGATGCCCAGCACCGACGGCGGAATGAGCTGGCCGAGCGCGCCGCCCGCGAGGATGGTACCCATCGACATGTGCTTGTCGTAACCGCGCGCGAGCATCGCCGGCAGCGCGAGCGAACCCATGGCGAGCACGCCCACCGCGCTCACGCCGCTCATCGCCGCGATGATCGTGCAAGCCATTACGGTGCCGACCGCAAGGCCGCCGCGTAGCGGGCCGAACAGCACATGGATCGCGTGATACAGGTCGTTGGCAACGCCGGCCTTGTTGAGGATGCCGGCCATGAACATGAAGAACGGAATCGAGACCAGTGTGTAGTTGAAGGTGGCGCTCTTCACATGGCCCGCCAGCAGGTGCAGCGCCATCGGCCCCCATTCGAAATAGCCCACCACCACGGCCACGCTGCCGAGCGCGAAGGCCAGCGGAACGCCCAGGAAGATGAGCGCGAATAGCGACCCGAACAGGACGACCGTGAGGAGTTCGACACCCATTGATTGATACCCAGTGGAAGAGAAAGTCAGCCGGCGACGCTGCTGTCAGGCTTGACCGTGTGTGCCGGATCCACATAGGCGCGCACGATCAGCGATACCGCCTGCAGCAGCATGAGTGCGGCGGCCACCGGCGCGGCGGTGAGGACGGGGAAGATGTAGGGCGCCCACGGACTCTCCGCGCGCTCCCGGCTGGCGATGGCGTCGAGCGCCTGTTCGCCGGTGAACCACAGCAGCACTGCGAGATAGAAGATCGTGACCACCAGGCCGATCACATCGGCCCGGCGGCGGGCGCGCGGCTTCAAGCCGAGCAGCAGCAGGTCGACCCGCACGTGCCCGCCGTGCAGCAGCGTGTAGCCGCCGCCGAGCAGGAAGTAGAAGCCGAACAGGATCTGCACCGATTCATTGACCCAGACCGTCGGGCTGTTGAACGCGTAGCGTGCAACCACCTCGATCATGGTGATGAGCAGGCTGGGCAGGATCAACAGGGCCGCCAGGCGGCCCACCCATTCGTTGAGGCGATCGATTGCGTCGCAGAGTTGCCGCATGGGGGAGTCTGGGAGTCTGGCCAACGTCAGTTCGCGCGGTATCCGAGCTTCCCAAGGAACTTCAGCTGCGAGTCGAGCTTCTCGGCGTAGTCCTTCGATTCGACGGCATACTTGTCCTTCATGACAGCCAGGCGCGCGTTTTCCATCTTGCGTATCTCGCTATCGGGCCATTTGACGAGCGTGACGCCGCTCTTCTCGAGCTTGACCATCAGCTCTTTTTCCTCGGCCACCGCCGAAGTGTTGTAGTCCATGCTGGCGACCTTGAGCGCCTCTTCGATCTTGGGCTTCAGGTCGGCCGGCACCTTTTTCCACGCGGCCTGGCTCACGATCCAGTCGGACGTGCCCCCACCCGAGTACGACGGCACCGAGATGAACTTCGCCACCTCTTGCAAGCCGAGGCCGTAGTTCACCGGCATGGTCGTGAACTCGACGGCGTCGACCACGCCGCGCTGCAGCGCGGTGTAGACCTCCTCGCCGGGCAAGGCGACGACAGAAGCGCCGAGCTTGGCAAAGCCGTCGGCGGCAAGGCCCGCCGCGCGCACCTTGAGGCCCTTCAGATCGTCGGTGCCCTTGATCGGCTTCTTCGACCAGATCTGCTCGCCCAGCAGGGGCGAAACGCCGAGGAAGTGCATGTTGTGCCGCGCCACGATCTTGCGCATCAGCTCCGAGCCGCCGCCCTCGTAGAACCAGTTGTAGCCCTGAAGCGCATTGACTTCGGCCGGCCATTCGTTCACCGCCTTGAGCGCCGGCTCCTTGCCGCTGAAATAGACAAGGTAAGTGTGGCCGATGTCGAGCGTGCCCTTGCTCACCGCATCGACGACAGTGGCGCTGCTCATCAGCATGCCGGCCGGAAAAGTCTTGACTTCGACGCGTCCGCCGGTGCGTTGATTCACTTCCTTGGCAAAGCGTTCGACGAGATTTTTGTATTCCGTCGTTCCGGCGCCGGCGACGCTTTGCAAGCGCCAGGTGATTTCGGCGGCATGTGCGCTGAATTGCGGCAGCGTGAAGCACGCAGCTGCAAGGCAGGAGGAGACGAGGGCGCGGGTGTTCTTGAACCGGTTCATGGGTACCTCATGTATTCCAGGTTGATGGCGGGCGAGGACAGAAAGCGCAGGGCTCACGCTGCGACGCAGAGCTGCTCGAGACGCACCATCGCTTCGACGAGGTCGCCTTCCGAAAGCCGGCGTTCGAAGTTGCGGATGTGCGGTGCGGTAAGGGTGTGCGCGGCAATCGTGGACAACTGCCGCGCAGAAGGCGCGGCAAGGCCGAGCTCGGGCAAGCCTGTGGGCAGACCCACGGCGCGGTAAAAGTCGAACTGCTCGGCCATGAAGGCATCGGAGCGCTTCTCAAGCACGAACTGGACGAGCAACGCGTAGGCCACCTGGCGACCATGCAAGGCGCCTGCAGTTTCCGGCACGGCCGTCAGGCCACGCGTCATGGAATGCGCGACCGACAAGCCGGTGCCCTCGAACCCGATGCCGGCCAGCAGGATGCAAGCTTCGACGAGCGCCTCGAAGGCCGCGTTGGGCGCGCGGGCACGCGCTGAGGCCAGGCCGGCGACCGCATGACGACGCACGATCTCGTCGCACGTCTCTGCAAGCTTTGCCGCGAGCAGCGTCGCCTGGCCGCCGAACAGGTTGAGCCCGGCAGCGCCGATGCACTGCGCCGCCTCGTAGCGCTTGACGATCGCGTCGCCGATGCCCGAGACCAGCAAGTCGACCGGCGCCGCAGCGAGGATCGCGGTGTCGACCACGACCGCGTCCGGGTTGCGCGGCAGCTTTTCGACGCTCAGCAGACGGTGATGCTCGTCGTAGAGCAAATAGACGCGGCTGGTGGGGCCGTCATTCGAGGGCGCCGTCGGCAAGGTGATGAGCCGCGTGCCGAGGGCGCACGCCACGGCCTTGCCCGCGTCCACACCCTTGCCGCCACCCGCAGCGATCACCACCTCCGGCTGCCACGCTCGCTGGGCGCAGGCCATGCGTTCCACACTGGCGGGCGTGAGGTCGCCGGTGAACGAGACGGACGAGAACGCGAGCCCACTGGCTTCGATGCTTTGCCGCACGCGCGGCGCGAACAGGCGCTCGACAGCGGCGTCTGAGACGAACAGCACGTTCCGGCCCAGTCCTGCAGCGATGTCGCCGATACGCGAGGACGCGTCCGGCCCTTGTACGTACAGCGCCGGCGCGCCGAGGATTCGAGGGGTGTCGCCCATCGTTCAGGCCTCGACCGGAATGGCCACACCGGCCATCTCGCATGAGTTGGCGGACTCCGAGACGGTCGCGCGCTGCATGTCGCGCTTCCAGCGCAGGTCGTCGAACTCCGTGCCGCGATGCATGGTGCAGCGGTTGTCCCAGATCAGCAGGTCGTGCTGGCGCCAGCGGTGGGTGTAGACAAACTGCCGCTGCGTGGCGTGCGCTGTCAGCGTCTCCAGCAGCTCGGCGGCCTCGGCGTCGGGCAGGCCGAATACGCGGCCGGCGTGCGACGCCAAGTAGAGCGACTTTCGGTCGTTCTCGGGAATCGTGCGCACCATGACCTGGGGCACCGGCGGCAGCGCGGCGAACTCTTCGTCCGAGAACGCGGTGAAGCCCAGCTTGGCGCGCGAGGTGAAGATCGAATGCTCCACGATCAGGCCGTCGATGCGCTTCTTCATCGTCTCCGGCAGTGCATCGTAGGCCGCGCGCATATCGGCGAACTCGGTGTGGCCCCCGATGGGCGCTACCGTGCGGCCGTACAGCAGCGACGCCTTGGCAGGGATCTTGCGGAAGGTGCTGTCTGTGTGCCACAGGCGGTTGCCCAGCTGGAACATGCGCTGGCGGCTGGTTTCGCCCCAGACCTTGTTGTCGGCGTCAAGGTTGGAGACATCGGCGATGTCTTCGCGAATGCGCAATGCCTCGTCGGTGCGGTGCTTCTGGATGGTGGTTTCCAGTGGGCCGAAGATCGTCGCGAAGTCGACGTGTTGCTGTTGCGTCATCGTCTGCTCCGGAAAGATCAGCACGGCGTACTTCCAGAACGCCTCCTTGATCGCTTCCCGGTCTTCGAGCGACAGCGGCCGCGACAGGTCAACGTCGCCGATTTCGGCCACAAAGTTGGATGTAACGGGGTAGATGCTCAGCGCCATGGTCCTTGTCTCACTTCGTGTTTGCGATGCGATTTATCTCGTGGAACATTAGTGGAACACGACTGGCATGCCAGGTATGTCGGGACAAACCCTTGGTCGCTCATCTCGTTCGGACGAGAGCGTTTGCGAAATGAGGGGAGGCCGGTGCCTCGAACTAAGGCTCCGGGTTCGACGCGCCCGGAAGCGTGGCCTTGGCGAACGCAAGCATGTAGTCGATCAGCTCGTCAGAGGCCTTGCCGGCAGCCTCCGCATCGCCCAGCACGACGGCCTTGGCCACCGTCAGATGCAAGCGCGCCGTATCGATCAACTGTCGATCCTCATGCAGATGACAGTACCAGAATCGGCGCGAGACCGAATGAAGTGTCGTGGCAATGCCTGCAGCGACCGAGTTGCGTGCACTGTAGGCCACGCAGCGGCTGCGCTGCGCATCGAGCCGCAGGAAGGCCCGCACATCCGAGTGCGCCACGGTTTCCTCGATGGCTTTCGCCAGGGCTGCGATGGCCTCTCGCTCTGCTGCGGTTGCACGTTGGGCCGCAGACCGTGCGATCAGGCGGTCGACTTCGCGCCGGGTCTCGAGCACCTGAAACTGCAGGCCCACATCGACAGGCGTCACCACCACGCCGCGCCTTGGCATGATCTGCACCAAATACTCGCGCGAAAGGCGATGCAATGCCTCGCGGATCGGCGTGGTGCCGATCCCGATGCGGCGGCTCAGGATCGCTTCTGACACCACCTCGCCCGGCGCGAGCTCCGCTGTGACGATCATCTCCTCCAGCTGCCGATACGCGTCTTGCATGAGCGTTGTCGCGGCCGCGCCCTCCTGCTCCGTCACTCGCCTCTGCACGGCCACCGCAGACTTCATGACTTCAGTGCCGGCTGTCGCCGTCGCCGCCTTCTTCATACCTGCCCCGCCTCCTCTGGTTAGCCGGCTCCGAAGGGTGCCGGACAGGCGGCGATTTTGCCCCGGGGCGCGGGGGGGCGGGCGGACGCGACCTTGCCATCGCTATAGTCGCCGGCTTGGTCGGCCGCACGATGCTGCCGATATCCTGGGCATAAGCAAAAGGCGGAAATGAAGTTGGCGAGCGCTGCGGACAGCGTGATCAATCCAGGCGGCACGGCGGTCAGCCCCTCCAGCGACGGATCGCAGAACACCTTGACAAGCGAAGCGTATCGACGACTGGAGGAGATGATCGTCACGCTGGAACTGGCACCCGGTTCCGTTGTATCGGAGGCCATCCTGAGCCGGCAGATCGACATCGGCACCACGCCGATCCGCGAGGCATTGCATCGCCTTTCGCGCGAGTATCTGGTGCAGATCATGCCAAGGCGCGGCGTGATGGTGACGCCTGTCGATGTGCGCCTGCAGCTCGAGATTCTCGAAACGCGACGCGAGCTGGATCGTCTTCTAGCCGCAGCGGCGGCAAGCCGCGGCAGCAGCGCAGACAGGGCGGCGATCCAGTCACTGGTGGCGCCGACCGAACAAGCGGCAGAGGCTCTGGATATCAAGGAGTTCCTGCGCCTCGACGCTCAACTCAACCTGCTGCTCGCGCGCGCGGCGCGCAACACCGTCACGGCCGAAACCGTCGCGAGGCTCCATTCGATCTCCAGGCGCTTCTGGTTCTTCCACGTCGATGCGCCGCGCCATCTACCGGTCACCGCCCGATTCCACGTCGAAGTCGTTCGGGCTGTTGCTGCGGGCGACGCCGCCAGCGCGGCCCAGGCTTCCGATCGCCTGATCGACCACCTCGTGGAGTTCGCAAGGCAGACGCTGCCACACGCCTGAATTTCGGACGGGTGCCTTGCGCGCCGCCGGCTGCGGCGCCGGACTCGGGTTTACGAGCTTGCCAACTGGGCAGTGTGGGCAATTACGTTGGAATATAGGTGGCATGCCAGTTATATGCCAGAATTCTACGACGCCTGCGATGGCTTGATCTTCAAGGCAGCAGGCGGGCACTCCGTCCACCGTCCACCCTGAGGAAATATGGAACAAGCTGAAATCGTCGCGAGACCCGTGGTCACGAAGCTCAACCCGGTGCTGGGCGCCGAAATCACAGGAATCGACCTTTCCCTGCCCCTGGATCCTGAGCAGATCCGGGAATTTCGCGATGCACTGGATACATACGGTGTGCTGTGCTTTCGGGACCAGAAGCTGAGCGAGCAGCAGCAGATTGCCTTCACCGAGCAGTGGGGTTCGCTGGAAGATTTTCCGGAGGAGAACAAGACCGTCGCCGCGTCGACCGTCTACAACGTGGCCAATGTGTCGGCACAGGGCGAGCACCTTCCCGAGACCGACCATCGCGTGATCTTCCAGAAGGTCAATGCGCTGTGGCATACCGACAGCTCCTATCGCTATGTGCCCGCATACGCCTCGCTGCTGTATGGCATCGAAGTGATGCCCGACGATGCCGTAGGAGGACGCACGGGCTTCTCCAATATGGTGCTGGCTTACGAAGCGCTCCCGGACGACTTGAAGACCAGGATCGAGCCGCTGCACATGGTCCATTCGTATGAGCACGGCCGCCGGATGTTCGCTTCGCTGCCGCCGCTCTCGAACTTCGAGAAGAACGCCGTGCCCCCGGTCAGCCATCCGCTGGTGCGCGTTCATCCGGATGGTCGTCGCTCGCTCTTCATGTCCGCCAACGCGGGCAACGAGATCAGCGGCATGCCACTGGAGGAAGGCCAGGCCCTGCATCGCCAACTGGTCGAGCATGTCTCGCGACCCGAGTTCTGCTACTTCCACAAGTGGAAGAAGGGCGACTTGGTCGTCTGGGACAACCGGACCACGCTGCACAAGGCCGAGGTCTACGACATGGGGCGCTACCGGCGTGTCTTCCGCCGCACCACGCTGGCGGGCGAGGGGCCCGTACTCGGCCCGTACTCGCAGGAAGTGCTGGCGCGGGCCAAGTACCCGTCCGCGAAATAAGGAGCCGCGCGATGCTCTTCGATTTCGGCGGCAAGGCCGCGCTCGTCTCCGGCGGCACGAGCGGC
Source organism: Variovorax sp. Soil_C_33 (assembly GCF_057656935.1). Classification (NCBI taxonomy): domain Bacteria; kingdom Pseudomonadati; phylum Pseudomonadota; class Betaproteobacteria; order Burkholderiales; family Comamonadaceae; genus Variovorax; species Variovorax sp. Soil_C_33. The sequence goes on from NZ_JBDGJK010000032.1 coordinate 9,302, forward strand.
ATCGGACTCGCCATTGCCGAGGCCCTGCGCGATGCAGGGTGTGCCGTGACCGCCGCAGGCGTGATCGGCAAGGAGACCCCCGGTGCATCCGGGATCGCATTCGAGGCCATGGACGTGACCGACGCCGGCTCGATCGACCGCGTGGTCGCGAAGTGCCCGACGCTGGACATCGTGGTCAACGCCGCCGGTGTCATCCGCCGCGGCGAGGAGCATGACCCCGAGGTGTTCCGGCAAGTGATCGACATCAACCTGAACGGCGCGATGCGACTGGCCGCCGCGACGCGGCAGCGTTTGGCCGCGAGTGGTGGCAGCCTGGTCAACATCGCCTCGATGCTCAGCTTCTTCGGCGGCGGGCTGGTGCCGGCGTACAGCGCCAGTAAGGGCGGCATTGCGCAACTGACCAAGAGCCTGGCGATCGCCTGGGCAGCCGATGGCGTCCGCGTCAACGCGGTGGCGCCGGGATGGATCGCCACGCCGCTGACCCAGGGGCTGCAGGACGACGCTGCGCGCAGTGCCGCGGTGCTATCTCGCACCCCCATGGGCCGATGGGGCCGGCCCGAGGACATTGCGGGCCCGGTGATGTTCCTTTGCTCGAGCTCTGCTGCCTTCGTCACCGGCATCGTGCTGCCCGTCGACGGCGGCTATCTCGTCGCCTGATTTCCAACAACGAAAACCTCAACGATGAACACTTCGACCCTTCCTGCGGCACCGATTCCGGATGACGCCGCCCCCTCGCGCGCCGGCGGGCTCGACATGTCCCGCATGCCCTACCAGCTCCCGTTTCCGCAAGGCGTCGCGAACGAGATCGTCGTCGACGCCGTCGTCCCGGAGGATGAGCGCGTCTGGGTGCCGCAGATGGAGAACGTCTGGTTCCGTCCGCTGTGCCTCAATACCGTGCAGGGCTATTGGGTCAACCTCTTGCGTGTGCGCAAATCCGGCGTGTTGAGCCGGCATCGCCATCCGGCGCCGGTGCATGGCGTGGTGTTGCGCGGTGCATGGCACTACCTGGAGCACGACTGGAAGGCGAAGGAAGGCTCGTATGTCTTCGAGCCGCCCGGGGAGACGCACACCTTGGTCGTGCCCGAGGACGTGCCCGAGATGATCACGCTCTTCCACATCACGGGCGCCATGATCTATGTCGATCCCTTCGGCCGCCAGACCGGCTACGAAGACGTCTTCACCAAGATCGACATGTGCCGCGCCCACTACACGGCCTGCGGCCTGGGCGCCGAGTACGTCGACCAGTTCGTTCGCTGAACGCGATCCGAGATCCTCAAGCTTCGAATCACCGAGACAAACCCATGATTCAATTTCACCGCCGCACCCTCGTCGCCTCCATGGCGCTCGCCGCCGCTTCGCTCGCCCCAGGGCTCGCGCTCGCAGCTGACTATCCGAGCCGCCCGATCGAGCTGGTCGTTCCCTTCCAGGCGGGCGGCGGAACCGATGCGGTGGCGCGCGCATTCGGCGTCGCGGCGCAAAAGCACTTTCCGAAGGGTGTCGTTGTCGTCAACAAGTCCGGCGCGAGTGGTGGCATCGGATGGAACTACATGATGAACGCCAGGCCCGATGGCCACACGCTGGGTATCGTCACGGTCGAGATGGTGATCCTGCCGCACCTCAACCTCTTCAATCGCGCCTACGCCGACGTCACGCCGATCGCACAGCTCAACGCCGATCCGGCGTCGATCATCGTGCGGGCCGACTCGCCCTACAAGACCATCGATGACTTCATCGCTGCGGCACGCAAGGAGCCCCTCGGCAAGATGGCGATGGGCACCTCCGGCAACGGTTCGATCTACGACATCGCCGCCGCTGCCTTCGAAGAGAAGACCCAGTTGCAGTTCAACCGCATCCCGTACCAGGGCGCCGCGCCGTCGATCCTCTCGCTGCTCAGCAGTCAGATCGATGCGGTGACTGCCAGCCCCGGAGAGGTGGCCGCCCACGTGGCCGCCGGCAAGCTGCGCATCCTGGCGGTGATGGCGGACAAGCGCCTCGACGAGTTCAAGGACGTTCCCACGATGAAGGAGAAGAACGTTGACCTGTCGATCGGAACCTGGCGCGGCATCATGGGGCCGAAGGGCCTGCCGCCGGAGGTCGTGAAGATGCTCAGGACCTCGGTTGCGGAGATTGCGAAGGAACCGGAACTCCAGAACGCCTTGAAGAAGCTGAACCTCGGGTACGTCTATGCCGACGACGAGGGCTTCAAGGCCGTCATGGCACGCGACAACAAGGTCTTCAAGGACATGATCCCTCGTCTCAAGATCGTGACCAACTGATTCCGCGGGGCCGCGGCAGACAAGAACATTCCCCCGGAAGCGATGAGGTTCATGGCCGTTCGCGCGGGCGCCCGCAAGATCGTGGAGCTCCCGAACGCGTCTCACATTCCGAACGTCAGCCATCCGGCCGAGATCGCCAATCTCATCGACGAAGCTGCGACCATCAGGTCGCGCTGACTCGCCGCGTCACCGTAGCCCTGTCCGTGGGTGACGCGGGCGGTCCGCCAGATCGTGGCCGAACCCTCGTACGCCGCAGCCGCCGCACGTACGCGGCGGCACTACGTCGATGTCGATGGCGCCGGCCGCGCCGCCGACGCCTTGATCGCTCACCTGCGCGAGCGTGCTGGTTCAGAGATCGCTACCGAAGGAAGACACAGTTGCATCGACCGGTTGAATCCGCAATGCCAAGGCGAAGTTGGCCGGGGTTGGCGACAAGCTATCAACTCGGATTGCCGCGCAGCGGTGGATATCGCCGGCGCCTAGGTTCCGGCGTGCATTTTGCGAAACAACTTGGGAGCCAGCCGAACCGGCGCGTGAACGCATGCTCGGGCGATTCGCCGAATGCAACCGCACCTTCGATGCAATTGCCTTCAGCGAGAGGTTGCTTCGCATGAGCGCTCTGGCTGCGCCAGTCTCAATGACTCCACGAATTGAGCTGGGCGTTTGGCTGGTTGCATGCTGAATCTTCGATAAAACGTGCGCTGCCGCATCCTTGAGCATCCAGGCCGTGCATCTTCAAAAATCGCTCAAGGGTGCAGGCTCGTATGGTGGTTTCGAAAAAGTTATCCCCCGTGTTGCGCCGGAAGATCACCGTTTATTCACAGCCTTATCCACCTGGCGCCGCGTCTTGCGCCAGTCAGAATTTCGGAACTGCACGGCGCCCCACCCACGGCGCATCACCGATCTCGCGGGCTACATGTTCGATGCGCGCAAGCCGCGCTTCGTGCGGGCGTTGTCGCTGTTCCACGTTGTTGTGCCCGTCGTGCTGATCTGGATGCTGCACGAATTGGGCTACGACTCGCGGGCACCCGTCGCTCAGACGCTGCTCGCTTGGTTCGTGCTGCCGATCACCTACGCGGTGACGACGCCTTCGGACGAGAACATCAACTGGGTGCGCGGGCCGGGCAAGCTGCAGCGGCGCGTCCATCCGCTCGTTTGGCTCGGATTCTTGATGCTGGCGTTCCCGATCGGCCTGTACCTGCCGATGCATTTCGTTTTGCAGGCGCTCTTCGCTCAAGCGGGTTGAGCAGGATCGCCTTCGGACCGGTGCAGGCAGGTCGCGCGATCGGGCTCGGCGCTTTCGACTTCGAGGGTGTCGAAGCGGTGCGCGTGCAGATCGGCACGCACGGCCTCGACGTCGAAAGGGGCGGCGCTGGCGGCGACGCCGGAAGACATCCTGCGGCGTATGAGGCGCGAGATTCAGACAACGCTTAGGGAATCGGCGGTTCGTGAAGCTTGGCGGTCACAGGGTGCTGAAGTGCCAGAGATCTCTGATGAGGCACTCGCGCTAGGCTTGAGTACAACTTGGCTGCCGTGCGCTCCACCCAGTTCCTCGGGCTGGGAGGCACCGACGATAAAAGTGAAGTTCGAACGGCATGGAGCTCGGCAAAGCGGCGCCTCCTGCATACTGTCTATGTATCCAGTATTGGTGCATCTGCGGCCCCACACCTGCGTGTCGGGTTTTCTGCCTTTCGTGAGCGAGGAGCAGCTTAGCGTCGCGAAGTTTGAACCCAACCGATATTGTTGACGGAAATCCTGACCTTGAATTCATATCGCGGTCACTGGTTCGATTCGCATCGTCGATAGAAAAAGCGACATCAGACTTAAATAAAGATAAAATTTACGACAAACGAGCCGCGGCGATCGAATTGGGCCCACAAGATGCGACACGACATCCTCTACCTCAACGCTGAGCTGAGCCCCGCTGAGCAGCGCGCCGTGCAGCGTCGGGTCGCGGCGGGCGAGCTGCTCCGCGTGCGAGCTGGTGTCGCGACGCCGCTGCCAGAAGCAGAATGGCCGGCGCTCTTCAGGCGCGAGAAGGCCAGAGTCCTGGCCGCCCTCGTTCCGGACGCTGTCGTGGCATTCCGTAGTGCCTTCGACGGCATGGCAGGCAGCACCGTCTACCTGGCCGCCGGCTATCGGCGAGTCGTTGAACTCCCTGGGCTCAGGGTCTCGATATCGGAAGGGCCTGGCCCTGTGGACGGCGATACGAAGATCCAGGGACGCCAGCTTTACTATCCGAGCAGGGAGCGCATGTTGCTCGATGCCGTGGCGCCGCCGCCGCGCGACAACGATCCGGCATACCCCAGGAACATCAGCGCCGAGGAACTCGAGGAGCGCCTCATCTCGATATGCGACTCGCGCGGCGAGCAGGCCTTCCTTGAGCTGCGCGATCGTGTGAAGGTAGTCGGCGGGCTGCTGAAGACACCCAAGACGCGGTTGGAAGTGATGGATCGCCTGATGGGGGCGATCCTTGGCACGCGGCCTGACCGAAAGATGGCCACGACTCAAGGCACGGGCCGTGCAAGGGGCTATGACGCGCCCCGCATGGATCTGTTCCACAAACTGGTCCAGGTCCTGAAGGTGGAGGAACTGCCACGTTTCGCCGACGTAGCAGGGACGGGGCCAGCGACCACCAATTTCGCCTTCCTTGAGTCGTACTTCAGCAACTTCATCGAAGGCACCGAGTTTGGGATCGGCGAGGCCCGTGCGATCGCGCTCGAAGGAAAGATCAGCGCCTTACGCCCGAAGGACTCCCACGACATCAAAGGCGTGTTCGATCAGGCGCGCGATCCTGCCTGGCGCGCGCGCAGCATCACCGACATCAAGACCTTCGAAGAGACCTTGCGCGAGCGACACGCCTTGATGATGGCCGCCCGGCCCGAGGTGCTGCCGGGCGAGTTCAAGGTCAAGCGAAACGTTGCGGGCGACACGACATTCGTCGAGCCTCGGCTCGTAGTGGGCACCCTGCGCGAGGCGGGGCTGCTTATGCACGACATCGATGCTGGTCTCCCGCGCGCGCTGCTGGCGATGTTCATCATCTCCGAAGTGCACCCCTTCAACGATGGAAACGGCCGCTTGGCGCGCTTGGTCATGAACTCAGAGCTAAGCGCGGCAGGCGAGGCACGGATCATCGTCCCGACGCTGTATCGCGAGCAGTACCTCGACTGTCTGCGGGAGCTCACGCGCGCGGCGAGGACTGAACCCTACCTCGGTGCGATGACGAACATCCAACGTTGGACGGCAGCCTTCAGCTACGAGGATCTGGATGTCACGATCGATCTGATGACGCGGTGCAACGCATTCGAGAAGTCCCTCATCAAGCACCAGCTCTTTTGGCCCGATGCCGTCGGCGGCGATCAAGAGTCGGAGCCGGATAACGCAGCGGCGCCGGGTGGTTGAGCCAGGACATGTTGTTGCCGAAGAGCGCTGCGCTCGAGGTGTGCGGCCCGCGCGCATTGATTTGGGCACGCTGAGCGCTGGCGAAAGCGATCCAGATGCTCGAAGTTCATTGCCGGGCAGACAGCCTAGCGGCATCACTCATACCAGCACAGCAGGCAGCTCTCGATTGAGCTCGCAGCGGCTCACTCCTCGTCGAGCGAGGCGCTGGCGAAATCGCAACGGGTGACACGTCGTGATCCAGAGGCATTCATGGCCGAGTCTAGGCGTCAGCCGCATACGAGGTAGCGCTGCGCCCGCGCAGCGTCGACGACGGCTGGCGCATGGTGCTGAAACGCGACGACGGGCGCCAGGCAGCCTAGCAGCGCATGGGGCCGCACCAGCCAGAGCGCCAGCGACCAGTCGCCCAGGACGGGCGCCAGTTCCCGTATCACCTCGCCCACGGCTGGGTGCGGCAACAAGGAGAAGCGGTCGAACTGAAAAAGCGGCACCATCATGCGCGAGCTCCACTTCAGGCTGAGCACATCGCGATCCACGATCCAGCGCGACAGCCTTGAGATGGGCTGGTCCATGCGCCTGCGCAGCAACTCGGTCAGTGTTTCGGACTCGACCAATCCTCCGCGCTGGCGGAAAGCGGATTCCAGCTCGCGATACTCGCTGGCTTCGATGTCGAGGGCGGGCAGTGCCGCGGATGTGGGCCCGCAGCGCGAGACATCGAGGATGACTATGAGCACCATCCCTGACACCAAAGCCTTTGACGCTCCAAAGAAGATTCCCTTCTCCGGTGCCCGCAAGATTGCCCAAGAGCTTGTCGCCGAGGTTGGGGACCTCCGTGCGCAGCTTTCCAGCGCGCACCGGGAACTTCAGCGGCTAGTGCGTACTCGTTGCTCGAGATCCAGCGCAATTTGGCGGCCGCTCAGGTGGCCGCTCAGCCAGGTGAAGGGCCGTTGGAACTGCGCGGCTTGCAGGAAGAAGGACAGTGCCTTCGCCTCGCCGCCGCGTGCCGCGCCGCGCCCGAGCAGCGCGTAGGTGCTGTCGATGCCGGTCAGCGGGTCCGGAAGCTCGGCTTCGGCGCGATGCACGTCGTCCAGTCCGGCGACCGCCGGTCTTTGCAACGCCAGTTGGAGCACGTCCGGGCCGGCGCTCGGGGTTATGGGTGGAGATTTCATACGAATTGAGACTGCCGGGCCGCGCGATCAGGCTGGCTCGGGCACAACGATGTTTTCGATGGCACCAATGCCCTCGATCTCCACCCGCATGACGTCGCCCACCTTGCGGAACTGCGGCGGCTTGAAGGCCGCGCCCAATGCCCGAGGGCGCGCCGGTGGCGAGGATGTCGCCGGGCTCCAGGAGATGCGCGATCTGCTCCCAGATGTTGTGGATCATCTCGCCGGTGTTCACGTCCTGGCGCATCTCACCGTTCACCAGCATGCGCAGGCGCAGCGCGTGCGGGTCGGGCATCTCGTCGGGCGTAACCATCCAGGGGCCGACGGGCCCGTGCGCGTTGAAGCTCTTGCCCAGCGTCATCGTCGGCGAGCGGATCTGCCAGTCGCGCACCGTCACGTCGAGCACCAGGGCGGTGGCGGTCTGACCATGATCCTGGACTTCGAAGCCTAAGCCAGCCAATCTTCTGGTGCCGCATGCTTACTGGCGGTCCTGCCGCGATGCAAGCACGCGGCGATACGCCGCGAGGTAGTTAGCCATCATCTGCGCCGCCGAGAAACGCTGCGCATTCTCCAAGCCCAGGGCGCGCATCTCTCCCAGCCGCTCGGCGGCCTGCTCGATGGCCACAGCCATGGCTTCAGGATCGCGTGGATCCAAGTAGCACGCGCCGGGGCCCCCGATTTCATTCATCGGCGCCAAGTCAGACGTAAAGACCGGGCAGCCGCAGGCCTGTGCCTCGATCAACGGCCAGCCGAAGCCCTCCTGCAGGGAAGGAAACAGCAAGGCGGTGGCTCTGGCGTAGAGCGCGCGCAGCTCCTCGTGGGAGACCTCCTGCAAGGTTCTGATCCGATCAGCAAGGCCGTGCTGAGACGCCAGAGCGGTCAGTTCCGGCTCCAGCTTCGGCCCCACCAGAATCAGGTGCTGTACGAGAGCGGGAGCACCAATGTCGGCAGCGCGACGTTGAAGCGCGATGAACGTTTCGACCACCCCCTTGCGATTCTTGCGAGGCAAATCCAACCCGACATGGATCAGGTACTTGTCCTGCTCGCGCACCCCGAATCGGCTGAGCAACTGCTGAGCTTCTTCGGCCCGTACAAGTGAGAAGCTGTCGTTCAGCCCGTTGAGCACCGTCATCACCCTGCGTTCATCCACGAACTGCAGATTGACCAGAGCACGTTGGGTCGTGTGCGAAACGCAGGCGATCAGGTCGGCCTTCGCAAGTCCCGATGCGATGAGACGTTGGAAGATGCGACCGCTCCATCCGACCTTCCACCCCTCGACCATGCCTCTCGCGGCCTGCACGGCGATGACGTCGTGGCAAGTGATGATCGTCGGCCTGCTTTTGACCCAGCGCACGTACATGCTGTTGGAGTGATCGCAGATATGGACCACATCCGCCCAACGGGCATGCCGGGCGAGGCTGGGAATGAAGAGGATGAACTTGTCTATGTAGCCAAGCCATTTCCATAAGCGAGAAGTGGAAGGCACGCGCTGCACCCGCTGCGGCGGATTGATGACGCGCAGTTCGCAGCCCCGGTGGGGCAGCTCGCGCGCGAGAGCGCGTAGGAACGCCCGCATGCTCGCCTGGTTGTCCGGCCCATAGTTGCCTACCAGCAGGATCTTCATGGGTCCGCGGCCCTCATCGAGGGTCGCGGAGCGCATGATTTCTGGAAGCTCGTGAGCAAGCAGGTCACGGGCTCCTTGATTGGTAGTTGTCATTCTTGGGTTCCTCTCCCGGTTGATTGCCTGTAGACCGTTACCTGATCACGATTCGGCCGCGAAATACAGACCCGTGAAGGATGGGAACGAGCGCTCCGGGTAACCCGGCAGATACAGGGACCGCTCGTGGACTGCCCATCGATCCCGAAGGGTGTAGCCCAGCTCTTCGACGCCGCGAATGAGCCGGTGGCGATTGAACACATGCATGGGTGCAAAGCAGCCTTCGCCGATGTTCTGCGTGGTCACGAAATCATCACCTTCGTAGAGAGGCAGCTTGTTGAGCAGCAGGTGCATGGGCATCTCCCGGCATCGCTTGAGAAGATCGCCTGGTCGTGCGTCTTCCATATACTGAAGAGCGCCTGCGGAGATCCAGACCTCAGCGCCGGCGCTGGTCAGTGCTCCTTCCAGGTCGTCGGTGAAGAACAGCCCAGCAGCTCCGCGTTCCGTAGCGAGCTTGCGGCCGATGGAGACGATTGCCGGAACTTCGACGACCCGCCAGGTCACCTCAGGAGGCATGTCGATGTAGAGCCGATAGGCATAGCAATGAACACCAACCGAGCCGCCGATGTCCAGCACGCTCCTGGCGCGATGACGAAACGCGCGATCGAGCCACCACATCACCGGGTAGTCATAGGCGAATACCTGCTGGGTCCGAACCTCGACGTACTCAGTGGCCAATGCGTCGTGGTTGAATTCCGGGCTCGGCGGCAGCCATGCGCGGGCAGCCGCAAAACTGTCGAACACCCCGAAATAGAAGCCGAATCCTTCCTTGGCGAGGAACTGCTGTCGCCGCCACCGCAGCAACGCGGATCGAGTGACCGGTCCCTCCAGAAGCTCGCGCATGATCTGCGCCGCGCTCGCATGTGTCGTCATAGGACCTCCTTCGGGCGGTCTGGTGCGCAGGCGCCGGGCTAACGCGCCGCTTCGAGCCTGGTGACGGTGAACTTGCCGTCGATCTTTTCGGCCTGGAAGCGGACCTTGTCGCCGGCCTGTACCTTGTCCAGCATGGCGTCTTCCGTCACCTGAAAAACCATCGTCATGGCTGGCATGTCGAGGCTCTTGAGCGGACCGTGCTTGAGCGTGAGCTTCTTGCTGTCCTTGTCCACCTTGCGGACCTCGCCCTCGGCGAGCTCGGTGGCGGCGGTTGTGGCAGGGGCGCCGCTTGCCGCAGGCGCTGCGCCGCCGCTGGGCTGTGCGTTCGCGACGGTGGAGATAGCGAGCGCGGCAACTGAAGCGAGAAGGGCGTGTCGAATGTTGATCATGTGAATTCCTTGAATGAATGAAGGGAAAAGGTCTGGGATGGGCTGCCGCGGTGAGGCGCAGCTCCGGACCGCTCGCCTACTTTTTGGCGGCCTTGGACACACTCACGGCGCCTTTCATTCCGGCGTCGTAGTGACCCGGCTGCAGGCACGCGAAGTCCACCTTGCCTGCCTTGGTGAACTGCCAGACGATCTCGCCAGACTTGCCGGCGGCGAGCGTCACCATGTTCGGGTCGGCGTGCTCCATCTCCGGGTTCTTCTTCATGACTTCGTAGTGCTCCTTCAGCTCCTTCTCGGTGCCGAGCACCAGCTCGTGCTTGAGCTTTCCGGAGTTGGTGACGACGAAGCGCACGGTCTCGCCTTGCTTCACGTTGATGCTCGATGGGTTGAAGCGCATGCCGTCGGTCATGTCGACGTTCACGGTGCGTGTCGCCTTCGCGGCGACGCCCGGCTTGCCGATGGCCTCACCGTGACCATGGCCTCCGACATGAGTTCCAGCTGCGGAGGCTCCACTTGCGGCAAGTGCAACGAGCGCGGCTATGGTGATGTTTCTGCGATTGGTTTGCATGGTGTCTTTAAGGAAGAAGATGAAGAAGAGGTTGATGGAAGGTCAGTGGCCGGAATGAGCCCTGCCGGGTTTGGGGACATGAGGTTCAGTTTTCTGGGCTGGGGTCTTGAACGAGCTATCTGTGGCTGCAGGCGCTTCCGCACCGCTCGACCCTTCGTAGCCACGCAACTGCGCATAGCGTTGGATCTGCGCAGCGTCCAGCAAGGCGGTCTGCATCAGATGTGTGCGTAGGTGCTCTTCCCGCAATCTCGCGGCGCGCTGGCCGATCTCTGCGGTCATGGCTTTCAGACTCGAGGGGTCGATACGTTTGCTCGCAAACGCAATGTCCAGCGCCCGCTCTGCTTCCACCAGCTGTTGGCCGAGCTCGCGCGCAGTGGCCTTGTGCGAATCAAGAAGCGCTTTGGATTGTTCGCGCTGCGCGGCGGTGAGCCGCAGCGCGTCGGCGTGCTCCAGCACATGGGCGGGACCTGGGTAGCCATTGAGTTCGGCAGCCTTGGCCAGGCCCATGCCCTGGCCAGCCTGCAGGTCGGCGATGTCCTTCTCGGACAAGGACTTGATGGCGCGTTGCTGCTCGCCGGCATACGGTCCGTGCTGCGCCGGAGCACTCGCCGACAGTGCCAGCGCACCGATGGTCAAGACGCTTCTGAGGTACATGGAGATCCTCCTGCTTAGTGGCCGCTATGGCCGGTGGGTTTGCGAACCTGGACTTCGGTCGCCTTGGCCGGCATGTTCCGGGCGGGCATGGCGGCCGCGCCGGCGCCGCGCGCCCGAGGCGGCTCGGGCAGTTGCCCATCCAGTTCGTAGGCCACCGT
>NZ_JBDGJK010000033.1:0-5562 GCF_057656935.1 Variovorax sp. Soil_C_33
AAAGCAAAAAGCCCAACCATTTCTGGTTGGGCTTTTTGGGGCTGTAAGAGCCTGACGATGACCTACTTTCACACGGGAACCCGCACTATCATCGGCGCTGAGGCGTTTCACTGTCCTGTTCGGGATGGGAAGGAGTGGGACCACCTCGCTATGGTCATCAGGCATAAAGGGTTGCTGTATTGACGGGGTCAATACGGCGAATTCATAGAGTTTGGAATCAGCTTGAGTGTTTTGAATGCGTCAACTTGGCATAACACCTTGATCGTAGATCAAAGTTATAGGGTCAAGCCGCACGAGCAATTAGTATCGGTTAGCTTAACGCATTACTGCGCTTCCACACCCGACCTATCAACGTCCTGGTCTTGAACGACTCTTCAGGGGGCTCGAGGCCCCGGCAGATCTCATCTTGAAACGAGTTTCCCGCTTAGATGCTTTCAGCGGTTATCTCTTCCACACTTAGCTACTCGGCAATGCCACTGGCGTGACAACCGATACACCAGAGGTGTGTCCACTCCGGTCCTCTCGTACTAGGAGCAGGCTTCCTCAAATCTGCAGCGCCCACGGAAGATAGGGACCAAACTGTCTCACGACGTTTTAAACCCAGCTCACGTACCTCTTTAAATGGCGAACAGCCATACCCTTGGGACCGGCTACAGCCCCAGGATGAGATGAGCCGACATCGAGGTGCCAAACACCGCCGTCGATATGAACTCTTGGGCGGTATCAGCCTGTTATCCCCAGAGTACCTTTTATCCGTTGAGCGATGGCCCTTCCATACAGAACCACCGGATCACTATGTCCTGCTTTCGCATCTGCTCGACTTGTCAGTCTCGCAGTTAAGCACGCTTATGCCATTGCACTATCGTCACGATGTCCGACCGTAACTAGCGTACCTTCGAACTCCTCCGTTACGCTTTGGGAGGAGACCGCCCCAGTCAAACTGCCTACCATGCACTGTCCCCGATCCAGATAATGGACCTAGGTTAGAACCTCAAACACACCAGGGTGGTATTTCAACGTTGGCTCCACAAGATCTAGCGACCCTGCTTCAAAGCCTCCCACCTATCCTACACAGATCTGTTCAAAGTCCAATACAAAGCTACAGTAAAGGTTCATGGGGTCTTTCCGTCTTTCCGCGGGGAGATTGCATCATCACAAACATTTCAACTTCGCTGAGTCTCAGGAGGAGACAGTGTGGCCATCGTTACGCCATTCGTGCAGGTCGGAACTTACCCGACAAGGAATTTCGCTACCTTAGGACCGTTATAGTTACGGCCGCCGTTTACTGGGACTTCAATCAAGAGCTTGCACCCCATCATTTAATCTTCCAGCACCGGGCAGGCGTCACACCCTATACGTCCACTTTCGTGTTTGCAGAGTGCTGTGTTTTTAATAAACAGTCGCAGCCACCGATTTTTTGCAACCCATTCATGCTCCGTTGTTCACTTCACACTAATAGGGCACACCTTCTTCCGAAGTTACGGTGTCAATTTGCCGAGTTCCTTCTCCTGAGTTCTCTCAAGCGCCTTAGAATACTCATCTCGCGCACCAGTGTCGGTTTGCGGTACGGTCGTGTGTAGCTGAAGCTTAGTGGCTTTTCCTGGAACCTCGTTCAGTCACTTCACCAGCAAGCTGGCTCGATCGTTGGCCTCGGTATATGACGGGCGGATTTGCCTACCCATCGCCTACTTCCAACTAAACCGGGATATCCAACACCCGGATGACCTATTAAGATCCGTCCCCACATCGCACTACACATCGGTACAGGAATATTGACCTGTTTCCCATCAGCTACGCATCTCTGCCTCGCCTTAGGGGCCGACTCACTCTACGCCGATGAACGTTGCGTAGAAAACCTTGCGCTTACGGCGAGGGGGCTTTTCACCCCCTTTAACGCTACTCATGTCAGCATTCGCACTTCTGATACCTCCAGCACGCTTTACAACGCACCTTCACAGGCTTACAGAACGCTCTCCTACCACTTGCAATAAATTGCAAATCCGCAGCTTCGGTAACTGGCTTAGCCCCGTTACATCTTCCGCGCAGGACGACTCGATCAGTGAGCTATTACGCTTTCTTTAAATGATGGCTGCTTCTAAGCCAACATCCTGACTGTTTTAGCCTTCCCACTTCGTTTCCCACTTAGCCAATTTTAGGGACCTTAGCTGGCGGTCTGGGTTGTTTCCCTCTTGAGTCCGGACGTTAGCACCCGGTGCTCTGTCTCCCAAGCTGTACTCGTCGGTATTCGGAGTTTGCCTTGGTTTGGTAAGTCGCCATGACCCCCTAGCCAAAACAGTGCTCTACCCCCGACGGTAATACTTGAGGCACTACCTAAATAGTTTTCGGAGAGAACCAGCTATTTCCAAGTTTGTTTAGCCTTTCACCCCTATCCACAGCTCATCCGCTAGTTTTGCAACACTAGTCGGTTCGGACCTCCAGTACCTGTTACGGCACCTTCATCCTGGCCATGGATAGATCACTTGGTTTCGGGTCTACACCCAGCGACTGGACGCCCTATTCGGACTCGATTTCTCTACGGCTTCCCTATTCGGTTAACCTTGCCACTGAATGTAAGTCGCTGACCCATTATACAAAAGGTACGCAGTCACCCTTGCGGGCTCCTACTTTTTGTAAGCATGCGGTTTCAGGATCTATTTCACTCCCCTCCCGGGGTTCTTTTCGCCTTTCCCTCACGGTACTAGTTCACTATCGGTCGATGATGAGTATTTAGCCTTGGAGGATGGTCCCCCCATATTCAGACAGGATTTCTCGTGTCCCGCCCTACTTGTCGTTAGCTCAGTACCACACAGGTCTTTTCACGTACGGGGCTATCACCCGCTATGGCCAGCCTTTCCAAGCTGTTCCGTTAAGTCTTGTGCTATCACTAACAGGCTCTTCCGATTTCGCTCGCCACTACTTTCGGAATCTCGGTTGATGTCTTTTCCTCGAGCTACTGAGATGTTTCAGTTCACCCGGTTCGCCTCGCATGACTATGTATTCATCATGCGATACCTTTCGGTGGGTTTCCCCATTCGGAAATCTCCGGATCAAAGCTAATTTGCCAGCTCCCCGAAGCTTATCGCAGGCTATCACGTCCTTCGTCGCCTATCATCGCCAAGGCATCCACCACATGCTCTTATTCACTTGACCCTATAACTTTGACGTTTCTTCACAGAAACCAAAATCGTTTCAAGGAATGTGTCAGGTCTTTCACCTGACGCGTTATGCCGTCTTCATACTTTCGATTTGACTCGAAATTGAAGTTCATTTGACGCAATCAAAAATTCATGTCGCTGATGGCACGGTCCGCACTAAACCTTTACGAATGTGCGGTTTCCATCAGCAACGCTGATTCGACTCTATGAATTTTTAAAGAACAGCCGATTGATCAAGAGATCTCGATCAACAACAAAGAAGCCTCATGCTCGCGCACAAAGCCTCTTTGGTGTTGAATTTCTAACTACCAGCGATTGGTGGAGGATGACGGGATCGAACCGACGACCCCCTGCTTGCAAAGCAGGTGCTCTCCCAGCTGAGCTAATCCCCCGGGTCCTCACGAGACTATCGGAAGGAATGGTGGGTCTAGTTGGGCTCGAACCAACGACCCCCGCCTTATCAAGACGGTGCTCTAACCAGCTGAGCTACAGACCCATGTCGAAGACTCGACATCTTCCAACAACCGATAAGTGTGGGCGTTCAATTTGAGTGGCTTGTTTCCAGAAAGGAGGTGATCCAGCCGCACCTTCCGATACGGCTACCTTGTTACGACTTCACCCCAGTCACGAACCCTGCCGTGGTAATCGCCCTCCTTGCGGTTAGGCTAACTACTTCTGGCAGAACCCGCTCCCATGGTGTGACGGGCGGTGTGTACAAGACCCGGGAACGTATTCACCGTGACATTCTGATCCACGATTACTAGCGATTCCGACTTCACGCAGTCGAGTTGCAGACTGCGATCCGGACTACGACTGGTTTTATGGGATTAGCTCCCCCTCGCGGGTTGGCAACCCTTTGTACCAGCCATTGTATGACGTGTGTAGCCCCACCTATAAGGGCCATGAGGACTTGACGTCATCCCCACCTTCCTCCGGTTTGTCACCGGCAGTCTCACTAGAGTGCCCAACTAAATGTAGCAACTAATGACAAGGGTTGCGCTCGTTGCGGGACTTAACCCAACATCTCACGACACGAGCTGACGACAGCCATGCAGCACCTGTGTTACGGTTCTCTTTCGAGCACTAAGCCATCTCTGGCAAATTCCGTACATGTCAAAGGTGGGTAAGGTTTTTCGCGTTGCATCGAATTAAACCACATCATCCACCGCTTGTGCGGGTCCCCGTCAATTCCTTTGAGTTTCAACCTTGCGGCCGTACTCCCCAGGCGGTCAACTTCACGCGTTAGCTTCGTTACTGAGTCAGTGAAGACCCAACAACCAGTTGACATCGTTTAGGGCGTGGACTACCAGGGTATCTAATCCTGTTTGCTCCCCACGCTTTCGTGCATGAGCGTCAGTACAGGTCCAGGGGATTGCCTTCGCCATCGGTGTTCCTCCGCATATCTACGCATTTCACTGCTACACGCGGAATTCCATCCCCCTCTACCGTACTCCAGCGATGCAGTCACAGATGCAGTTCCCAGGTTGAGCCCGGGGATTTCACAACTGTCTTACATCACCGCCTGCGCACGCTTTACGCCCAGTAATTCCGATTAACGCTTGCACCCTACGTATTACCGCGGCTGCTGGCACGTAGTTAGCCGGTGCTTATTCTTACGGTACCGTCATGAGCTCTCTTTATTAGAAAGAACCTTTTCGTTCCGTACAAAAGCAGTTTACAACCCGAAGGCCTTCATCCTGCACGCGGCATGGCTGGATCAGGCTTGCGCCCATTGTCCAAAATTCCCCACTGCTGCCTCCCGTAGGAGTCTGGGCCGTGTCTCAGTCCCAGTGTGGCTGGTCGTCCTCTCAGACCAGCTACAGATCGAAGGCTTGGTGAGCCTTTACCTCACCAACTACCTAATCTGCCATCGGCCGCTCCATTCGCGCAAGGCCTTGCGGTCCCCTGCTTTCATCCGTAGATCTTATGCGGTATTAGCACAGCTTTCGCTGCGTTATCCCCCACGATTGGGCACGTTCCGATGTATTACTCACCCGTTCGCCACTCGCCACCAGGATTGCTCCCGTGCTGCCGTTCGACTTGCATGTGTAAGGCATGCCGCCAGCGTTCAATCTGAGCCAGGATCAAACTCTATAGTTCGATCTTGATTTTTGCGTCCAACCTCGCGGTCAGACAAAACTCATAAAAACGGAATTGAAGTGAACTTCACTTCTATTCTCATGAGCGTTTAAAGTCTTGCGACTTCGTTCCGAAGAACTTGGCCACTCGCCTCAAACGCCCACGCTTATCGGCTGTATGTTTTTAACGATCCCAATGCAAAACATCTTCTGTCTTGCATCTCCTTCGCTGCGATCAGCGAAGCCTTAAATTATCACACGGTTTTTGAAGAACCGTCAAACTTTTTGGAAGAATTTTTGCATTTTTTGCTCTTCTCTTCTTCCTTCCC
>NZ_JBDGJK010000034.1:0-2036 GCF_057656935.1 Variovorax sp. Soil_C_33
TGCCCCTGGCACAGGTACTTGATGTGCATGTAGTCGTCCAGCCCGTGCACCGAGCCCTCGCGGCCGTAGCCGGACTCCTTGACGCCGCCGAAGGGGGCGGCCTCGGCCGCCAGGGCGCCTTCGTTGATGCCGACGATGCCCGACTCCAGCGCCTCGGCCACGCGCCAGATGCGGCGGACATCGGTCGAGTAGAAGTAGGCCGCGAGCCCGAAGGGCGTGTCGTTGGCGGCGGCGATCACCTCGGCCTCGCTCTCGAAACGCGTGACCGGCACCACCGGCCCGAAGGTCTCTTCGCAGCTGCATTCCATCGTCGCATCGGCATTCACCAGCACGGTCGGCGCGTAGTAGTTGGGGCCGTCGCAGCGCGCCGAGCGCAGCCGCTGGCCGCCGACCACGACGCGCGCGCCCCTGGCGACGGCATCGCGCACATGGCGCTCGATCTTCTCGACCGCACGCGCATTGATCATCGGGCCGATCTGCGAGTCGGGCTCGCTGGCCGGGCCGACCTTCAGCGCGCCGACCCGCGCGGCCAGCTTGTCGACGAAGGCGTCGTGCACCCTGGCCTGCACGAACACGCGGTTCGGGCAGACGCAGGTCTGGCCGCCGTTGCGGAACTTGGCCGCCATCAGGCCTTCGACGGCGGCATCGATGTCGGCATCCTCGAACACGATGAAGGGCGCGTTGCCGCCGAGCTCGAGCGACAGCTTCTTCAGCGTGTCGGCCGAGGCGCGCGCGAGGTGCTTGCCCACCGGCGTGGAGCCCGTGAAGCTGATCTTGCGCACGCGCGCATCGGCCAGCCACACGTCCACCACTTCGGGCGTGCGTTCGCGCGAGGCGGTGACGATGTTGATCACGCCCGCCGGCACGCCTGCCTCCTGGGCCAGCTTGACGAGGGCCAGCGAGGTGAGCGGCGTGTCCTCGGCCGGCTTGCACACCACGGTGCAGCCGGCGGCCAGCGCCGGCGCGATCTTGCGGGCGATCATGGCGGCCGGGAAGTTCCACGGCGTGATGGCGGCGACCACGCCCACCGGCTCCTTCAGGGCCAGCATGCGCCGGCCGGTCACCGGCGCCGGGATCACCTCGCCGTTGGCGCGCGTGGCCTCCTCGGCGAACCACTCGATGTAGCTGGCGGCATAGGCCACCTCGCCGCGGCCCTCGGCCAGCGGTTTGCCTTGCTCGCGCGAGATCAGCCGGCCCAGGTCTTCCTGGTGCGCCATCACCAGGTCGTTCCAGCGCTTGATGATCTGGGCGCGTTGCTTCGCGGGCACGGCGCGCCAGGCCGGGAAGGCGGCATGCGCGGCATCGACGGCCGCACGCGCATCGGCGGCTGTGCCGTCGGGCACGCTGGCGAAGACGGCACCGGTGGCGGGGTCCGTCACGTCGAGGCGGCGCGCGTCGCTGGCGGCGCGCCATTCGGCGCCGATGAGCTGGGTGCCGGGCATCAGGTCCTGGCGTTCGAGGGTCAGTGTCATGGTCATGATCAGGAAGCTGAAACACGCTCGGCGATGGCCATGCCGAGCTCGGTGGTGGATGCCGTGCCGCCCAAGTCGCGCGTGCGCGGGCCCTCGCGCAGCACCGCCTCGATGGCGCCGAGGATCGCGTCGTGCGCGGCGCGGCCGGCGCCCTGGCCTTGGGTGAGGAAGTCCAGCATCAGCGCCCCCGACCAGATCATCGCGATCGGGTTGGCGATGTTCTGGCCGTAGATGTCGGGCGCCGAGCCGTGCACCGGCTCGAAGAGCGACGGGAACTTGCGGTCCGGGTTGAGGTTGGCCGAGGGCGCGAGGCCGATGGTGCCGGTGGTCGCGGGGCCGAGGTCGGAGAGGATGTCGCCGAACAGGTTGCTCGCCACCACCACGTCGAAGCGCGTGGGCTGCAGCACGAAGCGCGCGGACAGGATGTCGATGTGCTGCTTGTCGACCTGCACCTCGGGGTAGTCGCGGCCGATCGCATCGGCGCGGCCGTCCCACCAGGGCATGCTGATCGCGATGCCGTTGCTCTTGGTGGCCACCGTCAGGTGCTTGCGCTTGCGCGCCTGC
>NZ_JBDGJK010000034.1:2134-4436 GCF_057656935.1 Variovorax sp. Soil_C_33
CTCGAACAGGCGCACCGGGCGCAGGTTGATGTACTGGTCGAACTCGCGCCGGAACTTGAGCAGCGAGCCCCACAGCGACACGTGGTCGGGCACGGTCGCGGGCCAGCCGACGGCGCCGAAGTACAGCGCGTCGACGCCCTGCAGTTGCGCCTTCCAGTCGTCCGGCATCATCTGCCCGTGCTCGGCGTAGTAGTCGCAGCTGGCCCAGTCGATGGTGCGGCAGTCGAGCTCGAAGCCGAAGCGCTCCGCCGCGGCCTGCACCACGCGCAGGCCTTCGGGCATCACTTCCTTGCCGATGCCGTCGCCGGCGATCAGCGCGATGCGGAAGGTGGGGGTCATCTCGGTTTTTTTCATGATGCTGTCGCGGCCTTGCGGTCCATGTCGTCGAGCCAGCCCTGGCGCAGCTCGGGCACCGAACGGGCCAGCAGCTCGTAGTAGGGATGGTGCGGCCCGCGCTGGTAGTCGCAGCGCGCCACCTGCGCCAGCTTGCGGCCGTGCTGCATGACGACGATCTCGTCGCACACCGCGCGCACCGTGTGCAGGTCGTGGCTGATGAACAGGTAGGAGACGCCGAGCTCGCGCCGCAGCTCCGCCATCAGGTCCAGCACCGCCGCGGCGACCACCGTGTCGAGCGCGGAGGTCACCTCGTCGCAGAGGATCAGGTCCGGCTCGGCTGCGAGCGCGCGCGCCAGGTTGACGCGCTGCTTCTGCCCGCCCGAGAGGCCGCCCGGCAGCCGCCCGGCCACCGAGTGCGGCAGCTGCACCAGGTCCAGCAGCTCGCGGATGCGGCGCTGGAGCGGTTCGCCGCGCAGTCCCTTGTAGAACTCGAGCGGACGCGCCAGGATGCGCTCGATGGTCTGCGAGGGATTGAGCGCCGTGTCGGCCATCTGGAACACGATCTGGATGCGGCGCAGCTCATCGCGATCGCGCTGCTGCAGCGTCGGCTTGAGCTCGCGGCCGCGGAACAGCACGCTGCCGTGGCTGGGCTTCAGCAGGCCGGCCACCGCGCGCGCCAGCGTGGTCTTGCCGGAGCCCGACTCGCCGATCACGCCGATCGCCTGGCCGCGATGCAGCTTGAGATCGATGTCCTGCAGGATCGGCATGGCCGGACGCCCCTGCGCATCCACCGGGCCGTAGCCGGCCGAGAGCTGCTGCACATGGAGCAGCAGCTCGGGGTCGTCGTTCGCCGCCTTGCCCGATTCGCGCGTCGCGGGCCGCGCCGCGGCCAGCAGGCACTTGGTGTAGTCGTCGGCCGGCGCGGTGAGGATCTGACCGGTGGCGTTCAGCTCGCGCATGCGGCCGTTGCGCAGCACCAGGATGTGGTCCGCCATCTGCGCCACCACCGCGAGGTCGTGGCTCACGTACACCGCGGTGGCGCGGCGCTCGCGCACCACGCGGCGGAAGGCGCGCAGCACCTCGATCTGCGTCGTCACGTCGAGCGCGGTGGTCGGCTCGTCGAGGATCACGAGCTCGGGGTCGCCGATCAGCGCCATCGCCGCCATCAGCCGCTGCAGCTGGCCGCCGGAGACCTGGTGCGGGTAGCGCGCGCCGATGGTTTCGGGATCGGGCAGCGCCAGCTCGCGGAACAGCTGCACCGCCTTCGCCTCCGCCTCGGCCCGCTTGCACAGGCCGTGGATGACGGTCGGCTCGACCACCTGGTCCATGATCGTGCGCGAGGGATTGAAGGAGGCAGCCGCGCTCTGCGCGATGTAGGAAACCGTGCGGCCGCGCAGCGAGCGCTGCTGCGCCGCATCGAGCGCCAGCACGTCGGTGTCGCCGATCTGCACGCGGCCGGCCGAGATCCGGCAGCCGTGGCGTGCATAGCCCATCAGCGCCAGCGCGGTGGTGGTCTTGCCGGAGCCCGACTCGCCGATCAGCGCCAGCACTTCGCCGGGCTGCACGGAGAAGCTCAGGTTGTCGACCAGCGTGCTCGCGCCGGCGCAGATGCTCAAGTTGTTGACGATCAGCGGTGCGCCCATCATCTTGCTCCTCGTTCGCGGGCAGTGCGGCCCGGCAGGTTGTCGATGACCAGGTTGACCGCGATGGTCAGGCTCGCGATGGCCAGCGCCGGCACGATCACCGAGGCGCCGCCCATGGCCAGCGCGCCGATGTTCTCGCGCACCAGCGAGCCCCAGTCGGCGGCAGGCGGCTGGATGCCCAGGCCGAGGAAGCTCAGGCTCGCCAGCAGCAGCACGACGTAGACGAAGCGCAGGCCCAGGTCGGCCAGCATCGGCCCGATGATGTTGGGCAGGATCTCGCGCAGCATGATGTAGAGCGTGCCCTCGCCGCGCGTGCGCGCCAC
>NZ_JBDGJK010000035.1:0-3267 GCF_057656935.1 Variovorax sp. Soil_C_33
CGTCTCGCCTCGCGTTCCCCACAAACCTCCTCGCGCGTAACTGCGTCCAGCGCCCGGCAGCTCGGCTGCCTGCGCGCGGATGCCCATGCATCGCTTGTGTCGTCACGCCCTTCGCGGGCTCGCTGACGGCATGCCGTTCATGAACATCGCGAGGATCCCATGTTCAATTTTCTGCCGGCCCGTTGGCTGGCTGCCTTGCCCGCCCTGGCTGCTCTTGCAGCGGGCGCTCAGACCGGGCCTGCGCCGACTACAGCGCAGCCGCTGTCTTTCCGCTCCGCCATGGAGGGCTACAAGCTCTTCACCGAGGAAAAGCCCATCCCCTGGAAAGAGGCCAACGAGACCGTCCATCAGCGCGGCGGCTGGCGCGCCTATGCCAAGGAGGGTGCCGGCGAAGCGGACGACAAGCCGTCCGGCGCCGATCCCCACGCCGGGCATTCGTTGTCCACGCCGATGGCGACACCGCCGAAGGACAAGCCATGAGACGGCCGCTGCAGATCGCACCGATCGCGCTCGCCGCTGCATTGCTTGCCGGCTGTGCTTCGGTGGGGATCGACGATGCGCTGAAGGAGACGAATTCCTCGGCCTCGCAGTTCACCGGGGGAAAGCTCGAACTGAGCCGGACCCCGCAGCAGCGGGAGGCCCGCACGGCGCTTTCCGAGGAACTGCTCGGCAAGCCGCTTTCCCAGGACGATGCAGTCCGACTGGCGCTCGCGAACAGCCCTGCGGTCCAAGCGCTGATCGCGCAAAGCTGGGCCGACATGGCCGCGGCCAATCAGGCGAGCCGGCTGCCGAACCCGGTGTTCAGCTTCGAGCGCTTGCGCCTTGGCGACGAGCTCGAGCTGGGGCGCTTGCTGTCCTTCGGCCTGGTCGACCTGATCCTGCTGCCGCAGCGGCTTTCGATTTCCCGAAGCCAGGCCGCTCAGGCGCAGGTGCAGCTGAGCGGCGCGGTGGTGGACCAGGTCACGCAGGTGCGGCAAGCCTGGGTGCGCTCTGTGGCGGCCCAGCAGTCGCTGCAGTACGCCGAGCAGGTCAAGGCATCGGCCGAGGCCAGTGCGGAACTCGCGCGGCGCATGCAGCTCGTCGGCAACTTCAGCAAGCTGCAGCGCGCGCGGCAGCAGGTGTTCTATGCCGACGCCGCGACGCAGCTCGCATCGGCGCGACACGCCGTCACGGCCGCCCGTGAAGAGCTGGTCCGCGCACTGGGTCTGGACGATTCCCAGGCAGCCAGGCTGAAACTGCCCGAACGCTTGCCTGATCTGCCCAAGGCGCCCCGCGAAGCACGCGAGGTGGCGGCGACCGCGAGCGAGCAACGCCTGGATGTGCAGCAGGCCCGGGCGCAGCTCGACGTCGCCGGGAAGTCGCGGGGCATCAACCTGCTGTCGACCTTCATCGATGTGGAGGCCGGCATCCGGCGCGACACCGTGTTCGACAACGCCGAGGGAACCCGCGGGACCCGGCGCGGCTTCGAGCTCGACATCCGGCTGCCGCTCTTCGACTGGGGATCCGCGCAGCGCGATGCGCTGAATGCCCAGGCGCTCGCGGCGGCCAACCGCTACGACGCCACCGTACGTGGCGCAACCTCGCAGCTGCGCGAAGGCTATTCCGCCTATCGCACGGCATACGACATCGCGCGCCACTACCGCGACGAGATCGTGCCGCTGCGCCAGGCCATGGCCGACGAAAACGTGCTTCGCTACAACGGCATGCTGATCGGCGTCTTCGAATTGCTTGCCGAAGCCCGCGACCAGATCACGAGCGTGAACAACGCCATCAATGCTCAGCAGCAGTTCTGGCTGGCAGACGCAGCCCTCGCGGCGTCTGTGATCGGCAAGCCCGCGGCCATGACGGCACCGACGGCCAGCGCAGGCGCACCGCCGGCGGCCGCTGCCGCTCACTGAGCGACTTCCTTCCACAGATCAATATGACAAACAGACGCAACTTCCTGAGCGGCGCGGGCGCTATCACCGGCGCCATCGCGGCTGCTTCGGTCAGCAAGGTGGCCATGGCGGCCCTACCCGAGCCGGTGCTGCAGACCCGGCCCGACACCATGCCGCCGCTCTCGCCCTCGACCGGGCGGCCTTACAACCCCGTCGTCACGCTCAACGGCTGGACGCTGCCCTGGCGCATGAACAACGGCGTCAAGGAATTCCACCTGGTCGCCGAGCCCGTGGTGCGCGAGATGGCGCCCGGCTTCAAGGCTCACCTGTGGGGCTACAACGGCCAGTCGCCGGGGCCCACCATCGAAGTGGTCGAAGGCGACCGCGTGCGCATCTTCGTCACCAACAAGCTGCCCGAGCACACCAGCATCCACTGGCACGGCCAGCGCATTCCCAACGGCATGGACGGCGTGACCGGCCTGACGCAGCCGGGTATCCAGCCCGGCAAGACCTTCGTCTACGAGTTCGTGGCCCGGCGGCCCGGCACCTTCATGTACCACCCGCATGCGGACGAGATGACGCAGATGGCGATGGGGATGATGGGCTTCTGGGTCACGCACCCGAAGGGGAAGCACCCGCTGATCGACGAGGTCGAGCGCGACTTCGTCTTCCTGCTCAATGCCTACGACATCGAGCCCGGCAGCGCGACGCCCAAGATCATGACCATGCTGGACTTCAACCTGTGGTCCTGGAACAGCCGGGTCTTCCCCGGCATCGACTCGCTCAACGTGCGGCTGAACGACAAGGTGCGCATCCGCTTCGGCAACCTGACGATGACGAACCATCCGATGCATCTGCACGGGCACGAGTTCGTGGTCACCGGGACCGACGGCGGCCCGACGCCGAAGAGCACTCGCTGGCACGAAGTGACGACCGACGTGGCGGTCGGCCAGATGCGCCAGATCGAGTTTCTCGCCAACGAGGAAGGCGACTGGGCCTTCCACTGCCACAAGAGCCACCACACGATGAACGCCATGGGCCACGACGTGCCGACCATGATCGGCGTCGACCACAAGGACGTGGTCAGGAAGATCACCAAACTCGTGCCCGACTACATGGTGATGGGCGAACGCGGCATGGCCGACATGACCGAGATGGAGATGCCGCTGCCCGACAACACCGTGCCGATGATGGGCGGCGAAGGCCCTTTCGGCTCGGTCGAGATGGGCGGCATGTTCAGCGTCGTCAAGGTGCGCAAAGGCCAGAAGCCGGGCGACTACGCGAACCCCGGCTGGTTCAAGCACCCGCAAGGCACGGTGGCCTACGAACTGGATGGGCAACTGCCCGAGCCGCCTCGGGCGCGCGGCGCCGGCGCGGCCGCCATGCCCGC
>NZ_JBDGJK010000036.1:0-3080 GCF_057656935.1 Variovorax sp. Soil_C_33
TCCTACTGGACCGATTCGGCGCCCGCCTTCGTGCCGCGCTCGTGCGAGCTGCCGGCGCAGGTCGACGTCGCCATCGTGGGCGGCGGCTTCACCGGCCTGTCGGCGGCGCTGGCGCTGGCGAAGCGCGGCGCCAAGGTGGTGGTGCTGGAGGCCGGCGAGCGCGTGGCGGCCGAGGCCTCGGGGCGCAACGGCGGCCATGTCAACAACGGGCTGGCAGTGGACTATGCCGAGGTGGCCGCAAAGTTCGGCGCCGAGCGCGCCCGCGCCTGGTACCGCGCCTATGACGACGCGGTGGACACGGTGGAACGGCTGGTGCGCGACGAGGCCATCGCCTGCGACTTCCTGCGCCACGGCAAGCTCAAGCTCGCCACACGGCCGAACCAGATGGCGGCACTCGAACGCAGCGCCGAGCGCCTGATCGGCGACGGCGTCGACACCGATGTCGAGATCCTCGACGCGGCGCGCGTGCGCGCCGAAGTGCAGAGCGAGCGGTTCCATGGCGGCCTGCTCTACAAGCGCAGCGGCCAGATGCACATGGGCCGCTTCGCGCACGGCCTGGCCGCGGCCGCACAGCGCAACGGCGCACAGATCCACACCGCAAGCGGCGTGCAGCGCCTCGAACGCCTCGGCCAGGGCCATGCACACAAGTTGCACACGGGGCGCGGCAGCGTCAGCGCGCAGCAGGTGCTGCTGGCCACCGGCGCGACGCGCCACGGCGGCTACGGCAGCTTCGGCTGGCTGCGCCGCCGCATCGTGCCGATCGGCAGCTTCATCGTGGTCACCGAGCCGCTCGGCGCCGAGCGCGCGCAGGCCCTGCTCGCCGCCCGGCGCACCTATGTGACGGTGGCGAACATCCACCATTACTTCCGGCTCACCACCGACCACCGGCTGGTCTTCGGCGGGCGGGCGCGCTTCGCGATCTCCAGCCCGCAATCGGATGCCGCCAGCGGCGAGATTCTGCGCGCAGGGCTTGCCCAGATCTTCCCGCAGCTCGGCAACGTGCGGCTGGATTACTGCTGGGGCGGGCTGGTCGACATCACACAGGACCGCCTGCCGCATGCCGGCGAGCGCGACGGCCTCTACTACGCGATGGGCTACAGCGGCCACGGCACGCAGATGTCGGTCCACATGGGCGAGCGCATGGCCGCCGTGATGGCCGGCGACGCGAACGCCAACCCCTGGCGCGACCACGACTGGCCCGCCATCCCTGGTCACTTCGGCCCGCCGTGGTTCCTGCCGGCGGTGGGCCTCTACTACAGGCTCAAGGACCGGATGGCCTGACCCCCTCGAGCCCCCTGCGTTTTCTGTCCCGTTTTCTTCAACCACACGGCTTCACCAGGAGCAACCCACCATGAACGACAGCAGCCACAAGAGCTTCGAAAACCTCGTCGGTCCCGGCGAAAGCCTTCGCGTGATGGAGTCGCTGAAGCGCGGCGCCACGCGGCGCGACATCCTCGCGATGCTGATGGCCGGCGGCATGCAGGCCACGCTGGCCGGCGGCATCGCCGGCGCAGCGATGTCCGCCCATGCGCAGACGCCCAGGAAGGGGGGCCGCATCCGCGTGGCCGGCGCGACCGCCGCCGCGACCGACACGCTCGATCCGGCCAAGCAGTCGAACCAGACCGACTACTCGCGCTGCAACATGATCTACAACGGCCTGACCTCGCTGGACCGCAGCCTGACGCCGCAGCCCGCGCTGGCCGAATCGTTCACCACCAAGGATGCCAAGACCTGGGTCTTTACGCTCCGCAAGGGCGTGAACTTCCACGACGGCAAGGCGCTCTCGCCGGCCGACGTGGTGTTCTCGGTGATGCGCCACAAGGACCCGGCCACCGCGTCCAAGGCCAAGGTGCTCGCCGACCAGATCGAGAGCGTCAAGGCCAGCGGCCCCAGCGAGGTGACGGTGGTGCTCAGCGCGCCGAACGCCGACCTGCCGGTGATCCTGGGCACCTTCCACTTCCACATCGTCAAGGAAGGCACGACCGACTTCAACGCCGGCATCGGCACCGGGCCCTACAAGCTCAAGGAGTTCAAGCCCGGCGTGCGTTCGCTGATGGTGCGCAACGACGCCTACTGGAAGCCGGGCAAGCCCTACCTCGACGAGATCGAGTTCGTGGGCATCGGCGACGAGAGCGCGCGCGTCAATGCGCTCCTTTCCGGCGGCATGGACTTGGTGGGCTCGGTCAATCCGCGCTCGGTCGAGCGCGTGAAGGCGACGCCCGGCTTCGGGATCTTCGTCACCCAGTCCGGCCAGTACTCCGACCTCGTCATGCGCAAGGACGTGGGCCCCGGCGCCAACCCGGACTTCGTGCTCGGCATGAAGCACCTGTTCGACCGCGAGCAGATGAAGAAGACCATCGCGCTCGACTACGCGGTGGTCGCCAACGACCAGCCGATCGACCCGACCAACCGATTCCATTTCGCCGGCCTGCCGCAGCGCCCCTTCGATCTCGACAAGGCGAAGTTCCACCTGCAGAAGTCTGGCGTCACGGGCAAGGTGCCGATGGTGGCTTCGCCGGCGGCGCTCTACTCCGTGGAGATGGCGCTGCTGCTGCAGCAGACCGCACAGCGCGCCGGGCTGGAGATCGACATCAAGCGTATGCCGGCCGACGGCTACTGGTCGAATCACTGGCTCAACAGCCACGTGGGCTTCGGCAACGTCAACCCGCGTCCGAGCGCCGATGTGCTGCTCACGCAGTTCTTCCAGTCGGGCGCGGCCTGGAACGAATCGCGCTGGAAGAACGAGAAGTTCGACCAGCTGCTCCTGGCTTCGCGCGCCGAGACCGACCTGGCCAAGCGCAAGCAGATGTACGCCGACATGCAGACCATGATCCACCAGGAAGCCGGCATCGGCATCCCGCTGTTCCTGGCGAGCATCGATGGTCACACGTCCAAGCTCAAGGGACTGTCGCCCATCCCCCTGGGCGGCCTGATGGGCTACAACTTCGCCGAGAACGTATGGCTGGAGGCATGACGCCTCCCCAGCCGCTCGTCTCGCCCCACGGAGCACCGAGATGAACCATGTGATCCTGAAGCTTCTCGCCCAGCGCATCGCGCTGGCGCTGCTGTCGCTGCTGGCG
>NZ_JBDGJK010000037.1:0-2966 GCF_057656935.1 Variovorax sp. Soil_C_33
GCGTTCTGCTTCACGGTGCTGGTGAGTTCTTCCATCGAGGCCGCGGTCTGCTCCAGCGAGCTCGCCTGCTCCTCGGTGCGCGAAGACAGGTCCTGGTTGCCCGAAGCGATCTGGCTCGAAGCCGTCGCGATCGCATCGGTCGACAGCTTGATCCTGCCGACCACATGGGTCAGCTGGTCCTGCATCTGCTTGATCGAATGCAGCACGCTGCCGTCGTCGGCCGAGCGGGCCTCGACGCCCACCGTCAGGTCGCCGCTGGCGATGCGGCCGACGACGTCCGCCGCGTAGCCGGGCTCGCCACCCAGCTGGCGCGCCAGCAGGCGGGCCACCACCACGCCCAGCCCCACGCTGGCGAGGATGCCGATCAGGGCCATCGCCAGCATCTGCAAGCGCGAGGTCTTGTAGGTCTCGGCGGCATGGTCCATGCTCGCCTTGGCCTGCATGTCGCTGTGCGCCACCATCTTCTCGAGCACTTCCTCGAGCGTGCGCGATTCCTTCAGGAGCTGCGTGCTGTCCTCGGCCACGCGGCCGTCGAACTGCGAGCTGTCCAGCGATTGCGCGGAAAGCAGCGTGACGAAATCGCCCATGCGCTTGTTCAACTTCGGCAGTTGGGCCTCGTACTGCTCGTTGAGCTTGCGACCCTGGTCGCTCTCCAGCAGCACGGGCTTGACCTCGGTCATCCGCGCCTCGAGTTCGGCGCCGGCCTTCTTGAGCTCCGCGATACCGGCGTTGCGCTCGCCCTTGGTGGAAGCCGACAGCAGGCCCATCTGGGCCCGACTCGCATAGAGCAGGTGGATGTTGGCAGCTTGCACCGCCTTCAGGGTCTGCAGCTCGTGGTTGTAGAGCCTCTCGGTCGAGGCGCTGATGCGCCCCATCTGAAAGATGCCGAGCGCACTGACGACGGCACCGATGGCGGCGACGATCAGAAAGCTGAGGATCAGCTTGACGGTGACACGAAGCTCCTGGAACCACTGCATTTTCTTCTTCCTGCGAAAGCCGTCGATAGCGGCCCGGTCATGAGAGATATCGGCAGTCCGGCCCGAAACTTGAGGGGCCGGGACCTCTTCTTCAGAACTCCGTCCATTCGCCCGAGGCCGTATGACCCACGGCGAGCTGCGGCGCACGCTGGTGCGTCACCGTCTTGCGCGGGGCGGCGGCCGGCTTGGCCGGCGCCTTCAGCGCCGGCGCCGCGCGCTTCGAGGGCAATGCCGGCTGGCTGCGGGCCTGGACCTGGGCGAGCACCACGGCCGCCTCTTCCTGGCCGAGCTTGAAGATGCTGACGGTCTGCGAGAGGCTGCCGGCCTGCTCCTGCAGCGATTGCGCCGCCGCGGAAGCCTCTTCCACCAGCGCCGCGTTCTGCTGCGTCACCTGGTCCATCTGCGCGATCGCCTGGTTGATCTGCTCGATGCCCTGCGTCTGCTCGTGGCTCGCCGCCGTGATCTCGCCCATGATGTCGGTCACCCGCTTCACGCTGTCGACGATCTCGTCCATCGTGCGGCCCGCTTCGGCCACCTGCTTGCTGCCCTCCTCGACCTTCTCCACCGAGTCGCCTATCAGCGTCTTGATCTCCTTGGCTGCCGCGGCCGAGCGCTGCGCCAGGTTGCGCACTTCGGAGGCCACGACCGCGAAGCCGCGGCCCTGCTCGCCGGCACGTGCAGCTTCGACCGCGGCATTGAGCGCCAGAATGTTGGTCTGGAAGGCGATGCCGTCAATCACGCCGATGATGTCGACGATCTTCCTGGACGAGGCATTGATGGAGCCCATGGTATCGACCACCTGCGACACCACGCTGCCGCCCTTCACGGCCACTTCGGAGGCCGAGACGGCCAGCTGATTCGCCTGCCGCGCGTTGTCGGCGTTCTGCTTGACGGTCGAGGTCAGCTCTTCCATCGAGGCCGCCGTCTGTTCGAGCGAGCTGGCCTGTTCCTCGGTGCGCGAGGACAGGTCGTGGTTGCCCGCCGCGATCTGGCCCGAGGCCGTGGCGATGGTGTCGGTACCGGCACGCACTTCGCCCACCACCTGGGCCAGGCTGTCATTCATGTTCTTCAGCGCATGCAGCAGTTGGCCGGTCTCGTCGCGCGAATCGACTTCGATGCGCGATGTGAGGTCGCCGCTGGCGACCGTCTCCGCCACCTGGACGGCACGGCCGAGGGGCCGGGTGATGCTGCGGGCGATCAGGAAGGCGCAGACCCCGCCCAGCAGCAGCGTGAGCGCAGTGAGCGCGATGCGGAGATTGAAGCTCTGCGCGTTCGCCTCGTCGATCGCGCGGCTCATGTCGTCGATCGCCTTGCGCTCCAGCGCCAGCAGTTCGAGCACGCGGCTTTCGTAGGCCTTGGCGGCCGGCTGGAAGACTTCCTTGAAGGCGGTCTCGGTCTCCGCCGCGTTGCCGCCCGCCTTCGCCTTCTGCACCGCATCCTTGGCCGCCTGGTACTTGACGCGCAGCTCGACGATGGACTTGAAGGTCGACTTCTCGAGATCGGTCACGAGCAGGGCCTCGACCTTGGCCATGGTCTCCCCGCCCTTCTTGACGCTGTCGGAGATCACGTCGGCAAAGGTGACGGGAAGCGTTTCATCGGTGGTCCTGGCGATCATCGCCGTGCGCGCGATGGCCGAGTAGGTCAGCACGTACCAGTCCGAGATGAGCCGTTCCTTCGCGAGCGGGCTCTGCATCATCTGGCGGGTGGCCTCGGCATTGCTTTTCGCGCTTATCAGCGCGAAGACGGCCGAAGCCAGGGTCAAGGCCAGGACCAGGCCGAAGCCGATGGCCAGGCGCATTCCGATGCGTACGTTTGAGAGGAAGTTCATGGTTCAGGCCGCCATCTTTTCGATGAGGCCCATCTCCTCGCTCGACATCAGCCGGTCGATGTCCACCAGGATCAGCATCCGCTCCTCCAGCGTCCCCAGCCCGATCAGGTAGTCCGTGTCCAGCACCGAGCCCATCTCCGGCGCAGGCTTGATCTGCTCGG
>NZ_JBDGJK010000038.1:0-2575 GCF_057656935.1 Variovorax sp. Soil_C_33
CTGGATCGGGTCGGTGGTGACGACGATCGTGTCCTTCGGCCCGAAGCTGCCGTCGAGCAGCAGCTTGGAGAGCGGGTTCTCGATGCGCTGCTGGATCGCGCGCTTGAGCGGCCGGGCACCGAACACCGGATCGAAGCCGACCTTGGCGATCTCCGCCAGCGCTGGCGGCGACACCTCGAGCCCGAGGTCCATCTTGGCCAGGCGCTCCTGCAGCACCTTGAGCTGGATGGCCGCGATCGCCTCGATGTTCTTGGCGTCGAGCGCATGGAACACCACGGTCTCGTCGATGCGGTTCAGGAATTCGGGGCGGAAGTAGTTCTTCAGCTCGTCCCAGACCGCGTCCTTGATCTCTTCGTTCGACTGGCCGACCATCGCCTGGATGATCGGCGAGCCGATGTTGCTGGTCATCACGATCACCGTGTTCTTGAAGTTCACGGTGCGACCCTGGCCGTCGGTCAGGCGGCCGTCGTCGAGCACCTGCAGCAGGATGTTGAAGACGTCGGGATGCGCCTTCTCGACCTCGTCGAGCAGCAGCACGCTATAAGGCTTGCGGCGCACCGCTTCGGTCAGGTGGCCGCCCTCCTCGTAGCCCACGTACCCGGGCGGCGCGCCGATCAGCCGCGCCACCGAGTGCTTCTCCATGAACTCGCTCATGTCGACGCGGATCAGGTGGTCTTCGCTGTCGAACAGGAAGCCGGCGAGCGCCTTGCACAGCTCGGTCTTGCCCACGCCCGTGGGGCCGAGGAACAGGAATGAGCCGGTCGGGCGATTCGGGTCCGCCAGGCCCGAGCGCGAGCGGCGGATCGCGTTGGCGACCGCGGCGATGGCCTCGTCCTGGCCGACCACACGCTCGTGCAGCTTGTCTTCCATCATGAGCAGCTTGTCGCGCTCGCCCTGCATCAGCTTGGCCACCGGAATTCCGGTGGCGCGCGCCACGACCTCGGCGATCTCCTCGGCGCCGACCTGCGTGCGCAGCAGCGTGGGCGCGCTGGACTTGCCCTTGTTGGCCTCGGTGTCCTGCGCTTCCTTCAGGCGTTTCTCCAGGCCCGGCAGCTTGCCGTACTGCAGCTCGGCGACCTTGTTGAAGTCGCCCTTGCTGGTGAACTCGGCGATCTGGAACTTGATCTTGTCGATCTCTTCGCGGATCTGCGCGCTGCCCTGGGCCTGCGCCTTCTCGGCTTGCCAGATCTCGTCGAGATCCGCGATTTCCTTCTGCAGGCGCTCGATCTCGCCCTCGATCAGCGCCAAGCGCTTCTGCGAGGCCTCGTCCTTCTCGCGGCGCACGGCCTCGCGCTCGATCTGCAACTGGATCAGGCGGCGGTCGAGCCGGTCCATCACCTCGGGCTTGGAGTCCATCTCGATCTTGATCTTGGCCGCGGCCTCGTCGATCAGGTCGATGGCCTTGTCGGGCAGGAAGCGATCGGTGACATAGCGGTCGGACAGCTCCGCCGCGGCGACGATCGCCGGGTCGGTGATGTCGACGCCGTGGTGCACCTCGTACTTTTCCTTCAGGCCGCGCAGGATCGCAACCGTCGCCTCCACGCTCGGCTCGCCCACCAGGATCTTCTGGAAGCGGCGCTCCAGCGCGGCATCCTTCTCGATGTACTTGCGGTACTCGTCGAGCGTGGTGGCGCCCACGCAATGCAGCTCGCCGCGCGCGAGCGCCGGCTTGAGCATGTTGCCGGCGTCCATCGCGCCTTCGGCCTTGCCGGCGCCGACCATGGTGTGCAGCTCGTCGATGAAGACGATGGTCTGGCCCTCGTCCTTCGCGAGCTCGTTGAGCACGCTCTTCAGGCGCTCCTCGAATTCGCCGCGGTACTTGGCCCCGGCGAGCAATGCGGCCATGTCGAGCGAGAGCACGCGCTTGCCCATGAGCGACTCGGGCACCTCGCCGGCGACGATGCGCTGCGCCAGGCCTTCGACGATGGCGGTCTTGCCGACGCCGGGTTCGCCGATCAGCACGGGGTTGTTCTTGGTGCGGCGTTGCAGCACCTGTATGGCGCGGCGGATTTCCTCGTCGCGGCCGATCACGGGGTCGAGCTTGCCCAGGCGGGCGCGCTCGGTGAGGTCCAGGCAATATTTCTTGAGCGCTTCGCGCTGGCCCTCGGCATCGGCGCTGTTCACGCCCTGCCCGCCGCGCACCGCTTCGATGGCGGCTTCGACCGACTTGCGCGTCACGCCGTGGCTGCGCGCCAGGTTGCCGATCTCGGCCTTGCTGTCGGCCAGCGCGAGCAGGAACAGCTCGCCGGCGATGAACTGGTCGTTGCGCTTGATGGCTTCCTTCTCGGTCGCCTGCAGCAGCTTGGCCGTTTCGGGGCCGACCTGGACCTGGTCATGGCCCTGCACCTGCGGCAGCTTCTTGATCGCCGCTTCGGCGGCCTGCAGGAGCCCCGGCACGTTGGCGCCGGCGCGCTCGAGCAGGGCCCGCGGGCCGTCGTCCTGGCGCAGCATGGCGACCAGCAGATGGACCGGCTCGATGTAGGGGTTGTCGTTGCCGAGAGCGAGCGATTGCGCGTCGGCGAGGGCTTCCTGGAATTTGGTTGTGAGTTTGTCTTGGCGCATGAATGACTCCGTT
>NZ_JBDGJK010000039.1:0-1805 GCF_057656935.1 Variovorax sp. Soil_C_33
GCCGTGCTGTGCGACAGCAGCCAGGGCCCGAGCAGCGCCGCGAGCAGCCAGAACAGCAGCACCGCGAGGCCGAGCAGTCCGGAGGGGCCGAAGCCGCCGAGCCGGCGCAGCGGGCCGCCCCGGCGCTCTTGCGGTGGTGGCGCCAGGGACGCCGTGGCGCTCACGACCGTCGGAGAGGTGGATGTTTCCATGGTGCTTCTCCTCAACGGTGCCGCAGCCGCGGGTTGGCGAGGATGCCGCAGATGTCGGCCGTCGTCACCAGGATCAGGTAGGCGCAGCAGAAGATCATGGCGCAGGTCTGCACCAGCGGCATGTCGCGCTGCGACACGCCGTCGACCATCAGCTTGGCGATGCCCGGGTAGTTGAAGATGGTCTCGACGATGATCACGCCGCCGAGCAGGTACGACAGGCTCAGCGCCACGGCGTTGGCGATCGGCCCTACCGCGTTGGGCAGCGCATGCGCCAGCACCATGCGCATCGGCGAGGCGCCCTTGAGCCGCACCATCTCGACGTAGGGCGCCTCGAGCTGGTCGATCACCGCGGCGCGCGTCATGCGCATCATCTGCGCGACGATCACGCAGCACAGCACCAGCACCGGCATCGCGAAGGCGCGCAGCAGCTGCCCGACCGACTCGATGTCGTTGACGAAGGACAGCGCCGGCAGCCAGCGCAGCTGGACCGCGAACACCAGCACCGCCAGCGTCGCGACCAGGAACTCCGGCACCGACACCACGCCCACCGCCGTCGTCGAGGCGGCACGGTCGAACCAGGAGCCGCGCCAGACCGCCGAGGCGATGCCGAGCGCCAGCGCGATCGGCACCGAGAAGAGGGCCGTGACGGCGGCCAGCAGCAGCGAGTTGGGCAGCCGGCTGGCGACCAGCTCGGCCACCGGCATCTGCGTGGTGGCCGAGCGGCCGGGGTCGCCCGTCACCATGCCGAGCAGCCACTTCGCGTAGCGTTCGGGCGCCGGCACGTCCAGGCCCATCTGTGCACGCAGCGCAGCGACCGCCTCGGGCGTGGCGTCCTGACCCAACTGCTCCTGCGCGGCATCGCCGGGCAGCACCGCGGTGATCGAGAAGACGATCACCGACACCGCCAGCAGCGACAGCAGCGCCAGCGCGATGCGCTGGGCGAGAAGCTTCAGGATCACATGGTTCATCTCGGTGCTCCAAGGCGCTTTGCGCCGTTCGCCACAGATGGAACCGGCGCCGCCCATTCGGGAAACACCGCGGAATCGGCATTGCCGCGCCGCTGGTGCTTCTCAAAGCTCTTGTTGCTGGTGCTGCTCATGGGTTGTCTCCTCTTGGTGGGTCGATGAAAAATCGCTCAGGCCAGCCGGTCCTTGAGCGTGTAGTAGAGGCCGATTGCCGGCAAAACCACGGCGGGCCGAGGTGGCCGGTGATCGCGGGCCAGTCGCGGCCCTCCCAGGGGCTGGCGAGCACGTCGCCGTCCATCACGGCCGCCATGCGCTCGCCCATGTGAACCGACATCTGCGTGCCATGCCCGCTGTAGCCCATGGCGTAGTAGAGGCCGTCGCGCTCGCCGGCGTGGGGGCAGGCGGTCCTGCGTCATGTCGACCAGGCCGCCCCAGCAGTAGCCCAGCCGCGCGGCGCCGAACTGCGGGAAGATCTGGGCCAGCCCGGCGCGCAGCCGGCCTCCAGCACCGCCACCTTGGCGCCGCGCTTCGCCAGCGCCAGCGCCGCCGACAGGCCGGTGAAGCCGCCGCCGACGATGGCGACGTCGACCTGCGCCGGCAGCTCGCACGAGCGCGGCACGAAGGCGGGCGCCGAATCGGTCCAGTAGGA
>NZ_JBDGJK010000040.1:0-1239 GCF_057656935.1 Variovorax sp. Soil_C_33
TGGGCTGCTGCCGGTTTCAAAGACACCTTGTTAAGGTGGAAGATGAAACCGGAGGTGGTTCATGGGAACGAGAAGGCAATTCAGCCGAGAGTTCAAGCTTGAAGCAGTCAAGCTGGTGAAGGAACGGGGTGTGGCGGTGGTGCAAGCTGCGCGCGACCTCGATGTGCACGAGAACGTGCTGCGCAAGTGGATACGCGAGGCGACTGCTGACCCGCTGCAGGCTTTCCCCGGTCAGGGGGTGATGAAGCCTGAGCAGGCCGAGATTGAGCGGTTGAAGAAAGAAAACGCCAAGCTCAGGATGGAGCGCGACCTGCTGAAAAAAGCGGCGGCCTACTTCGCCAAGGAGTCGATGTGAAGTTCGGCTTCGTTGCGAAACACCGAGGAGCGTGGCCATTGGCAATGATGTGCGAGGCGCTCGGTGTCTCGCGAAGCGGCTTCTACGCGTGGCTGGGCAGGCCCAGAAGCCAACGCAGTCTGGACGACGAGGTGCTCGGCAGCCAGGTACGTCAGAGCTTCCTGGGCAGCGACCGTACCTATGGCGCCCGGCGCGTCTGGCATGACGTGCTGGCGCTGGGACAGCGATGCGGTTTGCATCGCGTGGAGCGACTGATGCGCGAGCAAGCCTTGCGCGCGAGGCCACGACGCCGAGGCTTGCCGCAGGACCGCGGTCAGCGCAGCGCCATCGCTGACAACGTGTTGGACCGTCAGTTCCAGGCCGACGAACCGAACCAGAAGTGGGTGGCCGACTTCACCTACATCTGGACGGCGGAGGGCTGGCTCTATGCCGCTGCGGTGCTCGACCTGTACTCGCGCCGCATCGTCGGCTGGTCGATGCAGGACAGCATGACTTCACAGCTTGTGGCGGACGCGCTGATGATGGCCGTATGGCGCCGGGGCAAGCCGGTCGCGCTGCTGCATCACTCCGACCAGGGCAGCCAGTACACCAGCGAGCACTTCCAGGAACTGCTCAAGGAGCAAGGCATTGCGTGCAGCATGAGCCGCGCGGGCGAGGTCTGGGACAACTCGGCGATGGAGAGCTTCTTCAGTTCATTGAAGACCGAGCGCACAGCCAGGAAGGTGTACAGGTCCAGGGAGCAGGCACGCGCCGACGTGTTCGACTACATCGAGCGTTTCTACAATCCGACGCGTCGTCATTCGACGCTCGGCTACGTCAGCCCGATAGAGTTCGAGAAAGCTCAAAAAGCTTAGGCCGGTGTCCACGAAACCGGCAGCAGCCCA
>NZ_JBDGJK010000041.1:0-978 GCF_057656935.1 Variovorax sp. Soil_C_33
CGATGGCGAGAACTTGCGCAGCGACGTTCTCGGCCAAGTTCTCGGCCAGCGAGGGGCTGTCGGCGGCGATCACCTTGGCGACACCTGCGATCTTGGCGGCAGCGGCCGCGGCTTCGGCGGCATTGGCGCCGGCCACCAGCACGTGCACGTCGCCGCTCTGGCAGGCGATGCCCGCGGTCACGGTGTTGAGGGTCGCCGGCTTAACGGTGGCGTGGTCGTGTTCGGCAATAACAAGTACGGTCATGTTCAGATCACCTTCGCTTCGTTCTTAAGCTTGTCCACCAGGGTGGCGACGTCGGGCACCTTGATGCCGGCGCCGCGCTTGGGCGGCTCGCTGACCTTCAGGGTCTTCAGGCGCGGCTTGACGTCCACGCCCAGGTCCTCGGGCTTGAAGGTGTCGAGCTGCTTCTTCTTGGCCTTCATGATGTTGGGCAGGGTGACGTAGCGCGGCTCGTTCAGGCGCAGGTCGGTGGTGATGACCGCGGGCAGCGTGAGCTGGATGGTTTCCAGGCCGCCGTCGACTTCGCGCGTGACCTTGACCTTGTCGCCTTCGACTTCGACCTTGCTGGCGAAGGTGGCTTGCGGCAGGTCGGCCAGCGCCGCCAGCATCTGGCCGGTCTGGTTGGCGTCGTCGTCGATGGCCTGCTTGCCGAGGATGACGAGTTGCGGTTGTTCCTTGTCGACCAGGGCCTTCAGGAGCTTGGCCACGGCCAGCGGCTGCAGCTCTTCGGTGGTTTCGACCAGGATGCCGCGGTCGGCGCCGATGGCCATGGCGGTGCGCAGGGTTTCCTGGCACTTGGCATCGCCGCAGGAGACGGCGATGACTTCGGTGACCACGCCCTTTTCCTTCAGGCGGACCGCCTCTTCGACGGCGATCTCGTCGAAAGGGTTCATGCTCATCTTGACGTTGGCGATGTCGACACCGGTGCCGTCGGACTTGACGCGCACCTTCACGTTGAAATCGACGACCCGCTTGAC
>NZ_JBDGJK010000042.1:0-926 GCF_057656935.1 Variovorax sp. Soil_C_33
CTCGTCATCCACGCCCCCGGCGATCTGCGCGTCGAAGAAGTCGCGACCCCCGAACTCGGCCCCGGCCAGCTGCAGGTGCGCGTGCGCTGCGGCGGCATCTGCGGCTCCGACCTGCACTACTACCAGCATGGCGGCTTCGGCACCATCCGCATCAAGGAGCCGATGGTGCTGGGTCATGAAGTGGCCGGCGTGATCGAGGCCGTGGGCGACGGCGCGGGCGGCTTCGCGGCCGGCGAGCGCGTCGCCATCAGCCCGAGCCGCCCCTGCGGGCTGTGCCGCTACTGCCAGCAGGGCCTGCAGAACCACTGCCTGGACATGCGCTACTACGGCAGCGCGATGCGCACCCCGCACGTGCAGGGCGCCTTCCGCCAGCAGATCGTGGTGGAGCACTGGCAGGCGCACCGGCTGGCCGACACGGTGAGCGATGGCGAGGGCTCGATGGCCGAGCCGCTGTCGGTGGCGCTGCATGCGGTGCGCCGCGCCGGCCCGCTGCTGGGCAAGAGCGTGCTGGTCACCGGCTGCGGACCGATCGGCGCGCTGGCCATCATCGCGGCGCGGCGCGCCGGCGCCACCCACATCGTGGCGACCGACGTCGGCGCGCACACGCTGGGCAAGGCGCTCAAGGTGGGCGCCGACGAGGTCGTCAACGTGGCCGAGGAGCCCGATGGCCTGGCGCGCTTCGCCAAGGACAAAGGCAGTTTCGACGTGCTGTTCGAAGCCAGCGGCAACCAGCGCGCGCTGGTCGGCGCCTTCGATGCGCTGCGCCCGCGCGGCATCATCGTTCAGCTGGGGCTGGGCGGCGAGATGCAGCTTCCGATCAACACCATCGTGGCCAAGGAGTTCGACCTGCGCGGGGCCTTCCGCTTCCACGAGGAGTTCGCGGTGGCGGTGGAGCTGCTCAACAAGGGGCTGGTCGACGTGAAGCC
>NZ_JBDGJK010000043.1:0-869 GCF_057656935.1 Variovorax sp. Soil_C_33
ACCTGCGCCCGAAGATCATCATCGGCGGGCGCGAGTGGGCGCACTGGTGGGAGCGTCACTGCGCGCAGGTGCCGCCGATGCTGCGTGCCGAGATCGAGCGCGAGAGCGCGCGGCTGGCGCTGGTCAAGCAGCAGGTCAAGGCGCTGGAGGTGGCGCGGCGCCAGGAGCTGGCCGATGGCCGGCAGCCGCTGGTGGCGCAGTTGGCCCAGTTGGGTGCCATCGGGCCCAAAGGCGCGTGGGTGCTGGTCAAGGAGGTATTCGCCTGGCGGCGCTTTGCCAACCGACGCGAATTGGCCGGCTGCCTGGGACTCACACCCACGCCCTACGCCAGCGGCGACAGCCAGATCGAGCAGGGGATCAGCAAGCTCGGCAACAAGCGTGCGCGGACATTGCTGGTCGAACTCGCATGGAGCTGGCTGCGCTATCAGCCCGGCAGTACTCTGAGCCAGTGGTTCAACCGACGCTTCGCCGCGGCGGGCAAGCGCATGCGACGCGTGGGCATCGTGGCGCTGGCGCGCCGTCTGGCCGTGGCGCTGTGGCGCTACCTCGAGCACGGTGAGATTCCAGCCGGCGCCACACTCAAGTCAGCGGCGTAAACGGGGGGAGGGAGCTTGGACTCGACAAGGCCGATTCAATCGACGAGTAAAAGGTAGTTCATGATCGCAGGTCGACGCGCCCGCAACACGCCGGGGTCACCGCACAGGGACCGTCCTTCTAGATGGGGCGCGTCGGTAACAGGGGTAAGCCCAAGCGCATTGCGCGCATGTTGCATGTGGTGCCGAAGCACACGCATTCGGCACGGATAGAAGGTTGTACGAGCCTTGGCTCGAAACGCTCATCACACCCCGACCTCGGATCATGACCGCCAG
>NZ_JBDGJK010000044.1:0-793 GCF_057656935.1 Variovorax sp. Soil_C_33
TGCCGGCGCGCCAGGTGCGCGCGTTTGTGCGCAGCAACAAGGACGACGCTGCCGATGCACGCGCGATCTGGCTGGCGGCGCAGCAATCGGACATTCGTCGCGCACCGATCAAGACCGTGGAGCAGCAGGCGGTGACGTCGCTGCACCGAACGCGCTCGCACTGGGTGAGCGTGCGCACGGCCACGATCAACATGCTGAGAGGCTTGCTGTACGAGTTCGGTGTCGTACTGCCAGGCGGCAAGAAGGCGGGGCTCAAGATGATGAGCGCCAGGCGCGCCGAGATCGACGACCAACTGCCACCGCTGATGCGCCGCCTGGTCGACCTGCAGCTCGAAACACTGAAGGGGGTCGAGCGCAGCATCAATCAGCTCGAGGCGGAGATCGCAGAGCAGCAACGCCAAGGCAATGCGGCGCGCACGCTGCGCGAAGTGCCCGGCATCGGCGTGCTCGGTGCGACGGCGCTGGCTGCCACGCTGGGAGATGCGAGCGGCTGGCGCTCGGGACGAGAGTTCGCCGCCAGCCTGGGGCTGGTTCCTGCGCACAGCGGCACGGGTGGTAAGACCCGCATCGGCCACCTGAGCAAGCGCGGCGACCCCTACCTGCGGACATTGCTCATCCACGGCGCGCGAGCGGTGATCACGCAAGCGAGGCTCAGGCCTGCATGGCTCGAGGAGCTGCTGCGACGTCGGCCGCTCAACGTGGCGGTGGTGGCGTTGGCCAACAAGATGGCTCGCACGGCCTGGGCGCTTGTGGCGCACGGGCGGGCGTACCGATCGGAGTGGAAGAGCACTCC
>NZ_JBDGJK010000045.1:0-621 GCF_057656935.1 Variovorax sp. Soil_C_33
ACGATGGCGACGTCGACCTGCGCCGGCAGCTCGCACGAGCGCGGCACGAAGGCGGGCGCCGAATCGGTCCAGTAGGAGTCGAGCTTCATGGCGTGCGGCCGGTGGAGGAAATCAGAGGCCGACGACGCCGGGCAGGCCGCCGATGTCCTTGATCTCGGTGTAGCGGTAGGCGGGATTGCCCGGGCCGTGGCCGCGGTTGACGAACACCTTGTTGACGATGCCCAGGTCGTCCGCCGACATCAGGTCGTAGCGCAGGCTGGAGGACACGTGCAGCACGTCCTCGGGGTTGCAGCCGAGCGAGTCGAGCATGTATTCGAAGGCCTTGAGCCGCGGCTTGTAGGCCTGGGCCTGCTGCGCGGTGTAGACGCGATGGAAGGGCGCGCCGAGCATGGCCACGTTCTTCTGGATCTGGTTGTCCGAGGCGTTCGACAGGATGACCAGCGGGATCTCCTTGGCGATCTTGGCGAGGCCGGCGGGCACGTCGTCATGCGGGCCCCAGGTGGGCACCGCGTCGTAGTACTTCTGTGCCTCGTGGTCGAGGTACTGGATCTTCCACTTCTTGCAAAGCCGGCGCACCGCGTTCTTCAGCACCACCTCGTAGGGTTGCCAGTCGCCCAGCAC
>NZ_JBDGJK010000046.1:0-588 GCF_057656935.1 Variovorax sp. Soil_C_33
TACATCCCCACGCCCGAGCGTGCGGTGGACGGCACCTTCCTGATGCCCGTGGAGGACGTGTTCTCCATCTCCGGGCGCGGCACGGTGGTGACCGGCGCGGTGGAGCGCGGCGTCATCAAGGTCGGCGAGGAAATCGAGATCGTGGGCATCCGCCCGACGGTGAAGACCACCTGCACCGGCGTGGAAATGTTCCGCAAGCTGCTCGACCAGGGCCAGGCCGGCGACAACGTGGGCGTGCTGCTGCGCGGCACCAAGCGCGAAGAAGTCGAGCGCGGCCAGGTGCTGTGCAAGCCCGGCTCGATCAAGCCGCACACGCACTTCACCGCCGAGGTGTACGTTCTGAGCAAGGATGAGGGCGGGCGCCACACGCCGTTCTTCAACAACTACCGTCCGCAGTTCTACTTCCGCACGACGGACGTGACCGGCGCGATCGAGCTGCCCAAGGACAAGGAAATGGTCATGCCTGGCGACAACGTCAGCATCACCGTGAAGCTGATCAACCCGATCGCCATGGAAGAAGGCCTGCGCTTCGCGATCCGCGAAGGCGGCCGCACCGTGGGTTCGGGCGTGGTGGCGAAGATCCTCGAC
>NZ_JBDGJK010000047.1:0-581 GCF_057656935.1 Variovorax sp. Soil_C_33
GCCGGCGGAGAGAGCGGCCCTGCTGGCGGCGACGGCCAGGGCGGCGGCACTTCGGGCACCTCCGGCACGAGCAGCGGCGGCACTTCGACCGCCTCCGGCGGCGACGACGGCTCGGGCGTGGGCTCCGGCGGCACCGGCGTGAGCACCGCCGATGCGGCCGGCATCGGCGGGGTCGACGGCGCCGGCAGCATCATCGTCAGCGGACTGCGCTACGACACGGACAGCGCCGTCATCAACCTCGAGGATGCCGCGGCGCTGCAGCTGGGCATGAGCGTGAAGGTCCTCGGGCCGGTCAACGCCGACTTCACCAGCGGCACGGCCCGCCGGGTCGATTCGGCGGCCGATATCCGCGGCCCGCTGTCGTCGGTTGACCTGGCGCAGGGCAGCTTCGTCATCATGGGCACCACGGTGACCACCGACAACGCCACCGTCTGGGCCGATGCGGCCGGGCTTGCTGCCCTCGTGCCCAACACGACGCTGCAGGTCTGGGGCTTGCCGGCGGCACCGGGCGTGCTGCGGGCGACGCGCGTGGAGCAGCGCAGCGCCTCCGCCCCGATCCTCAGCGGCACGGTCCAGAATCT
>NZ_JBDGJK010000048.1:0-535 GCF_057656935.1 Variovorax sp. Soil_C_33
TTCCTGGGCGACAACACGCGCGATCACCTGCTCGCGGGCGTGGCCAACACGCTCGGCGCAGAGCCGCCCCTGCTGGAGCGATCGGTATTCGCAGCCGGGATTTCGCTGGGAGATTGCGAACGCATCCATCAGTTCGTGCGCGAGAGGTGGGGCGAACTTCACGGCCAGCTGACCCGGGAGATGACGCGCGCCTTCGAGGCCGCCGAGGAAACGGCTTCGGGCCGCATCCGGGTCGGCATCTATACCTATTACGAAGACGGCGCGCCCGAGTACGCTGAAGCTCCGTCTACCGCTCCCTCCAAACGAACGAGACGAAAAGCATGACGAGCATTTGGCTGCGCAACGGCTTTCTGGCACTGCTTGTCGGGTTGCTGCTGTCCTGCGGCGGCGGCGGCGGCGGCGGTGGCGGTGCGGCATTCGGCAGTGCTGGCTCCGCGGGGATTGGCGGTGGATCGGTCGCCGGCGGAGAGAGCGGCCCTGCTGGCGGCGACGGCCAGGGCGGCGGCACTTCGGGCACCTCCGGCACGAGCAGCGG
>NZ_JBDGJK010000049.1:0-535 GCF_057656935.1 Variovorax sp. Soil_C_33
TTCCTGGGCGACAACACGCGCGATCACCTGCTCGCGGGCGTGGCCAACACGCTCGGCGCAGAGCCGCCCCTGCTGGAACGATCGGTATTCGCAGCAGGGATTTCGCTGGAAGATTGCGAACGCATCCATCAGTTCGTGCGGGAGCGCTGGAGCGAGCTGCACTTCCAGCTGGCGAAGGAAATGACGCGCGCCTACGATGAGGCCGAGGAAACAGCCTCGGGCCGCATCCGGGTCGGCATCTACACCTACTACGAAAACGGCACAACCGACTACGCTAAAGAACTGCCCACCGCTCCCTCCAAACGATCGAGACGAAAAGCATGACGAGCACTTGGCTGCGCAACGGCTTTCTGGCCCTGCTTGTCGGGTTGGTGCTGTCCTGCGGCGGCGGTGGCGGCGGCGGTGGCGGTGCGGCATTCGGCAGCGCTGGCTCCGCGGGGATTGGCGGTGGATCGGTTGCCGGCGGAGAGAGCGGCCCTGCTGGCGGCGACGGCCAGGGCGGCGGCACTTCGGGCACCTCCGGCACGAGCAGCGG
>NZ_JBDGJK010000050.1:0-527 GCF_057656935.1 Variovorax sp. Soil_C_33
TGCTTGAGCTCCACGCCGTTGTTGATGCCCAGCAGCGCGCCGATGAAGTGCGGCGTGGAGCCGGCCGCGGGCGAGCCGTAGCTCGCCTCGTTCGGGTTGGCCTTGGCCCAGGCCAGGAAGTCCTTCACGTTCTTGACGCTGGCCGGCACCAGCGGGCCGACCGCCAGGCCGTGGTGCATCACGGCGGCGATCGACACCGGCGCGAAGTCCTTGACCGGGTCGTAGCTCAGCTTCTTGTAGATGTGCGGGTAGATCGAGGTGCAGGAGAAGGGCGTGAGCGCCAGCACGCTGCCGTCGGCCGGCGCTGCCTTGAGC
Organism: Variovorax sp. Soil_C_33; assembly: GCF_057656935.1. Lineage (NCBI taxonomy): Bacteria > Pseudomonadati > Pseudomonadota > Betaproteobacteria > Burkholderiales > Comamonadaceae > Variovorax > Variovorax sp. Soil_C_33. The sequence goes on from NZ_JBDGJK010000050.1 coordinate 316, forward strand.
ACCTCCAGCGCGATGCGCCCGCCCGCGCCGGGCTTGTTCTCGACCACGGCCGCGTTGCGGGTGTAGGCCGAGCCGGCCATCTTCTCGCCGACGCGGCGCGCCACGCTGTCGCCGGCGCTGCCGGCCGGGAAGCCGTAGTAGATCTTGACCTGCTCGAGGGTCTGGGCCAGTGCGGCCAGCGGGTGCAGGGCAGCGAGCGCGGCGGCGCCGCC
>NZ_JBDGJK010000051.1:0-521 GCF_057656935.1 Variovorax sp. Soil_C_33
TCCAGCAGGGGCGGCTCTGCGCCGAGCGTGTTGGCCACGCCCGCGAGCAGGTGATCGCGCGTGTTGTCGCCCAGGAAGGCGAGCATGGTCTTCAGGTCCTTCGCCGGAACGAAGGCGGTGGCGTTGAGTTCGGCGCGCCCTTCGTGCTCGATCGCCATGTTCAGGCGCATCAGCTCATCGAGGATGGTGCGGTGGTGCACGTTGCCGCGGCTGGCCCGCCGGGCGAGCGTCTCGAACGATGGCCCCTGGCCTTCGGCCACGATGGGCAGGGACCGGTGCGCAGGATCGTCGTCGATCATCTGCAGCCACAAGGTCAGGGTCTTGGCCGCGGCCGACATCCCGGTGTGCGGCAACGGATCCTCCACCTCACGCACCATGGCGGTCACCGCCTTGCGGTTCAAGCCTGTCGTCACCGACAGCTGGCTGATGTTCGGCTCGGCGCCCTTGGCCTTGAGCCAGGCGCTGCGCGCTTCGTCGACCAGCACGTCGCGCAGCAGTTCCTCCAGATGGCCGTGCTTGAC
>NZ_JBDGJK010000052.1:0-469 GCF_057656935.1 Variovorax sp. Soil_C_33
GCGCCGGATCGCCGGCAGCGCACGCGCGATCGCGGCGATGCCTTCCTCGGCCATCAGGTCCATCACCGGGTTGCTGTCCTGCGCGTACAAGCCCTCGGCCGCATGCGCGATCGCATTGATGCCGCTGGTGACGCTCAAACCCACCGGCAGGCTGCGCGAGAGCTCGGGGTCGTAGATCACGGCGCGCGGCAGCACGCGAGGGTCCTTGCCGGTCTTCTTGAGGCCCGCTTCGGTCAGGCCGTAGATCGGCGTCATCTCGCTGCCCGCGTAGGTGGTGGGGATGGCGACGATCGGCAGGCCCGAATCCAGCGCGATCGCCTTGCCCAAGCCGGTGGTGGAGCCGCCGCCGATGGCCACGGCGCAGTCGGCGTCGAGCCGGCGCGCGATCTCGCGGGCTTCGCGCGCGGTCTCGATCGGCACGTGCATCGCGGCGCGGTCGAAGATGCCGGCGGCCTGGGCGCCCAGCAGC
>NZ_JBDGJK010000053.1:0-467 GCF_057656935.1 Variovorax sp. Soil_C_33
CTGCTCGGCCTCGCGGTGCTGCTGTTCTGGCTGCTCGCGGCGCTGCTCGGGCCCTGGCTGCTGTCGCACAGCACGGCGGCCATGGGCACCTCGAACGTCTTCGCGCCGATCAGCGCGAAGCACTGGCTGGGCACCGACTACCTCGGGCGCGACATGCTGGCACTCATCATCGAGGGGGCGCGCTACACGATCGGCGTCGCGCTGTTTGCCACGCTGCTGGCCAGCGGAACCGGCACCACGCTGGCGCTGCTGGCCGCCGCCAGCGGCCGCTGGATCGACGCGGTGCTCAGCCGCGGGCTGGACACGCTGACCGCGATCCCGAGCAAGATGTTCGCGCTCATCATGGTGGCGGGCTTCGGCTCCTCGGTGCCGATGCTGGTCGTCACGGCGGGCATCATCTACGTGCCGGGCGCCTACCGCATGGCGCGCTCGCTGGCCGTCAACATCAATGCGCTCGACTACGTGAC
>NZ_JBDGJK010000054.1:0-448 GCF_057656935.1 Variovorax sp. Soil_C_33
TCGAGCAGTTCGGCGTCGTCCACCATGTCGCACTTGTTCAGGAAGACGATGATGTAGCCCACGCCCACCTGGCGCGCCAGCAGGATGTGCTCGCGGGTCTGGGGCATCGGGCCGTCGGCGGCCGAGCACACGAGGATGGCGCCGTCCATCTGGGCGGCACCGGTGATCATGTTCTTGACGTAGTCGGCGTGGCCGGGGCAGTCCACGTGCGCGTAGTGGCGGTTGGCCGTCTCGTATTCGACGTGGGCGGTGTTGATGGTGATGCCGCGCGCTTTTTCTTCAGGCGCCGCGTCGATCTGGTCGTAGGCCTTGGCTTCGCCGCCGAACTTCGTCGACAGCACCGTCGCAATCGCCGCCGTCAGCGTGGTCTTGCCATGGTCCACGTGACCGATCGTGCCCACGTTCACGTGCGGCTTCGTGCGGGTGAATTTTCCTTTTGCCATTTTCT
>NZ_JBDGJK010000055.1:0-446 GCF_057656935.1 Variovorax sp. Soil_C_33
GACCAGCTTTCGCGCAATCCTGCTGTGGCTCATGATGCTCGCGGTGCCCTTCCAGGGCTACGCGGCTGCGGCCATGGCGCTTTGCACGCCTGAGCCGACGCAGCTGAGCACGGGCGTGGCGCACGATCACAGCCAGCACAACCATGCTTCGGTGCAAGGTGCCGAGCATCAGCATGTGAATGTGAGCGGTGACGATAGCGCAGACCGCCACGACGCGCTGAGCGCGCATGCCGACCAGTCCGATGCGTTCCACAAATGCGGCAGCTGCGCTGCGTGTCATTCGGTCGGCATGATGCCAACGCTCGGCACACCCCTTCTTCACGGTCTCCCGCAGGCCGAGCTGGCTGAGCCTCTGCACGCGATGGCCACCGTCTCGCCTCGCGTTCCCCACAAACCTCCTCGCGCGTAACTGCGTCCAGCGCCCGGCAGCTCGGCTGCCTGCGCGC
>NZ_JBDGJK010000056.1:0-392 GCF_057656935.1 Variovorax sp. Soil_C_33
GCCTTCTCGTTCCCATGAACCACCTCCGGTTTCATCTTCCACCTTAACAAGGTGTCTTTGAAACCGGCAGCAGCCCACGGCGAGGCACTTGCTCGCGGATCGGATGATGAACTAAACCGGCGTCGGGGCTCAAGTGCCTTGCCGGTAGAGGTCCGCCCGAGCGAAGGATTGGGCGTCATCTTGCCACGCCTCGACGCCACCCTGCGACCCCGTACCTGCTGCCGCTACGTCGCGTGCGTTCGTCCTCAGGTTTGAAGAGGGGTCACGCGTGCAGTGTCTGCTGCGGCCAGTACATCCATCGTCTGCGCAAGAAGTTCGAAAAGGGACCGGTGCGCGTCGCAACGGTTCGCGGGCTCGGTTGCTATTACCTGGAGAAGATTTCGGCCTGAGTT
>NZ_JBDGJK010000057.1:0-350 GCF_057656935.1 Variovorax sp. Soil_C_33
CCGTCCCACCAGGGCATGCTGATCGCGATGCCGTTGCTCTTGGTGGCCACCGTCAGGTGCTTGCGCTTGCGCGCCTGCGCCAGTTCGTAGGCGTACTTCAGCACGCGGTCGGTGCCGTGGCGCGAGAACACCGATTCCTGGATCACGATCTCGCGCTCGGTGCCCTCGTACATCACGCCGCCGAGCGAGGTGTACTCGCCCTCGGTGTTCTCGCGCACCACCAAGTAGTCGATGTCGCCCGGCTGGCGGCCGGCCAGCGGGCAGGGCACGCCTTCGAACAGGCGCACCGGGCGCAGGTTGATGTACTGGTCGAACTCGCGCCGGAACTTGAGCAGCGAGCCCCACAGCGA
>NZ_JBDGJK010000058.1:0-341 GCF_057656935.1 Variovorax sp. Soil_C_33
GCCGCGGCCGAGCGCTGCGCCAGGCTGCGCACCTCCGATGCCACCACCGCGAAGCCCCTGCCCTGCTCGCCGGCACGGGCCGCTTCGACCGCTGCGTTCAAGGCCAGGATGTTGGTCTGGAAGGCGATGCCGTCGATCACGCCGATGATGTCGACGATCTTCTTCGACGAAGCATTGATCGAAGCCATGGTGTCCACCACCTGGCTGACCACGTCGCCGCCCTTGACTGCCACCTCGGAGGCCGAGAGCGCGAGCTGATTGGCCTGGCGCGCGTTGTCGGCGTTCTGCTTCACGGTGCTGGTGAGTTCTTCCATCGAGGCCGCGGTCTGCTCCAGCGAGCT
>NZ_JBDGJK010000059.1:0-322 GCF_057656935.1 Variovorax sp. Soil_C_33
CAGATCAACCAGGCGATCACGCAGATGGACCAGGTGACGCAGCAGAACGCGGCGCTGGTGGAAGAGGCGGCGGCTGCGGCGCAGTCGATGCAGGAACAGGCCGGCAGCCTCGTCGAGGCGGTCAGCGTGTTCCGGCTGGATGTCGGCACCCGGCCCGCTCTCCCCCAATTTCAAACCTCATGAAGAGACGCAGATGAACGCAACAGACACATCGAAGCAGGCCGCGAAGCCGCTGGAATTCCTTTCCTTCACGCTGGGCGAGGAGGAGTACGGCATCGACATCCAGAAGGTGCAGGAGCTGCGCGGCTACGACGCGGTGACG
>NZ_JBDGJK010000060.1:0-311 GCF_057656935.1 Variovorax sp. Soil_C_33
CGCCCGGAGATGGAGAACACGTCCTCCACGGGCATCAGGAAGGTGCCGTCCACCGCACGCTCGGGCGTGGGGATGTACGTGTCCAGCGCCTCGGCCAGCTTCATGATGGCTTCTTCGCCCAGCTTGCCCTTGTCGCCTTCCAGGGCGAGCTTGGCCGAGCCGTGGATGATGGGGGTGTCGTCGCCGGGGAATTCGTACTTGTCCAGCAGCTCGCGCACTTCCATTTCGACGAGCTCGAGCAGTTCGGCGTCGTCCACCATGTCGCACTTGTTCAGGAAGACGATGATGTAGCCCACGCCCACCTGGCGCGC
>NZ_JBDGJK010000061.1:0-302 GCF_057656935.1 Variovorax sp. Soil_C_33
CGCGTGTGCGTGCTGCAATCGCTTCGTAATGAACTTGTCGCATTTGCCACCTAAGGAACCGAGACCATCATGACCTTCCGTCCCAAGTACATCACCTTCGACTGCTATGGCACGCTGACGCGCTTTCGCATGGGCGAATTGACGCGCGACATCTTTGCCGACCGCATTCCGGCCGAGCAGATGGAGCAGTTCATCGCCGACTTCACCGCCTACCGCTTCGATGAAGTGCTGGGCGACTGGCAACCCTACGAGGTGGTGCTGAAGAACGCGGTGCGCCGGCTTTGCAAGAAGTGGAAGATCCA
>NZ_JBDGJK010000062.1:0-293 GCF_057656935.1 Variovorax sp. Soil_C_33
CCGAACCACTCCTCGGTCGTCAGTTCCGGAAAGCCCTGCTCCGCCAGCGTCGGCACCTCGGGCGAGAACGGCGAGCGCGCCTTGCCGGAAGTCGCGAGCAGGCGCAGCTTGCCGGCCTTGTGGTTGGCGATGAAGTCGCCGCTGGGCGTGATCATCGAGGCGATCTGGCCGCCCACCACGTCGGTCACGCCGGGGATCGAGCCGCGGTAGGGCACGTGCTTGAGCTCCACGCCGTTGTTGATGCCCAGCAGCGCGCCGATGAAGTGCGGCGTGGAGCCGGCCGCGGGCGAGCC
>NZ_JBDGJK010000063.1:0-274 GCF_057656935.1 Variovorax sp. Soil_C_33
CACCCGAGGACATTGAGGCTGACACCAAGCGCCGCAGCGACCCGACGGCGAGCTAGTCGTTCGACTGCAGCCGGCCATTACCGGAATTTCGTCACGACCCTCCAGTTTTCCTCATGAAGTGCCTTCCAGGCGTTCACGCCACAGCTAAAGTCGGCCAGGTCGTTGGCTTGACCTCAGCTCCATGACGAAATTCGATCGGACTGGGCTGCTGCCGGTTTCGTGGACACCGGCCTAAGCTTTTTGAGCTTTCTCGAACTCTATCGGGCTGACGTAG
>NZ_JBDGJK010000064.1:0-240 GCF_057656935.1 Variovorax sp. Soil_C_33
CAAGGTGATCGCCGCCGACAGCCCCTCGCTGGCCGAGAACTTGGCCGAGAACGTCGCTGCGCAAGTTCTCGCCATCGCCAAAAACTACAGCCACATCCTGTTCCCGGCCACGGCCAACGGCAAGAACGTGGCGCCGCGCGTGGCGGCCAAGCTCGATGTGGCGCAGATCAGCGACGTCACCAAGGTCGACAGCCCCGACACCTTCGAGCGGCCGATCTATGCGGGCAACGCGATCGCCAT
>NZ_JBDGJK010000065.1:0-212 GCF_057656935.1 Variovorax sp. Soil_C_33
GCCGTGCTGTGCGACAGCAGCCAGGGCCCGAGCAGCGCCGCGAGCAGCCAGAACAGCAGCACCGCGAGGCCGAGCAGGCCGGAGGGGCCGAAGCCGCCGAGCCGGCGCAGCGGGCCGCCCCGGCGCTCTTGCGGCGGTGGCGCCAGGGACGCCGTGGCGCTCACGACCGTCGGAGAGGTGGATGTTTCCATGGTGCTTCTCCTCAACGGTGC
>NZ_JBDGJK010000066.1:0-204 GCF_057656935.1 Variovorax sp. Soil_C_33
GATCTCGCGCTCGGTGCCCTCGTACATCACGCCGCCGAGCGAGGTGTACTCGCCCTCGGTGTTCTCGCGCACCACCAGGTAGTCGATGTCGCCCGGCTGGCGGCCGGCCAGCGGGCAAGGCACGCCCTCGAACAGGCGCACCGGGCGCAGGTTGATGTACTGGTCGAACTCGCGCCGGAACTTGAGCAGCGAGCCCCACAGCGA